>JBBRNQ010000176.1:0-7276 GCA_038230235.1 Actinomycetales bacterium
GGTTCAACCGCCGCAACTCCCGCGCCCGCGGAATGCTCTTCTACCGGCTTCTCCAGCAGGCCGTCGACACCGACCCCCATCCCCTCAAGGACCTCATCGGCGGTTGAGCACGGAACTGCACTCAAGCAGATATGCAGGACACGTGTTCTATTCTATCTGTTTCCTGTGTCTCGGGCAAGACCCCCAGACGCCTGTGGACAGCCACGGTGGGCAAGCCGGTGACCTCGCACCGCCGCGTGGGTCGGCTGGGCAGGCCAACCGTGGTGTCGGGCCGGCGGCGTCATACCGTCGCCTGGCCCGCCTCTGCAGGCAGCCCTTGGTGTCGGCTCAGCGGCCTCGTTCAGGCTCCGGGCTGGACCCGCGACCGCAACGTGCTGGCACCGGGGCCGGCCAGCTCGCCCAGGGCGTGCGGGCGGCCGGTCACGGACATGAGCAGGGCTTCACCGGGGCCAGTCACCTGCGGACCGTCGCCGGTGCTCCAGTCGAGGTCGGTCGCGACCAACCTCAGACCCTTGACGTTCCTGCGCGCCGGCAGGGTCGGAGCGGTGAGGGCGAAGTCGAGCACGGACCGCAGGCGCTCGGTCGGGATGGTCCGCGGCAGCCCGAGGGCACGACGGATGTCCTGCTGGTGGATGGTCCCGTCGGTCAGCGCGATCCCCCCGCCGAATCCTGACGCCAGCCCACGGGGCCGCAGGTTGCGGGAGACGAGGTCGATGATGTCGTCGGGTTCGAGCGTGGCGTACCTCTTCAGCGCGACCTCGTTCACCCGCGCGACCCGCAGGGCACCGCGGAGGAACGCACCCACGAGGGAGGGGGTGGACAGCTCGTCGTAGCTGACGACGTGAATGGCGACCTCACGCACGCGCCACGGCTGGCAGAGCGACGGTGTGTGCCACTGGGCGTCGTCGAGCGATCGCAGGAGCGTGAGGAGATCGGCGCGCTCAGCCTGCGCCAGGACCAACAGGTCGGGCTTCGTCACGATTGCCTCTCACTGACCGCCAGCGCTCCGGGGCTCAGCACTCACCCTCGCGGGAGCCTGGCCGGGGGTCGCGAGACCAGGGTACCGGCGGTGATGAAGGGCTCGAGGGCCTTGAGCAGCTTCTGCTGGTTGCGGCTGCCGAGGTCGATGGACCACACCGTCTCCTTGAAGCTGAACGTCACGGACTCCGCCCCGTCGCTGCCGTCGAGGTCGTCGGTCACGGTCACGATCGTTCGCTGGGCCATGACCCCATCGTGGCAGACGGTGCCGGCCCCTCCTCGGGGCACCACCACCCCGTACGGCGTGCTGTACGGAGACTCGCGCAGCCCGGACCCCCCAGCAGCCGCGCCCCTCAACCCAGGAAGTCGACCAGCTGCGGCGCTGCGCCGACGTAGGACGCGGGCGTCATGGCCGTGAGCCGCGCCGCGACGTCGTCCGGCAGCCCGAGCCCGGCGATGAAGTCGCGCAGGTCGTCGCCGGTGATCCGCCGCCCTCGCGTGAGGTCCTTGAGCCGCTCGTAGGGGTTGTCCATGCCCGCGACCCCCTGGGCGGCGAGGGCCCGCATGGCCGACTGGACCGCCTCACCGAGCACCTCCCAGTTGGCGTCGAGGTCGGCGGCCATCGTCGCGGGCATCGCGTCGAGCCCGGCGAGACCGCGAGCGACGTTGTCCAGGGCCAACATCGAGTGACCGAAGGCCGAGCCGATGTTGCGCTGCATCGAGCTGTCGGTGAGGTCGCGCTGCAGTCGCGACTGCACGAGGGTCGAGCCCAGCACGTCGAGCAGGGCGTTGCTCACCTCGAGGTTGGCCTCGGCGTTCTCGAAGCGGATCGGGTTGACCTTGTGGGGCATCGTCGAGCTGCCGACCGTGCCCTGACCCCGCACCTGCGCGAAGTAGCCCATCGAGATGTAGGTCCACACGTCCGTGCAGAGATTGTGCAGGACGCGGTTGAAGCGCGCCATGTCGGAGTAGAGCTCGGCCTGCCAGTCGTGGCTCTCGATCTGGGTCGTGAGGGGGTTCCACGTCAGCCCCAGCCCCTCGACGAAGGCCTTGCTGACCGCGGGCCAGTCGGCGTCGGGGACGGCAGCGAGGTGCGCGCCGTAGGTGCCGGTGGCGCCGTTGAGCTTGCCGAGGTAGTCGGCCGCCCCGATGCGGCGCAGCTGCCGGCGGAGCCGGTGCGCGAGCACAGCGAGCTCCTTGCCGAGCGTCGTGGGCGTCGCCGGCTGGCCGTGGGTGTGCGCGAGCATGGGTACGGCGCGCAGGTCGCGGGCGAGGTCGGCGACCTGGTCGACGAGGGCCGTCGCGCGTGGCAGCCAGACCTCGCGGACCCCGCCCTGCACCATGAGGGCGTAGGAGAGGTTGTTGACGTCCTCGCTCGTGCAGGCGAAGTGGATCAGCTCGGAGAGACCGCGGTCGGCGTCCTCGGGGGCGACGACGGCGAGCCGCCGCTTGAGGAAGTACTCGACCGCCTTGACGTCGTGCACCGTCTCGCGCTCGATCACCGCCAGCTCGGCGACCTCGTCGGTGCCGAAGCCGGAGACGTACTCCCGCAGGGCGAGCTTCTCGGTCGTGGTCAGCGCTCGCACGCCCGGCACCACACCGTGGTCGGTGAGGTGGATGAGCCATTCGACCTCGACGTGCACCCGCGTGCGGTTGAGCGCGGCCTCCGACAGGTGCTCGACGAGCGGTGCCACCGCACCGCGATAGCGACCGTCGAGTGCGCCGAGGGCGATCGGGGGGACGGCGTCGGCGAACGGTGTGGAAGTCGAGCTCATGGGCCCAGTCTCCCAGAGCGCGGGTCACCCGATGAACGGACCGCGGCGGCAGTCAGCGCTGCTCGCGCAGGAGCGTCAGCAGGTGCTCGGGTCGGTCGGCGACGAGCAGCGCGTCGAGCGCTGCGCGCCGCACGAAGCCGGCGTCCGTCATCCCGGCGAGCGCAGCGAGCAGCGGCCGCCAGTAGCCGGCCGTGTCGAGGAACGCGACCGGCTTGTCGTGGTAGCCGAGCTGCTGCCAGGTCCAGACCTCGAAGATCTCCTCCAGCGTGCCCGCGCCTCCCGGGAGGGCCACGAACGCGTCGGCGCGAGAGGCCATCTCGGCCTTGCGCTCGTGCATCGTCGAGGTCGTGACCAGCTCGGTGAGGCCCTGGTGGGCCAGCTCGCGCTCGTGCAGCGCCAGGGGGATGACCCCGATGACCTCACCGCCGGCCTCGAGGGCGGCGTCGGCGACCAGGCCCATGAGACCGACGTGGGCGCCGCCGTAGACCACCCCGATCCCGGCCATGGCGAGGTGCTGGCCCAGCTCGGTGGCGGCGGCGGCGTACCGCGGGTCGTCGCCCATCGTGGAGCCGGTGAACACGGCAACGTAACGCAGGGTCCTCATGACGGGTCCCCTTGCGCGAGCCGCGCGCGCAGGTCCACCACGAGTCCCCGGCACGCTGCCTCGACCTCGCGGTAGCAGCGCTCGAAGTCCTCGGTGTCGCCGTACCAGGGGTCGTCCGTCTCGAGGTCGCCGCTGGCGACTGCCGCCGGGTCGAACTCGCGCAGAAGCCGGATGCGGGCGCGCTCGTCATCGGTGCGGGCCAGCCCAGCGAGCGTCCGCCGGTGCCCGGAGTCGGCAGCGAGCACGAGGTCGCGCCCGTCGAACCACCCGGGCAGGAACTGCTGGGCCACGTGCCGGCTCCCGTCGTAGCCGTGCCGGGCCAGGGTCTGCACCGTGCGCGGGTCGGCCCCGTCGCCGACGTGCCAGGATCCGGTGCCGGCGGAGTCGACGGTGACCTGCCCGGCCAGCCCGGCCTCGGCGAGCAGGTCACGCAGGACGACGTCGCCCATCGGCGAGCGGCAGATGTTGCCCGAGCACACGAAGGTCACGTGCAACGGCGAGGTCATGCCTCGATCCAACCAGTGGCGGGCACGAGCGCACACACTCCCCCGGCCCTGTGCCGTGCCCCGCCCCGTGGGGCACGGCACAGTCCGCACCCGCAGTGTGCCGTGCCCCGCCTCGTGGGGCACGGCACAGTCCGCACCCGCAGTGTGGCGTGCCCCCCCGCGGGGGGCACGGCACAGCGGGCGCGACGCACTCCGCGCCAGGTCAGGCGGGGTCGTCGTACCCGTGGGGGTTGGCGCTCTGCCACCGCCACGTGTCGGCGCACATGTCGTCGATGGTCTTCGTGGTGTGCCAGCCGAGCTCGGCGTTCGCTCGGGCCGGGTCGGCCCAGTAGGCGGGGAGGTCGCCCGCGCGACGGCCCACGACGTCGTAGGGGATGGGGCGTCCGCTCACCCGCTCGAAGGCGTGGATGACCTCGAGCACCGAGGTGCCCGTGCCGCTGCCGAGGTTCCACGTGCGGACGCGGTGGTCGGCCGGGGCGTCGGCGATGACGTTGAGCGCGGCGACGTGCCCGGCAGCGAGGTCCTCGACGTGGATGTAGTCGCGCTCGCAGGTGCCGTCGGCGGTGGGGTAGTCGTCGCCGAAGACCTGCAGGCGGTCACGGCGACCGACCGCCACCTGGGCGATGAAGGGCATGAGGTTGTTGGGGATGCCCTGCGGGTCCTCGCCGATCTCCCCGGAGGGGTGGGCCCCGACGGGGTTGAAGTAGCGCAGGATCGCGATCCGCAGCGACTCGTCGATCGCGCCGACGTCGCGCAGGACCTGCTCGATCATCACCTTGGTGCGGCCGTAGGGGCTCGAGGCCGAGAGCGGCTGGTAGTCCTCGTGGTACGGCACCGGCGCGTTGTCGCCGTAGACCGTCGCCGACGACGAGAAGACCAGGGTCGAGCACCCGTGGCGCCGCATCGCCCGCAGCAGCGAGAAGGTCGACTCGAGGTTGTTCTCGTAGTACTCCAACGGGATCTGCACGCTCTCACCGACGGCCTTGAGACCGGCGAAGTGGATCACCGCGTCGATCGGCTCCGACGCGAAGAGCGCCTCCGTCTTGTCCTTGTCGGTGAGGTCGAAGGCGTGCACCTGGATGCTTTCCCCGGAAAGCGACTCGAGGTGCCCGATCACCGCGGGCTTGGCGTTGCCGAAGTTGTCGACGACGACGACGTCGTGGCCGGCGGCGATGAGCTGGAGGACGGTGTGCGAGCCGATGTAGCCGGCACCGCCGCTGACGAGGACGCGCATGCGCCTACCGTATGCCGTGTCGCCCGGCGGACGGGCGGACTGGACCCGGGGAGCAGCGAGGGGGTGGGCGGCCCGTCAGCCCGTGCAGCCCGTGGCGGTGCACTTACGCGACAGGATCGCGTCGAGGAACACGGCGTCGATGTCGGCGGGGTTGCGGGCGAGGTAGCTCTTGGCCCCGGTGGCCGTCGAGATCGCGCGGAGCGCGGTGGCGTCGGCGTCGGGCCCCATACCGACCGTGACGACGAGGACCGGCCGGTCAGGGTCGTTCAGCTGCTTCAGCCTGGCCAGCAACTGGTCGAGGGTCAGGCCGTCGGGGGCGTCGTTGCGGCCGTCGGTGAGCACGACGACCGAGTTGATGCGCTTGGGGTCGAAGGAGGAGCGCATGGTCTGGTAGGCCGCGAGCACCGAGTCGTAGAGCGCCGTGCCTCCCGCGACCCGTCCGGGCAGGGCGCGCAGGACGTCGACGGCCGACTGTCGGTGGGCGATGCCGCCGTGGTAGGTGTCGAGCTGCTCGATCGGTGTCAGCTCGTTCCAGCTGAGGCCCGGGCCACCCTTGTCCTGCCCGAACTCCCACGTGCCCAGCTCGGCCGAGCTGGGGAGCAGGCCGACGGCGCGCTTGGCAGCACCGGTGACGAGCGCGATCCGGGTGCTCGACCCGACCTTCTCACCCATCGACGCCGACGTGTCGAGCAGGGCGAGCATGCGGGAGTCGGTGCGTACGGCCTGCCACGTCGCGTAGGTGACGCCCTGCTGGGCGGTCGGCGGGAGCTTCGCGTAGGTGACCTTGGCGGCCGTGACCCCCGTGACCCCGCTGCCCTCCGACGAGGCGTCGGGGCGGAAGCCGGCGGCGGCGAGGTCGCTCCTGCTCTCGTCGCTTCCGAGCTCTTCGCGCAGGGCCGTGACGGCGGCTGTGGCGTCGGGGCTCAGCCCAGCGCTCGTGGCGAGGGTGTAGTCGAAGGCCGGGGTGCCTCCCGAGGGCACGACGGCGGTGACGAGCCCGGGGTGCGAGTCGCGGAAGGACACGACGGACTGCTCCGAGGTGGGAAAGCTGCGCGGGGCCGCCGAGGAGAGCGCGGCGAACAGATCAGCCTGCGAGAGCATGGGGGTGTGCGCCCAGGCCATGAGCGTGTTCGCCAGGGCAGGTCGTCCTGCTCTCGCCTCGATCGCGGCTGCGCCGGTGAGCAGCAGCAGTCGACCGCTCGTGCTCGTCTCGGGGTCGGGGAGCGTGATCGGCAGCCGGCTCGACCCCGAGATGACGCTCGACCAGGTCGCCGCGGTGACGTCGGGGCGCACCGTCGAGACCACGATGTCGGGCACGGCCAGCACCATCGGGCCCACGGCAACCACCTGCTGGTCGGCCGTGAGCCGGTCGGGGTGGGCGGCCCTGACGGCGGTCAGCCAGACGCTCGAGTCGCTGAGCCAGGCGTCCGGTCGGGTTGAGTCGCCCAGGAAGGTCTGCGCGACCGTCGCCGAGTCGGCGGCCGTCAGCTCGAGGGTGAGGCACGGCGCCCGGCGGCTCACACGCGCCGCGGCCCGGGCGGCGACGGCGGCCAGGGCCGGGGTGACGGCGACCCCCGCGGTCTGGCGGTCGCCGCTGCAGGTGGGCACCGGGGACGACGCCGTCGTGCGCCCGGCGTGCGGCCCGACGAACCACCACGCGCCGCCGGCGATCGCGACCAGGGCCAGCAGGGAGACGAGCAGGACGGCCACTGGACGGCGTCGTCTCGGGGCAGCGTGACGGCCACCACGTGTCGGGCCCATCGGCGGGCCTGAGACAGCACTGTGATCCCACGGAGTCACCTCCCGGTGGGGACGGTCGCCCTGTGCCCCTGCACCGGGTGGGTCCCCTCGTGTTCCGCAACACCAAAAGTCTGTCACGCCGACACCTCCTGCGCGCCCTCTGGATGCTGGGCCCTGACCGGTCGGGGAGGACAGAAGGGGTGGCAACGCTGCATACCGGGCGAGTGGGTGGGGTCCGGGCCAGACGCCTGGCGGACGGGTGGGGGTGAGTGAGGGCCAGACGCCTACCGGCGACCGGGGTTGGATCAGGGCCCAGCGCGCCAGGCGAGCGTCGCCAGCGCGGCCAGGGCGGTCGGGACGGCCAGGACGAGGACCCCCAGGGTGAGCATCGCGGCCACCCGTACGGCGCTCGTGCGCCGGTCGAGCAGGTCGATCCGGA
>JBBRNQ010000177.1:0-7202 GCA_038230235.1 Actinomycetales bacterium
GCTGCCCTTCCGGCGGAGGTTGACTCAGAGCCCCTGAGGTTGGCTGCTGTTAGAGCATGAGCCGAGCGCAGCGACTCTGAGTCAACCTCCCCCAGAGACGCAGCCAACCCCAGCGACTCAGAGTCGACCTCCCCGGGTCCGGCTGCCGACTGCCGCGATCGGCGGTCGGGCCTCCCCAGTAGGCGGCAGGCACGGGTCCGACGGGCCCTGTCTGGGCGGAAGGACGCACCCGCTCATGGGCAAGTGCTCGGCCCTGGCGCCGGCTCCCCGAGACGAGCACCACGGGCGGCCGCCCCGCCGGGGATCGTCACTTCCACGCATCCATCTCACCTTGCTGCCGAACTCACCTGATGGTGATGGTGGGTGAGGAGCCCGGGGTCGGCTGGCATGTGTCGATCAGCCACCGCACCGACGACCTCCAGCCCGGTGCGTCGGAGACCTCGCCGACCCGAGCCGAGGGGTGGAAGGAGGTTGCGAGGGGTAGGGAAGCCTCATTGGATGGGCCGGTGTCCGACTGGGCACATCATCGAGAAGGAGCGACACCGTGGGAATCTTCAGCGGCAGGGCTAGCGACACCACGACGGTGCCGGGCTCGGCCCTCGAGCGCGCGGAGGGTGAGCGCGCGAGGGGTGGGAGCACCCCCGGAGGGCTGGCAGGGACGTCCGTGCGCCTCGTCGAGCGGCTGCTCGACACCGGGATCGACGGAAAGGGCCCCCTCGACGGGGCAGTGGCCGTCGCCGCGTCGGCACGTCGCGGTGCGTCCGACACCGAGGCCGCCATCGACAAGGTCGTGCGCAGCCACCTCGCGGCCGCCGGTGCCGGCGGGTTCGTCACCGGGCTCGGCGGGTTCGTCACCATGCCGGTCGCGCTCCCGGCCAACGTGCTGGAGTTCTACCTCATCGCGAGCCGGATGACGGCCGCCATCGCGTCCCTGCGCGGCTACGACCTCGGGGTCCCACAGATCCGCACCGCGGTCCTGCTCACCCTCGTCGGCGCCGACGCGGACGACCTGCTCAAGAAGGCGGGGGTAGCGGGTGGTGGGCACCGGCTCACCAACCTCGCCGCTCAGCGGCTTCCCGGGCCCGCACTGATGGTCGTCAACAAGGCCATCGGCTTCCGGCTGGTCTCGCAGGTGGGGCGCTCCAGCCTCGCCCGGCTGGGCAAGGGGGTGCCGATCGTCGGCGGTCTGGTGGGGGGCGGCCTCGACGTCTACCTGCTGAAGAAGATCGCGGACCACGCCCGCGAGGAGTTCCCGGCCTACGGCACCTCTCGCTGAGGCGCTACCCCCGCGGTCACGTCACGAAGCGGTCACGTCGGCTGCTCCGAGCCGGGAGGCGGGATCATGACGGCCCACACCGACGTTGAGACGGGTGCCACCATCCACGGCCACGCACCCACGAGGAGTCCCATGCCCGCTCGCCAGCAGCCCGGCCGCGCCGGAGCGAAGTCCCGCACCGGCCTGATCATGAGCGTCGTCACCGCACTGCGCACCGCGCTGCGCCCCGGGACCCCCGGCCTGGCGGAGCGAGGGCGGGCGGTGCCACGACTCGCGCGAGCCGTGGTGAGGGGGGACTACGTCGCGGTGACGCGAGGACACCTGGGCCTGCTCCTCCTCGCCGGGATCTACGTCGTGTCGCCGGTTGACCTCGTCCCCGAGGGGATCCTCGGACTGTTCGGGCTCGCGGACGACGCGATCGTCGTCGCGTGGCTGGCCGCCACCCTCGTGCACGACACAGAGGGCTTCCTGACCTGGGAGCGGTCTCGCGGAGCGACGCCCCGCGACGAGGGGCCCGGTCCGCGCGACGCGAGGGGCCGTCCCCAGGACGCCCCGACCTCGGGGGACCCCCGTACGGTGCAGGGTCGCGTCGTCTCCTGAGCAACCCCACGACGGTGTTCTCAGGCCACCCGCCGCCGGGGCGGGATCGCCAGGTCGAGCATCCGCTCGAGGAGCACGGCGAGCCGGTAGTCCGGCTCCTGGGCCAGCGCCTGGTCGAGGGCGATCCGGGCGAGGGCGCCATCGCCGTGCCACCACACGTGGTTCGCCAGGACGGTGAGCGGGGCGGCGGCCGTCTTCGGCGGGGTGACCCGGCACAGTGCGGCCAGGCGGTGGGTGAGGCAGGCTTCGTCCGGCAGGCTGGGCGGCAGGATCTCCTGAGCGCGATGGACCAGCGCGGGGTCGAGCAGGTCGAGGTCGAGTGATCCGGGGCAGAGCCAGGTGATGACGAGGTCGCGGAGCGCGACGTCACGCAGGGAGGCGGCCAGCAACACCCCGAGGTCGGGTGGCGACAGGCGTGCCGGGCCTCTGTATCGCGGTGGCGGGGGCGGTGCGGCCTCCGACGGGGACCACGGGTCGGCTCCGTCGGCCCCGGCGGCCCCGGTCTCGTCGTCCATCAGCTGGCGCCACGCGGTCAAGCCCCACTCCTGCAGGGCATGACAGCGGGGCTCCCGACCGACGAGACGCGGTCCCTGGGCGCGTCCCCGCGAGGGATGGTCCTGGAACGCCCGCCCGAGGTCGACGACTACGGCCAGTCGTCGTGCGCGCTCGCCGGACCCCTCAGAGCCCTCGGCGCCACCCTCCAGCCCACCCTCGACCGACCGGGGGGTGATGAGGTCGGCCAGGTCGTCCCGGTGCCGCAGCGGCGACCTCCCCAGCAGCACGTAGTCCGCGACCGCCGGCACGTCGGGGGGTGCCGGCACCGGCACCCCCTCGTCAGGGCAGCAGGAGTCGTGGCAGTCCGGCGACCAGTAGCGGCCGTCGCGCACGACGAGTCGCTCGGCCACCTCGATGCCCGCGTCGCGCACCATGTCGCGCACCGCCCGCGAGAGGGGGTCAGAGCTCCCTGCTGCGGCGGCGTCCTCGTACGCCACCATCAGCAGCCGGCCGGGGCGCTGCGCCAGCACGGGCGGGACCACCACATCGACCGTCGGCCACACCTCGTCCGGGCGGCGAGGCACGTCGACCCGGGCGACGAAGCCCAGCTGGGTGCCCTCAGGACCGTGCAGACCGATCAGCACCAGGGAGTCGGTCGGCTGGTAACCCAGGTGGTAGGGGAGCGTGGCGACGACGTCCGCGGGCCCACGCAGACGGACGGGCCCCGACGGTGTCGACCCGGCGGGGGCCGACCCCACGGGAGGTGAGGACGGAGGGTCGGGGGGACGGGAGGGGGGCTCGGAAGGGTTCATGGGCCGATCGTGGACGCGCTCGGGTGCCAGGGCATCACCCCCACCGAGAGGGTGTGGACGGGCCGGTCGAGGGTCAGCGTTGTGGAAGAAGGTGGCCCGGCAGTGCTGGGTGAGCCCTCACCCGCCACCAACTCGAAGGCGTCGGTTCGCGGCCCCATTCGCCGGTCGACGGCGGATGGTCGTCGGTCCTCGGCAGTTCGGCGGGCGTCTCGGTATAGTTGGGAGCAGGTCATGAGTGCCAGCGCGAAGCCCCGGCTCGCTGGACGGCAACCCTCCTCGCGGTGGGGTGCCCCGGGTGATGACCGGGCCCGGCTGTCTGCGCGGGCAAACGCGAGCACGAGGAGACCGACCGATGACTGTTACCCGGGGTGATACGTCCGTGACGGGTGCCTGGACGCCGGGCGACCCCGCAGGGGATCGCCGTTTCCTCGACGTCGGGGACCTCGAGCTCGAGCGTGGTGGGCTGCTGCCCGGTGTGCAGGTCGCCTACGAGACCTGGGGCACGCTCAACAGCGCACGTGACAACGCCGTGCTGGTCGAGCACGCGTTGACCGGCGACAGCCACGTGGTGGGGCCGGCCGGCCCGGGCCATCCCTCCCCTGGGTGGTGGGAGGGCCTGGTGGGTCCCGGCAAGCCACTAGACACCCAGCGCTGGTTCGTGGTCGCCACCAACGTCCTCGGAGGGTGCCAGGGCACGACCGGGCCGGCGACTCCCACCAGCGACGGCCGTGCGTGGGGCAGCCGGTTCCCGTTCATCACGGTGCGCGACCAGGTCGCCGCCGAGGCGCGGGTCGCCGACGAGCTCGGCATCCATCAGTGGGCCGTCGTGCTCGGGGGATCGATGGGCGGGATGCGGGCCCTCGAGTGGGCGGTGACGTTCCCCGACCGGGTCGAGGGCCTGCTGGTGCTCGCGAGCACTGCGCACGCGACCGCTGACCAGATCGCCTGGGCGCAGCCGCAGCTCCTCGCGATCCGGGGAGACGTCGCCTTCCGCGCCGGGGACTACTACGACGCGGCCTCCGGCCCCGACCTCGGTCTGGGGATCGCCCGACGCATCGCCCACGTGACCTACCGCAGCGGCCTCGAGCTCGACGACCGCTTCGGGCGGCAGACGCAGGGCGGGGAGCAACCGCTCGGGGCGGGTGGTCGGTATGCCGTCGAGAGCTACCTCGACCACCATGCAGGAAAGCTGTCGCGACGCTTCGACGCGAACTCCTACGTCGTGCTCACCGAAGCCATGAGCTCGCACGACGTCGGTCGGGACCGAGGCGGTGAGGCGGCCGCTCTCGCCCGCGTCAGAGCCCGTACCGTCGTCGTGGGGGTCGACAGCGACCGGCTCTACCCCGTGAGGCTCAGTGCCGAGCTCGCAGCCGGGATCCCGGGTGCCAGGTTGCGCACGATCAGCTCGCCGCACGGGCACGACGGGTTCCTGGTCGAGGTCGACCAGGTGGGGATCCAGCTGGCCGAGCTGTTGTCGCCTGCGTGACGGGCGGCTACGGGTCGACATCTCGATGGTCAGCCCGCTGTCGACACGCGGTCGGCCCGCCGTCGGGCGGCGAGGCGTCGCGTGGTCGGGGTTACGTCTGGCTATGGTTCGGGTAGCGTCTCGCGAAGGGCCCTGGGCCCCTCACCCCACCGATCACGCTCCGTTCACCGCGGACCCACGAAGGAGGCTGCACGTGACCATCGTCGTGGGTTATGTCCCGACCAAGGAAGGTCGTGCTGCGCTGCGTCGAGCGGGAGAGGAGTGCCAGCGTCGAGGGGTTGACCTCGTGCTCGTGCGCACTGTGCGGTCCAGCGTCCCGTTCGACGAGGAGACCCAGGCCGCCTTCGCTGCTGACCTCGCCGATCTGACGGCACGGCTCGACACCGTCGGCCGACGGTACGAGACACGGGAGATGACCGACTCCGGGGACGCTGCTGACGACCTGCTGCAGGTGGTCGACGAGGTTCACGCCGAGCTGATCGTCATCGGCCTGAGACGGCGCACCCCCGTGGGAAAGCTCATCCTGGGGTCCAACGCCCAGCGGATCCTGCTCGACGCAGCGTGCCCTGTCCTCGCCGTGAAGGCCGACCACGTCTGAGCGGGTGCGTGCGGCGACCTTTTCGCCCCGATCACGAGCAGGGACGCGGCAAGGCTGTTTTCGCGTCCACGGGGGTGCGGGCTTTATAATGGTAGAGAAGGGCTTCAGCGAGGGGTCTGACGCGACTGGGCCGGGCTAGGGAGAGTCCCCATGTCGATGGGCAGCTCGTCGGTCCTGACCCGGATCGTCTTTTTTCGCCCCAGCGGCTGGGGCTCCTTGGGGAGCTGCCTGCTGGTGGCGTCACCATGCCATGCAACCGGAAGGTAATCGGTGTCAGTGTCGAAGGTCTCCTCAGGGAGTCAGGACGTCAAGAACGGTGCAGCAGCCCTGCCCAAGGAGTTCGGGCATCCTGCACTCCAGCAGCTGTTCGCGTCGGGGACCACCCGGGGGAGCGTGACCGGGGGTCAGTTGCGTGAGGCCATCGAGACGGCGGCCATCGCCCCGGCGAGGATGAAGGTCGTGCTGCGTACCCTCGACGACCACGGCATCACCGTGACCCTGGACGAGGAGACGGCGAACCGGGCCGTCGCGACGACGACCTCCCGGCGTACGACGACGGCACGGGCCAAGAAGGCGACGACCCTCGAGGGGTCCGACGCTCCTGCTGTCGAGGCCGTGAAGAAGGCGCCGGCGAAGAAGGTGGCCGCGCCAAAGACCACGGGTGAGGTCGCCGACGCCGCTGTCGCGCCGACCGCCCCCGCGAAGAAGGCGGCGGCCAAGAGGGCCGTGAAGGCGACGACCAAGACGGCCTCGCCGGCAACCGACGCGGCTGCCGCGGAGGCCGACCCCGCAGCGCCGCAGCCGGGTTCCCTCGAGACCGCGGTGGCGGCTCCCGTCGACGCCAAGGTCACCAAGGGGGGCAAGGACGCGGCCCCCGCCGACGCCGACGACGATGACGACGACGACGACGGCACCCCCGGGGCCAAGGCCAAGCCGGTGGCGGAGGAGGAGTCCGAGGAGGCTGGCTTCGTCATTCGTGACGACGACGAGGACGACGCCCCCGCCCAACAGGTCGTGACCGCAGGCGCGACGGCAGACCCGGTCAAGGACTACCTCAAGCAGATCGGCAAGGTCGCGCTCCTCAACGCCGAGCAGGAGGTCGAGCTGGCCAAGCGCATCGAGGCTGGCCTCTTCGGTGAGGAACGACTCAACTCCGGTGACAAGATCGACATGAAGCTCAAGCGCGAGCTGTGGTGGATCGCCCAGGACGGCAAGAAGGCCAAGAACCACCTGCTCGAGGCCAACCTGCGCCTCGTCGTCTCGCTCGCCAAGCGCTACACGGGTCGCGGCATGCTCTTCCTCGACCTCATCCAGGAGGGCAACCTCGGGCTCATCCGGGCGGTCGAGAAGTTCGACTACACCAAGGGCTACAAGTTCTCGACGTATGCCACGTGGTGGATCCGCCAGGCCATCACCCGGGCCATGGCCGACCAGGCGCGCACCATCCGCATCCCGGTGCACATGGTCGAGGTCATCAACAAGCTGGCGCGGGTGCAGCGTCAGATGCTCCAGGACCTCGGGCGTGAGCCCACTCCGGAAGAGCTGGCCAAGGAGCTCGACATGACCCCTGAGA
This sequence comes from Actinomycetales bacterium, assembly GCA_038230235.1. Taxonomy (GTDB): domain Bacteria; phylum Actinomycetota; class Actinomycetes; order Actinomycetales; family Dermatophilaceae; genus Lapillicoccus. The sequence continues at coordinate 6,841 of JBBRNQ010000177.1, forward strand.
AGGTCGTCGAGGTCCAGAAGTACGGCCGCGAGCCCATCTCGCTGCACACCCCGCTCGGTGAGGACGGCGACAGCGAGTTCGGAGACCTCATCGAGGACTCCGAGGCCGTGGTCCCCGCCGACGCCGTGAGCTTCACCCTGCTGCAGGAGCAGCTGCACTCGGTGCTCGACACGCTCTCCGAGCGCGAGGCGGGTGTGGTCTCGATGCGCTTCGGGCTGACCGACGGCCAGCCGAAGACGCTCGACGAGATCGGCAAGGTCTACGGCGTGACCCGCGAGCGGATCCGTCAGATCGAGTCGAAGACGATGAGCAAGCTGCGTCACCCCAGCCGCTCACAGGTCCTGCGCGACTACCTCGACTGA
>JBBRNQ010000178.1:0-7149 GCA_038230235.1 Actinomycetales bacterium
CCCGCATCGCGGCACTGACGGGGGAGTCGACCGCCAGGACCGCCTTGGCCGCCAGCCGGCCGAGCTCGACCTGCTCCGCCCGTGACAGGGCGGTGAACAACAGCGACCGGACGTGCCGTACGTGCCCTGGGGCGGCGGCCGTGACCGCGCGACGACCCGGCTCGAGGAGCACGGCGACGGTGATCCGGCCGTCCTCGGGCAGGGGCTCTCGGCGGATGAAGCCCTTCGTTTCCAGCCGACGGGCGACGTGGGACAGGCGCGACAGCGAGCCGTTCGCCATCATCGCCAACTGGCTCATCCGCGCGATGCCGTCGGGGCGCTCCGACAGGACCGCGAGCACGGAGTACTCGAAGAAGCTGAGGCCGGCGTCGCGGCCGAGCTGCGCCTCGACCGACCCCGGGAGCAGGGTCGTCAGCTGCAGCAGGGCCAGCCAGGTGCGGCGTTCGTCGGCGTCGAGCCACGGCACGTCGTCGGTGGGGGAGTCGGTGTCGTCCACCCGGTCAGCCGACCATGACTTGACGTATCAAGTCAATTCTGCGACGCTCTCACTTGATGCTTCAAGTCACCGGTTCCGCCAACGAAGGGACACCCGTCATGACCACCCTCACCCCCACCACCACCCGCCGAGACCTCCCGTGAGCGCCGTCCCCGTCACGGCCACGCGACGCTTCGCCCTGCCGCTGGCCGCCCTCGCCGCCATCGTCGTCGCAGGCATCGGCGACGCGGCCGTCGCGGCGATCACGGTCGCGGCCGGCGCCTCCCCGGACTTCGTCCCCCTCCAGCCCGGCGCCTACCTCTTCTTCACCGTCATCGGCATCGTGGTCGCCAGCGTGGCGTGGTGGCTGATCTCGCGCACCTCGCGCGCCGCCTCGACGATGCGCTGGCTCGCTCCCGCCGTGGTCCTGGTGAGCCTGGTGCCCGACATACTGGTCGGCGTGAACGACGGCCTGCCGAACGCGTCGTGGACGGCCGTCGTCGGCCTGATGGTCATGCACCTCGTCGTCGCGGGCGCCGCCCTGCTCGCCTTCTCCCGGGCCCGCCCCCTGCACGACGCTCGCACCTGACCCTGCCACGACAGGCTGCCCCAGCCAGGACCACCCGGCGCCTGCGCGGACCCCTTCCGCGGGGCGGCGATCCGTGGCATCCTGCGGCATCGACAAGTCCCGGCTCGAAGCCTTCAGCGACGGCGTGCTCGCCGTCGTCATCACGCTGCTCGTGCTCGACCTCCACGTCGACTCCGCGGCGCCCGAGACGATCGGCGAGCAGGTGGCCCACGAGTGGCCGTCGTTCGTCGCCTTCGCCGTGAGCTTCTTCGTCATCGGGGTCATCTGGGTCAACCACCACGCGCTCTTGTCGTTGGTGACGGGGGCCAACCGGTCGATCCTCTTCGTCAACCTCCTGCTCCTGATGTTCGTCACGACCATCCCCTTCACCACGGCGTCACTCGCGGGCTTCCTCACCCGCGGCGACGGCAGCGCGACCACAGCGGTGCTGATGTACGGCGCCGCCATGGAGGGGATGGCGCTCAGCTTCACCCTGCTCCTGTCCCGGATGGCGCGCAGCGGCCTGACCCTGCGACCGGTGGGCCGCGAGGAGGCGCGACGCGCGGTGCGGCGCTTCGGGATCGGGGCACTGATCTACCCCGTGGTGACCGCCATCGGCCTGCTGAGCCCGGTGGCCATGCTCGTGCTGTACGCCCTGCTCACCGCCTACTACGTGCGCGAGCAGACCCCCATCCTCGGTGACGCAGGGGACGCCAGCGAGGACGGCGACCCGCCGGACCCGCTGGCGAAGAAGCGTTCCGCTGGGGCCGACTCGGGCGGAGGCCTGAGCCGATGAGCTCGCCCGCCCCCCTCGCCGTCGCGGCCTGGCGACGGGAGGTGCACGCCCTGTATGCCGCCGTGCGCGCCGAGCCCGACCCCGCCACCGCCCACGCGGCCTGGGTCGCGGGGCGGGCCGCGATGTTCGCGACCCACCCTGCCTCGGCCCGGCAGCCGGGGCAGGAGCTGAGGCACGCGGCATACGACCCGGACTTCCGCTTCGTCGTGCCCGTGGAGCCGGCGCCGCCGCAGGCGTGGGCGCCGCAGACCGGCAGCGACGGGGTCGCGCCCTTCGAGCGGATCGGCCGCTTCGAGCTGCCAGGACTCGGGTCGCTCGACGTGTGGTGGCTGGCGTCGTACGGCGGGAGCGTGTTCGTGCCCCTGCGCGACGCGACCGCGGGGCCGACGACCTACGGCGCCGGGCGCTACGTGCTCGACACCGTCAAGGGTGCCGACCTCGGGCGCGTCCGGCACGACTGGGTCGTCGACCTCAACTTCGCCTACAACCCCTCGTGCGCCTACGACCCGGCCTGGGCCTGCCCGCTCGCCCCGGCGGGCAACCGCCTCACCGCGGAGGTGCCCGCCGGCGAGCTCCTCCCCACCCCCGCGACCTGACCCCCAGCTCCCCGACCCCACCCGCCCCCCTCACGTCGTCCCTCACCCTCACGTCGTCCCTCCCCCTCACGTCGCCTTGTTGCTCGCGATGCACCCGTTCTGGCGTCCTGAGGGCTCGAGACGGGCACGGTGGGAGCAACAAGGCGACGTATGGAGGGTGGCTGGGTCCTCCCGCTCAGGGCTGGGGGGACCAGCCGAGGAGGGGGCCGAGGTGGGTGGCGAGGTCGGTGAGGATCTGCACGTAGTCGTCGTGCCCGAAGGTGAACGGCAGCGCGATGGCCACCTCCTCGACGGCCTGGAACCCGGCGTGGGCCGTGAGCTGCGCGGCCAGCTGCTCGCTCGGGCCGACCAGGTCGGGGGCGAAGAGGAGTCCAGCCGGGCCCTGGGGGGTGAGGGTGCGTTCGAGCCGCGACGCGGCGTACGCCTCGTATCGGGCGGCCTGCTCACGAGATGCGCCGTCGGTGGGGATGACGACGAGTCCCTGTGACACCCGGGCGGACTCGCCGTCGGGGTGCACGGAGCGGAAGAGGTCGACCTGCTCGCGCTGCTGCTGCGCGAAGTCGACCGGGCCGCCGGGGTCGACCCCGGTGAGCACGCTGCTGGTGAGCAGGTTGAGGCCCCGGGAGCCGGCCCACTGGGCTGACCGCAGTGAGCCGGCGCCGTACCAGACGCGGTCGGCGAGGCCAGCGGCGTGCGGCTGGATCCGGCGGGAGAAGGTCTCGATGCCCTGGGTGCCCTCGAAGGTGCTGACCGGCTCGCCGCGCAGGGCTGCGAGCAGCCGCTCGACCCGGGTGTAGGAGAAGTCCTCGACGTCGCCGGAGTCGGGGTAGAGCCCGGCCCGGACGTCGTCCCAGTGCACCGGCGGGCCCACGCTGACCCCGGGGTTGAGCCGCCCGCCGCTCAGCACGTCGACGGTCGAGAGGTCCTCGGCCAGGCGGAAGGGGTTCTCGAAGCCGAGCGGCGTGACGGCGGTGCCGAGCTCGATGCGGCGGGTGCGCTGGCTGGCGGCCGCGAGCACCGCGACCGGCGACGAGATGCCGTGCTGCAGGTGCCGGTGGCGCAGCCACGCACTGTCGAGACCGAGCTGCTCACCGAGCTCGATGAGCGACAGGGTCGACTCGTGCCCCCCGCGGGGGTCCGCCTCGTCGAAGAGCCCGATCGTGAGGAACCCCAGCCGTTTCAGGGGGCGCGGCTGGCTCATGCCCCGATCGTACGACGCGTCGTACGTCGGGTCGTCCGCTTCCAAAGGGGATAAACCTTGGCACTTTGCGCGGGAAACGAGGGACTGGGGGACCCGGGGGCGGTCGGGGCGCTAGTGTCTGGACGCGCCTCCCCACAGCGCGGGTGGGTGCCGTTGTTCTTGATGCGGGTCGGGGCCATCCTTCGACGTCCCTTTCGCCCCCAGGAGCACGGATGACACACCGGTGTGGGAGGTCCGCCCTGGCCGCCGGTCTGCTTGTCCTGCCCCTGGGCGCCGTGGCGGTGCCACTGGCCCGAGCCAGCATCGACTCGGCGCTCACGACCGAGACGCAGGCTGCCCTGGCCGCGCGCGGCCTCGGCGGTGTGAGCGTCACCAGCAGCTGGGCCAGCCTGACCCTGCACGGACCGGCGGCGAACCAGGACGGGGCCCTCGCCGTCGCCCGCACGCTGCCCCACCATGGTGACGTCGAGAGCGTCACCTACGTGGTCACCGACGCGGTGACCGCTGGTGGCGGGGCGGGGGCACCGAGCCCGAGCCCGAGCACCAGCCCGAGCCCGACTACCAGCCCCAGCCCCAGCCCAAGCACCAGCCCGGGCCCGAGCCCGAGCCCGAGCCCGAGCCAGAGCCCGAGCCCGAGCACCAGCAGCGCTGTGCCACAGGACATCTCCGTCGGAGCCCTCGTCAGCACCGTCGAGGGGAAGCCGACCGTGATCCTCACCGGCTCCCTGGCCACGGAGGCACAGCACCAGCAGGTGCTCTCGGCCGCGGTGACTGCGTACGGTGCCACCGGCGTCACCGACCGGACCACGCTCTCGGGTGGCACCACGGCGGCGACGACGGCCGCCGTCGGCCGGTTCGCGGCCGTCGTGGCTGCGTTCGCCGGCGCGGTGACCACCGGCTCGGCCCAGCTGAGCAACACGACGCTGACCGTCGTGGGCATCGGCAAGGACGCCGCAGGTCTGGCGGTCGCCACCAGCGAGCTCGACCGCGCCCGCGCTTCCGGCGTCACCGTCGCGGGCTCGCTGACCGCCGCGGCGGCCCCGAGCCCGGGCGGCAGCACCGCCGCGCTCACGGCCCAGGAGCTGCAGGCTCGGCTCGTGGCCCTGCTGACGCTGCGTCCTGTGACCTTCGTGAGCAGCAGCCCGGAGCTGACGCCCTCCTCGCGGGTCACCCTCGACCAGGCGGCGGCCCTTCTGCTCCAGGCTCCGAGCCTGGCCATCACGGTGGCGGGCCACACCGACAGCTCGGGCAACCCGCTCGACAGCCTCCCCCTCAGCCGGGTGCGGGCCTTTGCGGTCCGGGCCTACCTGGTCTCCCAGCGGGTGTCAGCGGACCGACTGACCGCCGTGGGCTACGGCGATGCCCAGCCGGTGGCCCCGAACTCGACCGCCGCCGGACGCGCAGCCAACCGACGCGTCGAGCTCCTCGTGAAGGGACGCTGACGGCATGGGCTTCTTCCTGCGTCACCTCTGGCTGTGGTGGCTCCTCGCTGCCGTCGTGGCGGTCGCCCTCACCTGGCTGGTGGTGCACGTCTGGTCGGCTCGGCTCGACCGCAGGCACTGCGCTCCCCACGAGCAGGAGCTGAAGGCCGCCCAGGCCCGTATCGCCGAGCAGCAGATGGAGATCGGCGTCAGGCGCGCCGCGACCGACCCGGGCACGCTGGCGGTGCTGCGCGCCGCGGTGGCGCAGCACGACGGCGACGACGGCACGGTCGCGACCCTGACCGCACGGCTGGCCGAGCTGCAGCTGGCCCTGCAGAACCCGACGGGCAGCTGACCGCCATGGGGTACTTCCTGGCGCGGTCCTGGGGCTGGTGGCTGCTCGCCACCCTCCTGGCCATGGTGATCGCGTGGCTCCTCGGGCGCCGCCTCTGGCCGCACCAGCACTCCTGCGACCACGAGGCAGCGGTCTTCGCAGCCCGGCTCACGGTCGTCGAGAACGACAGGCTGTTGACGGCCCACGACGGCGGTGCGGCTGCTGGTGCCCGCAGTGACCGCGACGAGCAGGAGCGCCTGAGAGCGAGGCTGGCGCAGCTCGAGGGTCCACAGGGCATCCTCGTCGGCCTGCGGGCCCAGGTGGCTGATCTCGAGGGCCGGTTGAGTGAGACCCGATTCAGTGCTGCGCGGGCGGCTTCCGCGATCGGTGTCGACGCCGGCGGCGCAGCCGTGACGGACGAGGCGGACCGGGCCGACGAGGCCGACGCGACCGACGCGTCGCCGCAGGTAGCGAGCCCTGCTTCGCGCGTCAGCCCGGAGGTGGAGACGGCACTCGCGCCTGGTGTCGTGGCTCTCGCGGCTGATGGGGGGGAGGGACCCACCACCGAAGCCCCGGCCGCCATCGGTGGACGGGTGCGGGCTGACGACCTCACGGACGTCGACGGTGTCGGTCCGGTCATCTCCGGTCTGTTGGTGCGCAACGGGATCACCACGTGGGCCGGGCTCGCAGCCACCCCGGTCCATCGGCTGCAGGAGATGCTCGCCGAAGCGGGTCCTCGATACCAGGTGCACGACCCGTCGTCCTGGCCGGCGCAGGCCGCCCTCCTGGGGGGTGGCCGGTGGGCCGCGTTCCGGTCCCTGACCGACGGTCTGCACGATGGGCGTGACCTCGACGGGATGCTGGCCGAGGGCGACGGCTCGGCGGGCGACCGGCTCGACCGGGGACGCGTCGACTGACCGGTCAGTGACCCCCACCCGCCTCCTCCGACCGGGCTCGGACAGCGCACCCCGGGTGGCTGGCGCGTCGACCCGGAGTCAGGGCACGTAGAGGCAGAACGGGTGACCGGCGACGTCCGCCAGCACGAGGAGGGCCTCGTCGGGGTCGTCGAAGCGGTCGTCGAGCAGCACTGCGCCCAGCGACATCGCCCGATCGCGTTGCCGGGCAAGGGAGTCCTTGTCCGGCACCGTCATGCACAAGTGCATCATCTGCCGGACCGCGCCCGTGGCGGAGCCTTCGGCGCCGCCGTACGCCGGGGGTTGGTAGTTGTCCACCGCGCAGAACCCGAGCCCACGACCGCTGCCCGGGTCGTCACCGTCGGGACGGATGACGAGGTAGTCGTCACCGACCTGGTCGGGCTCACCGGCCGCTGGGGGTGCGTCGCCCCCTCGGTAGGCGTAGCCGAGCAGCTGGCGGTAGAACTCCGCCAGGGGTCGCGGGCGGGCGCAGTCGACGACGACCTGGCGCACGAAGGGCACGTCTGCAGGGGGCACTCCCCGACCGTACGCCGCCGCTCGCACCGGTCCTGCGCGACGCTGCGGAACCGTTGGCGGGCGGGCGGATCCGTCGTCAGTCGACCCGGGCGAGGACGGCACGGGCCTGTCGCAGGAGCGGCTCGTCGACCATGCGCCCGTCGTAGCGGAACGCGCCGTGCTCCGTACGCGCCGCCTCGAGGACGGCGCGGGCCCACTCGACCTGCTCGGGGGCGGGGGTGAACGCCGCGCGGATCACCGGCACCTGGCTGGGGTGGATGCAGATCTTCGCGGCGAAGCCGACGTCCACCGCCTCGGCGCACTCGCG
>JBBRNQ010000179.1:0-7082 GCA_038230235.1 Actinomycetales bacterium
AGCTTCGAGCGGTTGAGCTCCTTCATGAGCAGGCTGCGTCGCTTGTAGGTCGCGCGCAGCTGACGGATCTCGGTGTCGAAGTCGGCGCGGGTGCCGGCGGCGTCATACAGACCTCGCATCTTGGTCAGCAGCAAGGCGACCAGTGCGTAGCTGTGCCTGTCGGCCGACCGCAGGTGCAGCTCGAGAGTGGGGCGGTGCAGCTCCGCCGCCCGGGCAGGGTCGGTCTCGGCGAGCGCCTCGGCGAGGTCCATCCACGCGGGCCCGACTCCGTGCTCGTCGGCGGCCCCGAGGGCCCCGTCGACGTCGCCTTCAGCGAGCAGCAGCGTGACCAGCAGCGCCGCGTGACCGTCGCTGGCGACGCGCGCCTGGGCGTGCTGCATCGCCCAGTCGTGCTGCTCGACATAGGCGTCAACGCGGCTCGCACAACCGAGCAGAGCCTGGTACAACGCGTCGCTGGGCTCGCGCTGGAAGACGCCCCGCAGCGCGCGCAGCGCGTCATCGGGTCGGCCCGCCGCGAGGTAGCGGAACCCCACGTCACCCGGGTCGAGCAACCGGGCCTCGTCGAGAAGGCCGTTGCGGCGTAACGACACTCGCCCTGCAGCGACCGCGAGGTCGACGACCCGCAGGGCCTCGTCGATGCGACCCGCAGCGTCGAGGCGAGCCAGCATCGCTCCATACGGCGGGTTGTCGGTGTGGCCGAGCACGGCCACGGCCGTCTCGACGTCACCGTCGTGGTCAGCCAGCTCGAGCACCATGCGCTCGATCTCGCGCCGCCCCTCAGGGTGCGCGCGGCCGCGTTGCCGGTGCTGCGTCGCGACCGCCGTGCGGTAGGCCGCCAGGCCCGCGTCGCCCAGGGCGGGGGCGAAGGCCTCAAGGCCGAGCATGGGGGCGACCATCGACTCTGAGCGGAACTGGGCCAGCCACCGAGCGAGCTCAGGGCCGTCGGGATGGCCCTCGCTGCAGGCGCGGGCGTAGAGGTCAGCCGCCCGCTGCGACGCGCCGAGCAGAGCACCCGCCCCGTCGTCCGCGCTCTCCTGGATATCGCGCAGGAGGGTGAGGGTACGGCGCAGAGGCTCCAGCAGCCGCTCGGCCGGACCCTCGTCGAGGAGCGCCTCCAGGTCGTCGAGCAGATCGACGGCGTCCTCGGCGACCATCATGCTGTCGGCGTCGTCGAGGTAGTCGCCGGGCACGAGCGTCTCGTCGATGAGCTCGAGCACCTCGAGCAGGTCGTCGTGGACAGGCTCAGCGTCACCCGCGGCGTCGGCCGCGGCGTCACCCGCGGCGCCAGCCACTCGGGCGTCCATGAGGCCTGCGGCGTCAGGGCCGGTGGCGGCCAGGTCGAGCACGAGCTGGCGCAGCTCGTCAGCACTCAGCTCGGCGAGCCATCGCTGCGTCGGTGACGGCTCGACCGTCTGCGGCAGCTGCACGAGGGGTCGGGCGTGGTCGAGCGCCGCGAGGCCGACGGCGACGACGTGCTGGCACAGGGTGCTCACCCCCCTCCGCCGGCACGGGCAGCTGTTCTTCAGGCGACCACGTGACCACTCGACGACGACGATCGCCGGAGCCATCTCGGGATGGACGCCTCCCGCCCGGCCCGGCTCGACGAAGACGTGCTCGACGAAGTCGGCAGCCTCCTCGCCGGCGGCATAGTCCTCGGGGGAGGACTGGGCCCTCAACGCCGTTGCGCTGAGGGTTCCGTCGATCACCAGAGCCATGGGGGCATCCTCTCGAACGCGATGCGCGCAGGGAGCACGGGATCTGCGCCTACGTCCCGAGTCCTCGACCTGGAGTTCCGTCAGGGCAGACGGCGCAGCCCGTCGAAGTAGTAGCCGAGTCCTCGGGCGGCCATGAACTCCTCATAGTCCGTGAAGGTCGACAAGGTCGGGGTGGTGCCGCCCAGCCAGGTCGCATCGCACTCGGGACACACGAGGAGCGGCTCGTGGGTGGACTCCAGAAGGTAGTTGCGCGGGTAGTCCTGCTGGCATCTCGGACACAGGGTGACCGCGGACATAGGTTTGACCCTCTCAATACTTCGGCAGCTTTCCCGTAGCCTCCTTGAAGTGCGCCGAGCGTACGTGCGCCCTGCCCGTGGTCTGAGCTGGGGGAGGTGGCGGTCAATGAGGTCCGGCTGTCCGCCCGGCCGCGAGGTCAGTTCTAGGCCCGCAGGATAGCGAAGGTGTAGGGCAGGTCTCGGCGCGAGAGGAAGTCCTCGAAGTCCGTGTAGGTCTCGACTGCGGGGGTCTGCCCAGCCAACCACGTGGCGTCGCACTCCGGGCAGAGCGCGATCCGTTCCTTCGTCGGCTCCAGTGTCCAAAGACGGAGGTCGTCCTGCTGGCAGCGCGGGCACAGTGTGGCGGTCGTCATGGGGGAATCCTGTCAGCCGATGGGGTAAGCGGTGATCAGGTAGGCAGGGGGCCCGGGCTTGACGATCAGTGCCAGGCGCCGTTCACCACGAGTGCCGACGACCTCGTTGCCCATGTCGACCTCGAAACGAAGCGAATCATCCAGTGTTGGGAGAGGATGGCGCGCCCAGGCTCGGCTGATCAGGTCGACGATGTCCCGTGTGCCACCGAGGAAGACGCTGTGGTTGGGCTTCGCTTCGCTCGCCAGACCGTGGGCCAGTAGGTGGGTGAGGCGGTGACTCTCCTCGTAGGCCGACCCTGGGATTGGACGTAGGACGAGGCCGGAATCGGTTCTGTAGGTGCGCTCCCCGATCTTCGTGAGGCCGAAGTCCTTGGCCATGCCGTCGAGGTCCTCCGCCTCGCGGGCGAGTAGCTCGGCCTTGGTGGTGAAGGTGCGGGAGTGACGCAAGGCGTCGGCGCCTTCAAGGGCGCCGTGAGCGAGCTTGTCGAAGGGGACGATGCCGGCTGCGGCCCAGCCTGCCTCGGTACGGCGTCCCTCGGAGTAGTACCAGAGGGCGTTGAGCCCGGCCGCTGCTGGGCCGACGTAACCCGGGATCAGGGAGAGCCCGTCGAGGGCGGCGTGGGCGGTGCCTTCGGCTCCGGGTGGGCGGATCGTGCCTTGCCAGAACGTGCGGGCTCGGGGGGCGTCGGCCATCGCCCGGATGAGGATGGTGGCGGCGTCGTCACCGGCGGTGCGCAGGATGTCGCGGGCGCGGGTGAGGTCGTCTATGGCGTTGCGACGCAGGGTGTCTGCGGCCCGCGCGGCGTCGTGGGTCAGGGGATGGCCGTCGGCGGTGAGGAGCAGAGCGATGCGGTCGCCGATGCTGGTGGGGGCAAGGGCGAGCACGGGGGAGGCGGGGGGTCCGGCGCCTACGCCGACGTCCGTGGCGGACGCCGCGGCGAGGGTGTGGGCGATGCCCGAGCAGGTCGTGACGTAGTCGTCGTAGAGCAGCGCCGCCTGGGTGGCGAGGCTCCGTGCGGGGGAGAAGGCCGCGGCATACCGGCTCATGGCCTGTGCGGCGGTGTCGAGGGCGGTGGCAGCGCCGGCCCAGCGGGCGGGTTCCTGTCCGAGGCGGGTGTGGGCGGCGGTGGCGGTGGGGCCGGCCCAGTCGGTGACCTCGACTCGGGCGAGGCTGGTAGCGGTGTCGGCGAGGGTGGCTGCATACGAGCTGAGGGTGTCGGCGATGGACTCGACCTGCCAGGCGTAGCCGGGGACGAGGGTGTCGGGGCCACCACCGGCGGCGAGGGCTGCCTCTTCCGTGCCGTCGATCACCCCGGTGGTCATGAGGCTAGTCAAACGAATTCGGGGCTTGGCCCTTCAAAGTTGTCCACAGCCTGCTGTCCGTTCGTCCGCCATCGTGGCCGCGACAAGGGGTTGTCCAGCCTGCGGGGGTCTGTGTGAGCGCGTGCCCCATGCAGTCGACACCCGCTCCGACCGAGCAGTTGAGCGCCTCCATCACCGAGATCAGCTCGAAGGCGACGCAGGCAGCCGAGGTCGGCGCCGTCAATCTCACCCGGCTCGTGGGGACGTTGCGCTACTAGGCTGGACGTCCCACGACGTCACGCAAGCGGAGGCCACCCATGTCTGACTGGAACCAGCAGATCATCGACGAGTTCCGGGCCAACGACGGGACGGTCGAGACAATGGGCTTCGGCCGCGGTCTCGTCCTGGTCCACCACCTGGGAGCCAGGACGGGGACGGAGCGGATCACCCCGCTCGCGGCCATCCCCAGCGACGACGGGGGCTGGCTGATCGCAGCCTCGAAGGCCGGGGCACCCGACAACCCCGATTGGTACCACAACCTGCGGGCGCACCCGGAGGTCACGCTCGAGGCGCCCGGTGAGGGCGTGGTCGAGGTGCGCGCCCGTGTGCTCGAGGGTGAGGAGCGGGACGCGGTGTGGGCTCGGCTCACTGCGGCGTCGGAGGGGTTCCGGTCCTACGAGCAGAAGACGACCCGCGTGATCCCGGTCATCGAGCTGTCGCGCCGTTAGCTCGACGTGACCCACGCGCACCGCCTGGCCTCCGACAGGGCAGACGGGGCAACGGTCGCCAAGCTCGAGCATAAGCCCTAGCGCCTGCAAACTGCAGGCATTGACTCCATACTGGAGGCATGGCTGTGACCATCACCGTTCGGGACGTTCCCAATGAGGTTCGCGACGAGCTGGCCGCTCGTGCGGCGCGCGCGGGGAAGTCGCTGCAGGAGTATCTGCGCGGCATGTACATCGAGGCCGCGGCTCGCCCCCCCGTCGAGGACGTCCTCGCGCGAGCACGGGCCCGTATCGCGGCCACTGGCTCGCACGTGAACACGTCGTCCATCCTCGACGCCCTTCGGGCCGAACGGCGGTGACGGAGCAGATCGTCTGCGATGCCTCGGCTCTGGTCTCGATGCTGCTCGATGGCGGGCGGGACGGGGAGTGGGTGCGCACTCGGCTGCGAGACTGCAAGCTGGTGGCCCCGGCACTGGTCGACTTCGAGACCAGCAACGTCCTTCGTCGTCAGGAGGCGGCGGGCTTTGTCAGTGCCGACGTCGCTGCGCAGGCGCACGCCGATCTCCTGGACCTCACCGTGGAACGCTGGCCCTACGAGTTACTCGGTCTGCGGGTGTGGGAGTTGCGACACAACCTGTCCGCCGATGACGCCAGCTACGTCGCCGTTGCCGAGCACATCGGCGCCCCGCTCATCTCCCTCGACGCTCGACTCAGCCGAGCACCGGGGATCCGCTGCACAGTCGAGACGCCCGGCTAGCGGGCAGCCCCGCCGACGAGGGTCCGTAGGAAGTGGTTGGTCGCCCCATCTGTCGAGTAGACGCTCACCCCCTGCATCCCGCGGGTCAGCAGCACCTTGTAGACGTTGCGCACCAGCCGGTCGAAGTCGGCGTCCGAGACCGTGGTGCGGTTCCGGAAGTCGGGGTCACGGTTGGCGCTCCGTACGGAGACCCAGCGCCCCTCTCGCCACACGAGATCGGGGCCGAGGATCACGCCGGCATAGTCGTACTCGAATCCTTGTGCGGTGTAGACGCACCCGACCTGGCCGAAGCCCGCCGGGTCCGTCGCCCACAGCGCGGCGGCAGGGGCGCCGCCGACCGACCGCTCGCCCTTGAGGTTCCACGGTCGCGACCACCCCCCGATCGACACGTCGGGCACGAGCGTCCCGTCGCGACCCGGGTCGCTCCACGGCCAGCAGTAGCCGGCGGCCAGGCGCGCGCCGTACCCCTGGGTCTGCTTGGTGGCCAGCACGTGCTCCAGCTCCGCGGGGGAGTCGACGACCTCGAGGGTGAAGTGAGGATCGCCCCGCCAGGGGATGGGGCCGCCGGGCTCGAGCCCGAGCAGCCGCTGCACCCAGGTGACGAAGGCTTCGGACCCGCCGCACCGGAACTGCTCGTCGAGGCTGATCCGCTCGACCATGACGCCGAGCTGCGCCGCGTGCTTCTCGATGTCGTCGACCGTGCCCAGCTCGCCGGGTCGCACGACCTGGTGCTCGTCGAGGAGGAAGACGGGCACCCTTGCGGCAGCGAAGAGCTCGTCGATCTGGCGACGTCCGGTGCGCTGCTCGGCCCGCGTCCACCGGTTGACGGAGGTCTCGCGGATGCGGTGGGCCTCGTCGAGGATCAGCACGTCGAGGTCGTTGGGCTCGGCCGCCATGAACGAGTTGAAGTACTGGAACATCCTCTGCACCCTGGGCGCTCGCGCTCCGGCCACTTTGCGCAGTGTCTGGGTGAAAGACCGTGAGCCGGTCGCGTGCAGCACCGACCGCCCCTGTCGTGACAGCTCGCCGAGGAGCGACAACGCGATGACGCTCTTGCCGCTGCCCGGCCCGCCGGTGATGACGACGGCCGACTTCGAGTCTTCCCTGCGCGCCCGGTCGACCGCGTGGAGCACGTGGTGGTAGGCGTCCATCTGCTCGGCGAGCAGCACGAACACCTCCCGCCGCTGCACCTCCTCGGCGGCGACCTGCAGCAGCTGCCGCGACGGCGTGATGCGACTACCCAGCAGCGCGTCACCGTACGGGGTGCCGTCGACGCCGCTCGCGAAGCGCGAGCGGAGGAACGCGACGGAGTCGCCACGGCGCTGCCCGGTGAAGAGGCGCCCGTGCTGGTCGGGCGCCATCCGCAGCAGGTCGGAGACCCCGGAGTCGGTCGCGTTGTGCAGGTAAGCGCTCCCGCCAGGGCCCCGGGGTCGTCGGCGAGGGCGGCGGTGAAGTCGCGCAGGTAGTCGCAGTAGCCCCGGACCTGCAGGACGGGGTGGGTGACCGGGCGGCCGCCGTACGCCGTGATGGTGACGAGGGCGTCGTCGCCCTCGAAGAGCTCGGCATCGCTCCACTGCTTCAGCTCGACGACGAGGTATGAAGCGCCGCCCGCCGTCGGGTGCCGGCCCGCCAGAACGACATCCGCGCGCTTGCTGGTGAGCGGCAGCTGGTACTCGATGAGCATCTCGACGTCGTCGAGGCCGGCCGTGACGAGGTCGGCGGCGAGGGCGGGGAGGCTGCGCTCCCATGAGAGCCGCTCACCCGGGCTGGGGGTGCGTCCTGCCTTGATGCGGATCTCGGTCACCAGTCGTGCCACGAGCCCCTGCTCGACCGGCGAGAGGGCACCGGCGGTGGTGCGGAAGAGCGTCACTGGTCAGGTCCCCGGGCAGCACGATGTCATCGTGCGGGTGGGGGCATGTCCGCGTGGAAGCCTG
>JBBRNQ010000180.1:0-7075 GCA_038230235.1 Actinomycetales bacterium
CAACACTTCGGGTTCGCCGAGCACGTCGTCGACACCACCTACCTCGGCACCTCGACGGGCCTGCGGCTGCGCCACGTGCAGCCCACCGGGCGGCTGGAGATGAACGCCAAGAACGCTGACTGGTCGGCGTCGAGCTACCTCGGCTTCAGCCTGCGCGACCCGTCGGAGGCCGACCCCCTCGGCGCCGATGCCGAGCTGGCCAAGCGCCTGGGCTGGGCGGAGCGCAGCGTCGACCTGCCAGCGGGCCGCTACGAGACGGTGATGCCGCCGACCTGCATCGCCGACCTGCTGGTCTACGCCGTCTGGGAGGCGGAGGCCAAGGCCGCCGACGAAGGTCGTTCTGCCTACTCCCGCAAGGGTGGTGGGTCGCGCGTCGGCGACCGCCTTGCTCGCCTGCCCCTCGACCTGTACGCCGACCCACACCATCCCGGCATCGAGGCCGCCCCCTTCGCCATCGTCCCTGCCTCCACGGGGGCGGAGTCGGTCTTCGACAACGGGCTGGCGCTCCCCCGTCACGACTGGCTGCGCGGTGGCGTCCTCACCTCGCTCGCCGGCAGCCGCGCGTATGCGGCCCGCTCGGCGGCCGCCGGCCACCACACCCCCATGGGCCGCACCACCGACAACCTCGTGCTCGAGCTGCCCGGCGCCACCGCGTCGCTCGACGACCTCGTGGCGTCGACCTCGCGCGGGCTGCTCCTGTCGACGATGTGGTACATCCGCACGGTCGACCCGCAGACGTTGCTGCAGACCGGCCTGACCCGCGACGGGGTCTACCTCGTGGAGGACGGTGAGGTGGTCGGGGCCGTGACCAACTTCCGGTGGAACGAGTCGCCCCTCGACGTGCTCGACCGCATCACCGAGGTCGGGGCCAGCGAGCGGTCCTACCCACGCGAGTGGGGCGACTACTTCACCCGCGCGGTGATGCCCCCGGTGCGTGTCGCCGACTTCAACATGAGCAGCACGAGCCAGGCTCGTTGAGCGACATAGAGATCGACGCCATGAACGACACCTCCCTCACCCCTGCCCCTGCCCCTGCCCCTGCCCCCGCCCCCAAGCTCGAGACCGCCATCGAGCTCGAGACCGCCCCCGAGCTCGAGACCGCGATCGAGCTCGAGACCGCGATCGATACCGGCATCGCGCTCGATACCGGCATCGCGCTCGATACCGGCATCGCGCTCGATACCGGCATCGCGAAAAGAAGCGCGATCGGTGTGCCCGACGACAAGGTGGTGCGGGCGCTCCATACGCGGTATGCGCCGAGCGAGCAGGTGCTCGACCTCGTGCTCACCCACGGGCACGTCGTCGCCGACGTCGCCGACTGGTGCGCCGGCCAGGTCGAGCAGCCGGTGGACCGCGCCCTCCTGCGTGCGGCCTGCCTGCTGCACGACATCGGCACCTACGTGCTCTACCTCGAGGACGGCAGCATCCCCAACCCTCGGGTCTACCCGCTGCACGCGCTCATCGGCGCGCGGCTGCTGGCCGACGAGGGCCTGCCCGAGCCGCTCTGGCAGGCGGTCGAGACCCACGTGCTGATGGGTCTCAGCTGTGCCGAGATCACCGGGGACAACGGCGGGACCCCGTGGCCGCTCCCCCACCGCGACTACCTCCCGCGCACCATCGAGGCCGAGATCCTCTGCTACGCCGACCGGTTCCACTCCAAGGGGCCCCAGCTCAACGACCCCGAGCGGTTCGCGGCCGACCTCGAGCGGCGGGCTCCCGAGCAAGGCCGCCGCTTCCGGGCCGCGATCGCCCGCTTCGGGCTGCCCGACCTCGACGCCCTCGCGGCGACGTACGGGCACCCGATCGCCTAGCGTCGGCGGCATACCCGCGGCCGCACCCCGGCCCTACCCGCGGCCGCACCCCGGCCCTACCCGCGGCCGCCCCCCGGCCCTACCCGCTCGGCTGACGCTCCCGCTGCATCGTGGGAGCCCTCCCTTCCGCTTGTTGCTCCTCGTGTGCCCTTTCGAGGCCTCGGGGCCCCCGGTTCGGGACGTTCCCGGGCAACAAGCGGTCTGGTCAGCGCACCTTCCTGAGCCGCCCCCCGTCGAGGTGGTACTCCGCGTCGGCCTGGTCGGCGCACCAGGTGTCGTGCGTCGCGACGAGGACGACGGCCCCGGCTGCGGCCTCGGCCGCCAGCAGGGCGATGACGACGTCGCGGGTGGACGCGTCGAGCTCGCTCGTCGGTTCGTCGGCCAGCAGCACGCTGGCCCGCAGCGCCAGGCCACGCGCCACGCCGACCCGCTGCTGCTGGCCACCCGACAGCTCCTCGACGAGGTGATCACCGCTGTCGGTGAGCCTGACCTGCTCCAGCACCACGTCGGCCCGCTCGTAGGCCTCCGCCGCGGTGACCCCGTGCACCAGGAGGGGCACCACGACGTTCTCCCGGGCGGTCAGGGGGGTGACGAGGGCGACCCCCTGCGGCACGAGCTGCACCCCGAGACGGGTCGCCGCGTCGTGGTCGGTCACAGGCGTCGTCCCGGCCGCCCCGGTATACGACACCGTGCCGCTCGATGGCCGCAGGGCGCCGGCGAGCACCCACAGCAGGGTCGACTTGCCTGCCCCCGACGCCCCGGTGAGGGCCGTGAACGAGCCGGGCGACAGGTCGAGGTCCACATCGTCGAGGACCCGGCGCTCGTCGGTGTCCACCATGACGCCGGTCGCGTGGAGGGAGAGGCCCCGGCGGGGTGCGTCCTCCCCCTGGTGACGCAGGTGCGGGGACAGCCGGTCGGTCGGCACCGGCGCCCTCCCTCCAGTCCTGCCCCACCAGTGCGGGTCGCTGCGAAAGATAGGGTACGACGGCAGGTCGCTGCAGGTCACGCGCCGACCGGGAGGACACATGCTCGCAGCGCTGCGCTACCGATGGGCCAACAGCCTCGTCGTCATGGTGCTCTCGGCCCTCGTGTCGACCTGCCTGGTCCTCGCGCCGCTCTACACGCGGGCACTCGAGCAGGCCACGACCCGGACCCTGCTCGCCGAGGCACGACCACAGGACAGCGGGCTGAGCCTCACCTCGACCAGCTCCACCACGCCGACCGTCGTCCTCACGCCAGACGCGCTCACGCAGCTGGTGCCCCCAACCACCCGCGCCTTCTACGGCGCCCCGGTCGCCAGCAGCTCGGTCGCGGTCCGGCGGATGCCGCTGCTCGGTCAGCCGGGCGGCCACCTCCTCACCCGGGATGGCGTCTGCCAGCAGGTGCGCTTCACCAGCGGCCGCTGCCCCTCGTCGCCCCGCGACGTCGCCGTGTCCGCCGACCAGTCACGGGTCTACGCCATGCCGGTCGGGACGAGTCTCGAGGTCGGTGAGTTCGACGCAGCCGTGAGCCTGCCGGAGGCGGCTCCCCGGACGACCCTGCGCGTCGTCGGGGTCTACGAGCCCCTCCCCGTGGCGTCGGCCTTCGGCGACCGGCTCACCGGTCAGGCCGCGCAGCGGCTGGGGTACGACGCCATGCTGACCCCCGTCGACACCATCACCGGTGACGTAGTGGGGGCCGACGGCCGGGCGACGCCGTGGTTCCAACCCCTCAACGCGGTCGACCTCCCCCTCCTCACCGGCCAAGTGGGCGTCGACCAGATCGGGCCGATCGGGTCGAGCCTGCGCGAGCTGGTGGCTCACCCCCTCGGCGCCGAGCGCGACGAGACCCAGGTCGCCCGCACGGTCACGGCCCGCAGCGGTCTGCCCGCCCTCGCCGACGAGGTCGCGCTGGGCAGCGCGCAGGCCTCGGTCACCGTGCCCCTGCTGATGGCCCAGATCGCGCTGCTGCTCGGGTGCGTCCTGTGGCTCGTCCTCGTTGCGGCGGCCGACCAGCGACGCGGCGAGGTCGCCGTCGCCCGGCTGCGCGGGCGAGGGGCCCGCGGGTCTCGACGGCTGCTGCTCGCCGAGACCCTCCCCGCCGTCGTGCTCGGCGCTCCCCTCGGGGCGCTGCTCGCCGTCGCGGGCTGCACCCTCGCGAGGCACACCGTCCTGACCTCCGACCCGCCCTTCGAGCTGCCCGCCGGGGCGGTCGTCGCCCTCGGTGTTGCCCTGGCCCTGATGACCGGCCTCACGGCCCTCTCGGTCCGGCGGGTCAGCCGCGAACCCGTTGCCGCCCTGCTGCGCAGCGTGCCGCCCCGCCGGAGCGGGTTCCGGCTGGGCGTGCTCGAGGCCATGCTCGTCGCCGCGGCGCTCGCGGCCTTCTTCGCCCTCGTCACCGGCTCGGTCGGCGGGGCCGTCGGCCAGATCGCCCCGACGCTGCTGGCCCTGGCAGTCGGTGTCGTCGCGGCCCGGGTGCTGGCATCGGCGCTCGCCGTCGGCGGCCGGATGCTGCTGCGTCGCGGTCGGCCCGCAGCGGGGGTCGCCCTGCTCACCTCGAGCCGCCGTACGACGACCCGATGGCTCGTGCCCGTCGTCACCGTGGCCCTCGCCATCGCCGTCGTCTCGGCCGACGTGCTCGCGGTCGGTGCCCGCAGCTGGAGCGGACGGGCCGACGCCGAGGTGGGGGCCGCGAGCGTGCTCACCCTCGACTCGGTCGACCTCCCCACGGTGACGACGGCCCTGCACGAGATCGACCCGACGGGTGCCCACGTGACCCCGGTGGCCGTCCTCTCGCCGACGCAGGACGGTGGCACCACGACGATCGGCGTCGTCCCTGACGCCTTCCGCCGGATCGCCCGGTGGCCGGGGGTGAGCGCCTCCTCGGTGCCCCTGGAGCGGCTGACCGCCCCGACCGTGCCGCCCCTCGTCGTGACGGGGAGCCGCATCGCCTACCACGTCGACGCCTCGGCGCTCCGCCTCACGCCACCCGTCCTGCGCGCTGCCCCTGACGCCCTCGTCGTCGGTCTGCGGGTGGTCCGTGCCGACGGCACCGTCGCCTCCCTCGGGCTGGGCGCTCTTCCGGCTGACGGGGTCACCGCCGACCAGGTGGCGACCGTCCCTTGCGCATACGGGTGCCGCCTCACCGGGATCGGGGTCCTCACCCCGCGGGGCTCGGCTTCGGTCACGGGTCGTCTGACCCTCACGCGCCTCACCGTCGACGGGCGCCCGGTCGACCTCGGCGCGGCGCGGTCGTGGCGCGACACGTCGGCGAACGGCGCCTCGGTCAGGGGCACCTTCGCGGGCAGCTTCACCGGGAGCCCGGCAGACGGCTCCCTCCGGATCGACTACGCCACCAACGGGTTCGACAGCTCGTTCCTCGCCCACGCGTCCGTGCCCGACGTCGTGCCGGCCCTGACGACGCGGGCCGCCTCCCCGAGCAGCTCCGGGACCACGTTCGCCGGGAGCTACGTCGACGGCAGCAGCCTCCTGCTGAGCTCCAGGGGGCAGGTGACCTTCGTGCCCGGAGGCCCCGCGTCAGCGAGCCTCGTGGGCCTCGACAACCTGCTCGCCCAGGGGTGGCGCGGCCGCGGCTCCGCCGTCCTCGAGGCGTACGTCGACACCGGCGACGCCGGCTTCCTCGCTCGGCTGCGGTCAGACCTCGGCACGCACGGCATCTCCGTCGCCTCGACGAGGACGTCGGACGCCGTGGCGGCTGCATACGGACGCAGCGCGGCGGCCTGGAGCCTCCAGCTGGCCCTGGCCGTGGGGGTCCTGGCGCTGCTCGTCGCCGCCGTCGGGGTTGTCGTGCTGGCCTCGACGTCGGGGCGAGCCCGCAGCCGCGACTACGCGGCTCTGCGGCTGGTGGGCCAGCGACCGCGTGGGGTCGCCCTGCTCGCCCAGCTCGAGACGGCCCCGGTGATCATCACCTCCGCGGTCCTCGGAGCCGTCGTGGGGCTGTGGTCGGCCCCGGCAGCCGTAGGGCTGGTGCCCCTCTTCACCACGGCTCCGACGACCTTCCCGGTCGACCTGTCGACCGCGTGGGGCCCCGCCCTGCTGGCCGCGGTCGTGGGCCTGGCCGGTCTCGGGGGGGTCGGGGTCGTGACCAGCCACCGGGCGGCCCGGCAGTCCGACCCGGGCACGCTGAGGGGGGACGGATGACGCGCGCCCGCGCCATCACGACCGTCGGGCTGGTCCACCTCTACCGCATCGAGGGGTACGACGTCGCGGCCCTCACGGGCGTCGACCTCAGCGTCGGCGCCGGCGAGGTCGTCGGCCTGCTCGGGCCGTCAGGGTCCGGCAAGTCGACCCTACTCTCCCTCCTCGCCGGCCTGTTCCGCCCGAGCGCCGGCAAGATCTTCGTCGGTGACCACGAGCTGTCGGCGCTCACGCCGAAGCAGCTCGACGAGTTCCAGGCCCGCGAGACGTCACTGATGCTGCAGGGCGCCCGGCGCAACCTCCTGCCCTACCTCACCGTACGTGACAACGTCGCCTTCGCCCGCGCGGAGGCGGCGCGGCTGGGGGCCGAGGTGCTCGGGGTCGACCACGTGCTCGACCTCGTGGGCGCCACGGAGTTCGCCGACGCTCGCCTCCAGCGGCTGTCCCAGGGGCAGCTGCAGATGGCGGCCCTGGCCGTCGCCATGGCCCCTGCACCCGGGGTCCTGCTCGCCGACGAGCCCACCAGCGCCCTCGACCACGTCGCCCGCGAGCGCATCCTCGACGCCCTCCTGCAGGTCAACGAGCGGCAGGGCACCACGGTGGTCGTCGTCACCCACGACCCGGAGGTCGCCGACCGCCTGCCCCGCACCGTGACCATCCGCGACGGCCGGATCGGTGGCGAGGGCCGTAGCGGCCAGGAGTACGCCGTCGTCACCGCCGACGGGTTCGTCCCCCTCCCCGTGCACCTGCGTGAGGAGCTACCCCCCGGCACCCTGCTCCGCCTCGAGCGGACCGACGCCGGCTACCTCATCGTCCCGGAGGTCGTCGGCGACGAGCCCGTGCCGCCCCCGTCCTCGGTCTAGCTGGGTCGATCGGGCCAGTGGAGCGGCCCAGTGGAGCGGCCCAGTGGAGCGGCCTGCTGCTGCGCCTCCCGAGGGTCGCGCGCGACTGGTCGAAAGCGCCACCGAGCTGGCCGAGAGCCCGGACCAGCGCCACGCGTGGGGACGTGGGCAGGTCGGCCCTGGGCTGAACGTGAGGACCCGCTCTCCCAGTGGTCGGGAGACGCTGGCGAAGGCCCGCGACGTCGCGGGATCCAGCTCGACCACGACCCTCGCCGGTCACGGGTCG
>JBBRNQ010000181.1:0-6922 GCA_038230235.1 Actinomycetales bacterium
GTCGCGGCGTGCCGTGCGAGCTGCGGGTCTACGCCGACGAGGGCCACGGCCTGGCCAAGCGGGTGAACCGCCTCGACGCCTACCCCGCGGCCATGGACTTCCTGCGTCGCCACCTCGCGCCCCGCTGACCCACCCCCCACCGGGCTTCCACCCCGCCGGGCCACGCGCCAGCCGCCATCGGCCTGAGACCATGGACGGGTGCCTCGTCCCGACCGCGTCCTCCCCACCCTGGCCACCCTGGCGGCGCTCGTGCTCGGTCTGGGGGCCTGTACGGCGGGGTCCACTCAGGTCGGGCCCACCGCGTCGCTCGCGCCGCCCACGGGGCCGGCCACCCCGGTGACTCCCCGCGCCTACATCGAGCAGGCGCTCGACCTCATCGGCCAGAGCCTCGAGGTCGACGCGAACTTCGCCGTCCTGCGCGAGATCGCGGTGCGCAAGGCGGCCCCCGCCACGACCACGGCCGGCACGTACGACGCCCTGCGCAACGCCCTCATCGGTGCCGGCCAGAGCCCCGGCGACCTCATCACCCGCGACGCCATCGCCCGGGTGCCCCCCTCGCCCGGTGAGCCCTCGGCCAGCACGACCGGGGGGATCTCGGTCGTCACCCTCCCCGGCTTCGCCGACCTCTCGGCCCGTCCCGGCTCCGGCACCAGCACAGCGGCCGAGGTCTCCTACGCCCGTAGCGGGTCCGCCGCGGTCGCCAACGCCGCCCGCGACACGACCTGCGGCTGGGTCGTCGACGTCCGGGGCAACGGCAGCACCGACGTCCCCGTGCTGCTCGGCAGCATCGCCGCCCTGCTGCCCGCGGGGCCGGTCCTGACCCGGGTCGACCGCGACGGGCGGCACTCCGACGTCGTGCTCACCGATGACGCCGTACGCACGGGCGGCACGCTCGCCCTGCCCCTCGACCCGGTCGCCAGGCACGACCAGCCCGTGGTCGTCCTGCAGGACTCCGGCACCTCCCGCGCCGGCGAGGCCGTCGTCCTCGCCTTCCGCACCCGCAGCGGGAGCCACTCCATCGGGACGCCCACCTTCGGCGCGGCCACCGACGGTACGACGACCCCGCTGGCTGACGGCGCGCTGGTCTACGTCACGCACTGGCGGCTCGGCGACGCCTCCGGCGCGCTCGCCACGGGAGCGGTCCTCCCGCAGGAGTCAGCGGCCGACGAGGTCGCCCTCGATGCCGCGCGGGCCTGGCTGCGCGGCCGCTGCGGGAGCTGACCCGTGGAGTGGGCGACGACTCGGTGCCGTCCAATGTCACACCCTCGCAACATCAGGGGTGGCAGGATGCCTTCACACGTCCCGCGAGTCCACGGGACCCGCGAGAGGACCGCACACCCATGAGCCGCCGCCCGATCCGTCAGCTGACCAGCCGCCCCAGCCGGGGCCTGCTGCCCGTGGTCGCCCTGCCCGTCCTGGCCGGGCTCACCCTCGGCCTGTCTGCGTGCGGCTCCAGCTCCCTGTCGGGCGACGCCACCGCTCCCAGCGCCGGGGGCAGCACGGCCAAGGCGACCGTCGACGCGGCGCTCGTCGCGGCCCTGCCCGCGAAGATCAAGTCGGCCGGCAAGATCGTCGTCGGCACCGACGCGACCTACGCCCCCAACGAGTTCCTCGGCGGGGACGGCAAGACCGTGCAGGGCATGGACGTCGACCTCTTCAACGCGGTCGCGGCCAAGTTCGGGGTCACGGTCGAGTACCAGCCGGCCGGGTTCGACACGATCATCCTCGGCGTCACCGGGGGCAAGTACGACATGGGGATCTCCAGCTTCTCGGTGACCGACGAGCGCAAGAAGCAGGTCAACATGGTCAGCTACTTCACGGCGGGCACCCAGTGGATCACCGCTGCTGGAAACGCCAAGGGGGTCAACCCCGACGACGCGTGCGGCAAGTCGGTCGGGGCCCAGAAGGGCGCTACGCAGGTCGACGACCTCACTGCCCGGAGCAAGAAGTGCACCGCCGCTGGCAAGCCGGCGATCAACCTCGTCATCCAGGAAGGGCAGGACCAGGTCACCGCCGACGTCGCCAGCGGCAAGACCGACGCCATGGCCGCTGACTCCCCCGTGGGCCTGTACGCCGTCAAGCAGTCGAACGGTGCGCTGGCCGCCCTCGGCACCCCGTACGACTCGGCACCCTACGGCTGGGTGATCCCGAAGGACGAGACGGCCTTCGGCACCGCCCTGGTGACCGCTCTCAAGGCCGCCGCGGCCGACGGGAGCTACAAGGCGGCGCTGACCAAGTGGGGGGTCGAGGTCGGGGCCATCAACGACTTCGCCCTCAACCCGTGACCGACCTGGCGAAGGGGCCGTCAGCCCCGTCCGACCAGGGATCACCGGATCGGCCGGGCGTCATCCACGCCCGGCCGGTCCGCCACCCGGGTCGGTGGGCCGCGCTCGCGGTCATCGCCGTCCTCGTCGCCATGGTGGCCAGCTCGTTCGTCACGAACCCGCGGTGGAACTTCCCCCGGGCGTTCGAGATCATGAACCAGAACCCCGTGCTCGACGGCCTCGTGAAGGGCACCCTGCTCGGCACCCTCGGGGCCATGATCATCGGCATCGGGCTGGGGGTGCCGATCGCCGTGATGCGTCTGTCGAGCAACCCGGTGCTCTCCGGGGTGTCGTTCGTCTTCACCTGGTTCTTCCGGGCCATCCCCCGCTACGTGCTCCTCGTGGTCATCGGCACCGGGCTCGGCTTCCTCTACCCCCAGACGACGTTCGGGCTGCCCTTCGGCCAGCAGCTCGCCGGCTGGCTGAACCTGCCGACCGACCTCACGATCGGTTCGGTCAGCACCTTCTCCGTCACCGGCTCGATCTGGGGCGGGATCCTGGGTCTCGGCCTCTCGGAGGCCGCCTACATGGCCGAGATCGCCCGGGCCGGCATCGGGGCGGTCGACCGGGGGCAGGCCGAGGCGGCCCAGGCCCTCGGCATGAGCAGCAGCACCGCCATGCGCCGCATCGTGCTGCCGCAGGCCATGCGGGTCATCGTGCCGCCGACCGGCAACGAGACCATTGCCATGGTCAAGGACACCTCGCTGCTCAACGCGATCCCGATCATCACCGAGCTCTTCTACCAGACCAGGGCCATCGGCACCCGCACCCTGCAGATCATGCCCGCCCTGGTGGCGGCGACGCTGTGGTACCTCATCATCTGCTCGGTCCTCATGGTCGGGCAGTTCTACCTGGAGCGCTACTTCGGTCGAGGCTTCGGCACGACCAAGCCGGCGACGACCCGCCGCTTCGCGCGACCCGGCGGCAGCGGAGGAGCCTGACGTGACCAGCACCCGGCCCGATCTCACCAAGCACCAGCCCGACGCGCCCGCGGACCGTGAAACCACTCCGTCGGGCGCGCCCCTGGTGCGCGCCGTCAACGTGCTCAAGTCGTTCCACGGCACCCAGGTGCTCAAGGGCATCGACCTCCAGGTCGACACCGGGCAGGTGGTCTGCCTCCTCGGCCCGTCGGGCTCCGGCAAGACGACCTTCCTGCGCTGCGTCAACCAGCTCGAGACGATCGACGGCGGGCGCATCTGGGTCGACGGCGACCTCATGGGCTATGCCGAGTCCAGCGACTCCCTGCAGCGCCTGTCCGACAAGGCGATCGCCGGGCAGCGCGCCGACATCGGCATGGTCTTCCAGCGCTTCAACCTCTTCCCCCACATGACGGCGCTCGCCAACGTCATGGAGGCGCCGTGCCAGGTGCGGCGCGAGAAGAAGTCGGTCGTGCGCGAGCGCGCCCTCCAGCTGCTGGAGCGGGTCGGCCTGTCCGACAAGGCCGACTGCTACCCCGCGCAGCTCTCGGGTGGCCAGCAGCAGCGGGTCGCCATCGCGCGCGCGCTGGCGATGCAGCCCAAGCTCATGCTCTTCGACGAGCCCACGTCGGCCCTCGACCCCGAGCTGGTCGGCGAGGTGCTCGCCGTCATGCGCGAGCTGGCCCACCAGGGGATGACGATGATCGTCGTCACCCACGAGATGTCCTTCGCCCGCGAGGTCGCCGACACCGTCGTCTTCATGGACGGCGGCGTCGTGGTCGAGGCCGGGGACCCCCGCCAGGTGATCAACAACCCGCAGCACGAGCGCACGAAGGCGTTCCTGAGCCGGATGCACTCCGACGAGGCCCGCGACCGCCCGGCCTGACCCTTCATCCCCGCCATACCCGCACCCCACACCCCGACCACCACTCGCCGCCTGCACCCTAGGCTGGGGCTCATGACCTGGCAGGACGGGACGGAGCTGTCCCTCGACGAGCTGCGGGCGGTGCAGCTGCAGCGTCTGCAGCGCACGGTGACCGCCGCGTATGCCGCCGTCCCCCACTACCGCGCGGCCCTCGACGCCGTCGGGGTGCATCCCGACGACATCCGCTCGCTCTCCGACCTCGGGCGGCTGCCCTTCACCGACAAGGCTGACCTGCGGGCCAACTACCCCTTCGGCATGTTCGCCGTGCCGCGCGAGCAGGTCGTCCGGGTGCACGCCAGCAGCGGCACGACCGGCAAGCCGACGGTCGTGGGCTACACCTCCGACGACGTCTCGATGTGGGCCGACGTGATGGCCCGCTCGATCCACAGCGCCGGAGGCCGGCCGGGCGACCTGGTGCACGTGGCCTACGGCTACGGCCTCTTCACCGGCGGGCTCGGGGCCCACTACGGGGCAGAGCGGCTGGGGTGCACCGTGGTGCCGGTGTCGGGCGGGATGACGCAACGTCAGGTGCAGCTGATCGTCGACTTCGAGCCCCGGGTCATCATGGTCACGCCGAGCTACTTCCTCTCGCTGCTCGACGAGATGGAGAGCCAGGGCATCGACCCGCGGAGCACGTCGCTGCGGGTGGGCATCTTCGGCGCCGAACCGTGGACCGAGGCGATGCGCCGCGAGGTCGAGGCCCGCACCAGCATGGACGCGGTCGACATCTACGGCCTCTCGGAGGTCATCGGGCCGGGGGTCGCGCAGGAGTCGGCCCAAACCAAGGACGGCCTGCACATCTGGGAGGACCACTTCTACCCCGAGGTGGTCGACCCGCTCACCGGCGAGGTGCTCCCCGACGGGGAGGAGGGCGAGCTCGTGCTGACCTCCCTGACGAAGCAGGCCATGCCGGTGCTGCGTTACCGCACCCGCGACCTGACCCGCCTGCTCCCGGGCACCGCCCACCCCACCTTCCGCCGGATGCAGAAGGTCACCGGACGCACCGACGACCTGATGATCGTGCGCGGGGTCAACGTCTTCCCGACCCAGGTCGAGGAGCACGTCCTCGCCGAGCCCGCGCTCGCGCCGTACTTCCAGTGCCTGCTCACCCGGCCCGACCGTCTCGACGAGCTCACCGTGCTCGTCGAGAGCCTCGAGCCGCTGGGCGAGACCGAGCGGCGGGCGGTCGCCGAGCGCCTGAGCGGGCGGATCAAGGAAGCGGTGGGGACGACCTGCTGCATCGAGGTGCGCGACCCGGGCGGCATCGAGCGCAGCGTCGGCAAGGCCCGGCGCATCGTCGACCAGCGCAACCACGTCGGGTAGCCACCTCGGCCAGCGCGACCAGCGCAACCCCCGACACATGGAGGGAACGCCGACCCTGGACCGTCGTCCTCGACCCTCGGGACCAAGGTCCCTACCCGTCTCCTACTACGAAGCGTAGTATCTACTACTGACCGTAGTAGATCGATCACTTTCGTCGCAGGAGCGCCCCGCATGGATGCAGTGGACCTCGCCCGATGGCAGTTCGCCATCGTGACCGTTTACCACTTCCTCTTCGTCCCCGTCACGATCGGCCTGTCGGCCATCGTCGCCTGGTTCCAGACCCAGTGGGTGCGCAAGCACCGCGACGAGGACCAGCGGCTGGCGAGCTTCTTCGGCAGGATCTTCCTGATCAACTTCGCCCTCGGGCTGGTGACGGGCATCGTCCAGGAGTTCCAGTTCGGCATGAACTGGTCGGACTACTCGCGCTTCGTCGGCGACATCTTCGGCGCACCGCTCGCCATCGAGGCCCTGGCGTCCTTCTTCCTCGAGTCCACCTTCCTCGGCCTGTGGGTCTTCGGGCGGGGCCGGCTCCCGGAGAAGCTGCACGCCGCCACGATGTGGGCCGTCCACATCGGCACCCTGCTCTCGGCCTACTTCATCCTCACCGCCAACTCCTTCATGCAGCACCCGGTCGGCTTCCGCTTCAACCCGACCACGGGGCGCGCCGAGATGACCGACTTCCTCGCCCTGCTCACCAACCCGGTGCAGCTCGTGACGTTCCCGCACACCGTGCTCGCCTCGTACATGGTCGGCGGTGCCGTCGTCATGGGCGTCGGGGTGTGGCGCCTCCTGCAGGCGAAGAAGGGTGCGCCTGACGTCGACGCCACCACCGGCAGCGTCGCCACGACGGACGCCCACATGTACCGCAGGGCCGCCCGCGTCGGCGCCCTCGTCACCCTCGTCGCCGGTATGGCCGTCGCGGTCTCCGGTGACGTGCAGGGCAAGATCATGACCGAGGTCCAGCCGATGAAGATGGCGTCCGCCGAGGCCCTCTACGAGAGCTCCACGGGGGGAGCGCCTTTCTCACTGCTCACGATCGGCTCGCTCGACGGCCAGTCGGAGAAGTTCTCCGTCACCGTGCCGGGTCTGCTCAGCTTCCTCGCCACGGGCAGCACCAGCGGCTCGGTCAAGGGCATCAACGAGCTCAGGGCCGACTACCAGGCGACGTACGGCGCCTCGGGCAACCCGCTGGTCGCCGACTCGGCCTACGTGCCCACCATCCCCGTCACCTACTGGTCGTTCCGCCTCATGATCGGGGTCGGGATGATCGCCGCGCTCGGCGCGCTCATCGCCCTGTGGACCACTCGCGGTGGGCGCACCCCCACCCCGAGCGGGCGCCGCGCCTCGGTGTGGCGCTGGTCGGCCCTGGTCGTGCCGTTCCTGCCCGTGCTCGGCAACTCCTTCGGCTGGATCTTCACCGAGGCCGGTCGCCA
>JBBRNQ010000182.1:0-6873 GCA_038230235.1 Actinomycetales bacterium
CAGGGCCGCGCGGTCGGAGATGGGGAACTGCATGGCCACCACGGCTGCCGCACCCTGGACCCCGAGCCCCTGCGCCATCCCGGCGTAGGGATCGGTCGTGTCGCCCATGGCCGACCGGCAGGCGTTGAGGACGACGAGCCGCAGCGGGTCGTGGTCGTGCACGAAGGGACCGAGCACGCTGGCGTCGACCGGGTTGCTGCGACCGTAGGCGTCACAGAAGTAGAGCACTCCCTCACCCGCCACCGACTCGCCGTGCCCGACGAAGTGCAGCACGTGCACGTCGTGGCGGCTCAGCCACGTGGCGAGCGCCGTCGTCGTCGGCTCGGGAAGGCGGTCGACCACGACCGTCTTCGTGGCGAGGGGACCGGCGAGCGCCTCCTGCATGCGCGCCCACTCGCCCTCGACGTCGAGCTCGGTGAGGTCGGTCGGGGAGGAGACCACGGTGAGCACCCGGAGGGGGCCGCTGAGCGCCAGCGGCGGGAGCGGCTCGGCCGCCGACAGGGTGCGCACGACCGGGGTCCGGTCGGACTGGGCGACCCAGCTGCCTCCGTCGTCCGGGTCGCGCAGCAGCTCCCACGGCAGCCCGGCGAGCTGGGGGGCGCCGTCGAGTCGCAGGCGCAACCGCAGCCCACCCCGCCGACCCTGCTGCTCGGTACCGTCGACACGGTCGAGGCTGCGCTGCCACTCCCTGCCGACGGCGCCGTCGAAGACGGCGGAGAAGAGCGCCGTGCCCAGCTGGGTGCCGGCCTGCGACTGGGGAGAGGCGGGGCCGCGCCGGATGCCGGACCGGCCGGGGTCGAAGCGGGTGAGCAGCAGGGCCAGCGTCTGCTCGTCCATCGGCAGGCGGAACGTCAGCGCGGCCCCTTGAGCGACCGGGCTGTCCGTCACCCGCGCCGTGTAGGTCGGGCGCTCCCCGGGGGCAGCGCCCGTTCCCGCCACCGGCTCGATCAGCAGGTCGAAGTTCTCGCACGTCCTCGCGTTCATCAACGTGCCCTTCCACCTCGGCGCGGTCTGCGGAGCTGCTCTCGCCAGCTCCTCCTGAGGAGGCGTCTGGGTCCGATGCTGATACAGGAGAGTGCGATCGGACCGGGGGCTGCGTATCAGGGACCCCACGAAGGACTCTTCAGCGGTGATGCCGTGCGAGTGCGCGCCCGTCCACCGCCCACCCCCGAAGGAGCCGATCCCATGGAGACCGACGCGTGGCTGGCCGCGGCCGACGCCTCGACAGCGGGCGGCCGCGAGGTCTCAGCCGTCGCAGGAGGGTCGCTCCTGCAGGCACTGTCGGGGCTGGGCATGACCACCGACGTCCGGGAGGCACTGACCGCGCAGCTCGAACGCCGCAGCGACCCGGCCGGCACGCTGCTGCGGGGCGTCGTCTCGTCGGCGGGTGCGGGGCGACCGGCCCCGGCCGCCCGACCCCGCCGCGCCGGTACGGCGCAGCTCGACGCCGCCCTCGCGTGGGGACGCGAGCACGCGGCTGCTGGTCTGCTGGTGCTCACTGCCGGTCTCACCGAGGAGGACCTCGAGGCGCTGCGCGACCTGCCGGCCGAGCCGGCCGGTCGGCTGGCGCTGCGACTGGTCGAGGAGGTGGCCGCGCTCCCCGTGCCGCGGCGGACCGGACCCGTCCTGTCGGCCCTCGCCCTGGTGCTGCGCGAGGTCGACGCCGAGCGGTTGCCCTGCGCCGACCTGCTGACGGTCGCGGCCAGTCCGGACGTCGACGACGCGCTCCGCGAGGCGGTGGTCGGGGCCCTGGCCCGCGCCACCACGGAGAGGATCCTGCGAGGGGTCGCCGCGGCCCTGCACGACGGTGTCCCACCCGATGCGCTGGCGGAGGTGCTCGACGCCGTACGACGGGCCGGTGGTGCCGGGAGAGCGCGGCCCTCCCCACAGCCCCCGACGACCGGCGTGGCGCCCCCGCCGGTCTACCGCGGTGGCCCCACCCGGGCCGAGCCGCCTCAGGCGGGCCCGGGTGGAGACGAAGCCACCATGGGAGAGCCGGATCCGGGCCCTCGTCCCGGCCCGTCTGCCGGCCCGGATGTCGAGCTGGATGCCGGCCCGGATGTCGGCGCGGGCGCGGGCCCTGGGGGCGGGTCCGCGCTGCCACCGGCCTACCCCCGCATCGACGTCACGACAAAGACCGCGCACCCCGACGTCGTCGTCCTGGGCCGCGCGTTCGGCCTCGAGGTCGGCCTCGGGCCACGACCCCTGCCGACCGTGGTCTCGACCGGTGCCGTGCTCGGCTCCGGCGACGTCGACATCGTCGTGGTGACCGACCCGAGCACCCTCGCGGTCGACGGCCCGACCCGTCACACGCTGGTCGTCGACGCCGAGCACCCTTATCCTTGTGTGACGCTCACCGCGACCGCGCTGTGGACGCCGGAGGCCGCTCCGACGCGCCGGATCGGCGTGCACTACCTGCGGGGCGGGCAGGTCGTGGCCGTCGCCTGGCGGGTGCTGGCCGTCGCCGACGACGACTCCCGGGTCATGCTGACCGCCGTGCCCCCGGTGGAGGGGGCCGGACTGCTCGACCTCACCCCCCTCGTCGGGCCGGAGCCCCCCGACCTCGTGCTCACCGTCGCCGCCGGCGACCACGGCGACGGCTCCTGGGTATGGAGCGCCTACTCCGGTGACGCCTCGGTCACCGTCCCCGACGGGTCGGAGGCGACCAGCCTCGGGGACGACATCCGCGGCTTCGCCCTCGACGGGCGCCGCAGCATTGAGTTCTCACCCGGTCGGGTGCCCGACTACGACGACCTCGCCGGACGGGCCCGGCTGGTGGGGGACGCCGTACCGCCACGCGTCGCCGAGGCCGTGCGGTCCCTCGTCGCCCGACCCGGTCGCCCGACGGCACCCACGGTGCTGCTGCTCACCGAGGAGCCCGTCGTGCCGTGGGAGATGGCCGACCTGCGCCTCCGCAGTGCCTGGGGTGGCACCTCGCCCTTCCTCGGGGCCCATGTGGCCCTCGGTCGGTGGCCGCTCGTGCGAGGGAACCCCCGTCCCGTGCCGCGCGCGTCGGTCACCGTCCGCTCCGCGGCGGTGCTGCGGGCCGACTACACCGGCCTGCCCAAGTGGCCCGTCCTCACGCAGGCTCAGGCCGAGGCCGACGAGGTCTCGGCGCTCTTCGCCGGGCAGACCGTGGCGACGGTCGAGTCGACGTACGCCGCGGTGCACGACCTCCTGAGCGGCACCCCGGCCGTCGACCTGGTCCACGTCGCGCTGCACGGCTCCTTCGACGACCAGGGCAGCCAGGGCGGGCTCGTGCTCGTCGAGCGGGACGCCGCCGGTGCGCGCTGGCAGTACCTCACCCCGATGCAGGTCCGCGGCTGCCGGCTCGACGGCGCCCCCTTCGTCTTCCTCAACGCCTGCCAGGTCGGCGCGGACAGGAAGGTGCTCGGCAGCTACGGCGGAATGGCCACGGTCCTGCTGCAGATCGGCGCCTGCGGCGTCGTCGCGCCCTTGTGGAACGTCGACGACGACGTCGCCGCCGCCGTGGCCCGTGAGGTCTACGCGCGGTCGTGGACCACGCAGCCCGGGGTGTCGGTGGCCGAGGCGGTGCGGGCCCTGCGCGCCACCTACACCCGGGAGGCCGTCACGAGCGGGCAGCCGTTGGTGAGCGCGACCCTCATGGCGTTCCAGGTCTTCGGTCACCCCCGGCTGATGCTCGTGCACCCACCCGCCACCACTGAGTGAAACCCGCGAACAACCTGACAAGGAGCAACCCATGGCCACCAACCTGCGTCCCGAGGGGACCGACGTCGTCGTCGACGACGTCGTCCTCAGCACCCCCGGACTCTCCGGGTCCGTCGAGGTCCACGGACCCCGCACCCCCGGCATGCGCGGTGCCGAGGAGACGACCCAGGCCTTCCTCGACGCCCTCGACCAGGTGGGGGCGCAGGAGCAGCTGACCGTCGAGATCACCGACCCCGACGAGCTGTATGCGAGCGGCGGGACGCGAGGCGGCGGGGGTGGCACCCAGATCGAGCTGCGGGTGCCGGCGCCGGCCGAGGGCTTCGGCCAGGTCGTGCTCTACACCGCCGAGGCCGGCTCGCTCAGCTGGCACCTCCCGACCGAGCCCCAGGGCGGCGCGGTGGGCGGCCCGACGGGGGTCGCGGGGCAGCGCGGCGCTCGACGGTTGACCTACCTGCTGCCCCGCGAGGTGGTCCGGCCGGAGCCCGGCGCCCAGGGGCACTCGCGCGGCGTGCTCGGCGCCCTCGGGACCAAGCTCTTCAAGGTGGTCGTCTTCCCGCTCGTGCGGCCGGGTCTGCAGCGGGCGGCGGAGGCGGTCGCTGCGCACTGGGAGGCCGGGCACCGGCCGGCCCGGCTGCGCCGTTTCGACCCCGACTCGTTCACCTCGGCGACGGTGCCGGACCTCACCCCCGCAGACGTGACCGCGCTGGGTGAGGGGCCCGTCCTGCTCTTCGTGCACGGCACCTTCGTCACGAGTGACACGGCCTTCTCGGGCCTCCCGCACGACGTGCTCGCCGAGCTGCACCACCGCTACGACGGGCGCGTGATCGCCCTTGACCACCACACGGTCTCGGTCACTCCATCGGAGAACATCGCCCTGCTGGCCACCCAGCTGGGGGAGGGTGCGCACCTCACGGTCGATGTCGTCACGCACTCGCGCGGGGGTCTGGTGGGACGGGCGCTCGCCGAGCGCGGGTCGGAGCTGGGGCTCGGCGACCGGGTCACGGTGCGCCACCTCGTCATGGTCGCGCCGCCGAACGCGGGCACGCCGCTGGCCGACGAGCACTACCTCGGCTCGCTGCTCGACCGCCTCACCAACCTCGCGCAGTTCATCCCCGGCGGCGGCGTCACCGACATCCTGGCGGGCGTGCTGACGGTGATCCAGCACCTCGCCGTCGGTGCCTTCTCGGGGCTGGAGGGGATCATGTCGATGAACCCGTCGGGGCAGTCCCTGAAGGAGTTCAACACCGGGCCGGCCAGTGCGGCCGGTTACCGGGTGGTCACGGCCGACTACGAGCCGAAGCCGGGCTCACCCTTCGCCCGTATCGTGCGCGACAGCGGCACCGACTTCGTCTTTCGCGACGCGACCAACGACCTCGTCGTGCCGACCGCCGGCTCGTACGACGTGCCGGGCGCAGCGATGTTCCCCGTCGCCGACCCGCTCGTCCTCGCGGCGAGCGAGGGCGTCGACCACGGCTCCTACTTCAGCAACGCCCAGGTGACGGCGGCGCTGCTGCAGTGGTTGCCCGGCTGAGCGGGATACGAGCGACCGACGGCAGGTGGGGGTTCAGCGCCGGTAGCCACCGGTCGCGGTCAGCCGGGCCAGCTGCTCGAGGTCGGCTCCGGTGAGGCCGGGTCAGCCGTGGACCAGCTGGCGCCAGGGGGCCGGCACCGCGGAGGCGCCGTACCTCGCGCCGAGCAGCTGCCCGGCGATCACCGCCACCGTGTCGGTGTCGTCGCCGGCGTGCACGACGGCCCTCAGCCCGCGCTCGAGGTGACCCGGGGCGCCAGTGTCGGTGAGGGTGATCGCCGCCCAGGCCGCCTGGAACGCGGTGACGGTGAAACCATTGGGGGAGAAAAGCATCGGGGCCACCGAGTCAGCCTGTGAGATCCAGATCGCCCACTGCTCGCGCCGCTGGGCGGGAAGCAGGGCGAGTCCGCACTCGAGGTCGAGGCGGGCCTCGTCGACGGCGACGCGCACTGCCTCCGACCACAGGACCGACGACTCGACGGCCAGCTCGTCGGTGTGCGTCAGCCGGGCGACCGCCCGGGCGCTCCGACGTCACCCGGTGGAGCGGGCGGCGCGGAGGACGCCAGCCGTCTGGGTCCCGATGTCGGTGGCCCCGTGCAGGGCCCAGTCGTCGAAGGCGACGGCGATCGCGTCGTCGGTCGTGAGGTCGGCGCCCTGTGCGGCCACCCGGGCGATGCAGACCGCCATCTGCGTGTCGTCGCTCCATTCCCCGGGGGCATAGTCGCCCAGCCCTCCCCCGAGCATCTCGGGGTGACCGCTCAGGGGCCAGCTACCGAACTCGTACGGGGCGCCGAGGGCGTCACCACAGGCCTGGCCCAGCAGGGCTCCGGCGGCCCGGTCGAGGACGGCCGACCACTCACCGCCGCGGTCGAGGTCGTCGGACGTCAAACGGTCGGGGGCCGAGCTCAGCTCGTCGGGGGTGGCTGCGGGACCTCGTCGTTGGCCACCGCCTCGACCCAGTCGGTGCCGGCATCGGAGAGGGAGACGCCCGTCGGGGCGTTGTCGCCGAGCCACCAGGCCTCCACCGGCAGCGGCCCCGCCACGCGGGCGATGTCGCCGACCACTGCTGCGCTCAGGTCCTCGCCGTTGTGGGCGATGAGCCAGTCACGCGTGGCCGGGTGCACGAGCGGCCACCAGGTGTCGAGGTCCATGGCGCCGATGCTCCCAGTCGTCACGGGCTGAGGCAATGGGTCGCTCCCAGGACTTCCCAGCAGGACGCAGTCACGCCAACCGACCCGATCCCTCAGGATCGGCGACGGGTGGCCGATGTTCCGGGTGAAGCCACACGACGCCGTCGACCCTCTGGGTGACCACGACGGGTCCTGGCGCAAACGTATGGGGGACACACGATCATGGTCGACATCCAGGCACGTCGAGGGCCGCTCTGGTTCTTCGCCAACCTCAAGACGGCCCAGAAGCTGCTGTCGGGCTTCCTCGTCGTCTCGATGCTGATGGTCGGTGTCGGCGTGGTGGGTATCAGCAAGCTGGCGACCGCGCAGGCGAACCTGCAGGGGATGTACCGCGACAGCTTGCAGGCCATCGCCTGGTTGGGGCAGGTGCAGAACACGTTCAGCGAGACGCAGCTGACCGTGTCGAACTTCGCTGTCACGAGCGACCCGGCGCGGATGAAGGCGTTGAAGGCGGGCCTGCCGACG
>JBBRNQ010000183.1:0-6869 GCA_038230235.1 Actinomycetales bacterium
CCGACGGCCGCGAGGTCGTCGACGCGGCCCTGTCGGACCTGCTCGACCGGGAGCACCGGCTGCTCGCCGGCCTCTCCGCCGCCGAG
The DNA here is from genome assembly GCA_038230235.1 of Actinomycetales bacterium. Lineage (GTDB taxonomy): Bacteria > Actinomycetota > Actinomycetes > Actinomycetales > Dermatophilaceae > Lapillicoccus. The sequence goes on from JBBRNQ010000183.1 coordinate 87, forward strand.
CAGTCCCGGCTCGCAGGCACCCTGCGGGGCCTGTTGCGCCCCTACGACGCCTGAGAGACCACGGCCGAAGCGGTACGGCGCGGCCGCAGCGGAACGGCGCGGGGCTCCATACGTCGCCTTGTTGCTCCCGATGTTCCCGTCGAGGCTCCCAGTGAGCCCGAAAGGGGCGCACCGCAGGCAACAAGGCGGGTGATGGGGTCAGGCCTGCATGAACTCCAGGCGGTTGCCGACGGGGTCGTCGGTGTGGAACCGCCGCAGGCCCGGTATGGAGTCGTCCCACCGCACCTGCGCCCCGCTGGCCTCGACCGCCTCGGCGAGAGCCGCGACCTCGGTCACAGCGATGCCCGGGTGGGCCTTGCGCGCAGGACGGAAGTCGTCCTCGACACCGCAGTGCAGCTCGAGCGACCCGGCGCGGAACCACGCTCCGCCCCGGGCAGCGAGCACGGGCGGCTTGGTCAGCTCGGTCATCCCGAGCACCCCGACGTAGAAGGCCCGCAGCCGGTCCTCGGAGCCGGCCGGGCACGAGACCTGCACGTGGTGCAGGGCCATCGTCATGCCCGCCACCGTAGCCCGCCACCGGACGCCTTGTTGCTCCTGGCGTGCCCTTTTCGACCTCAAACCGGGTTCGGAAAGGCACAACAGGAGCAACAAGGGGTATGGAGGGGGGCCGCCGGCGCCGTCGGGCGCCCGGTCAGGCGCATCTCAGTCGACGGTCTCGGCTGCCTCCAGCCAGGCCAGCTCGAGCTCCTCGCGTTCGGCGTGGACGTCGCTCTGGGAGCGGGCGAGCTCGGTGAGGCGGGTGTGGTCGCCGCTGGCGGAGACCTCGGCCATCTGGGCGTGCAGCCTGACCTCGCGGTCGGCGAGCTTGCCGAGCTGGCGCTCGAGGCGGGCGAGCTCCTTGCGGGCAGCCCGCACCTCGACCGCCGACAGGCCACCGGACGGGGCCGCAGGGGCAGGCGCCACGGGCGAGGCAGCCGAGGCTCCGGCACGGCTGACCGTGTTGCCCTCGGCGTCGGCCACCCCCCTCCATGCGGGAGCCGCCTCGCGCAGCCGGAGGTACTCCTCCACCCCGCCGGGCAGCTCGCGCACCTTGCCGTCACCGAGCAGGGCGACCTGACGGTCGGCCACCCGCTCGAGGAGGTACCGGTCGTGCGAGACGACGAGCAGGGTGCCCGCCCAGCCGTCGAGCACGTCCTCGAGCGAGGTGAGCGTCTCGATGTCGAGGTCGTTGGTCGGCTCGTCGAGGATGAGCACGTTGGGCTCGGTCATCAGCAGCCGCAGCAGCTGCAGGCGTCGGCGTTCGCCACCGGAGAGGTCGCTGACCCGGGTCTGCTGCCGCCCACCGCTGAAGCCGAGGCGCTTGGCCAGCTGGCTGGCGCTGACCTCCTTGTCACCGAGCATGGTGTAGCTCTTGACGTCTTCGATGGCGTCGATGACCCGCCAGTCCTCGAAGCGCTCGAGCTCACGCACCTCCTGGGTGAGGAAGGCCACGGCGATGGTCTTGCCGGCCTTGCGCTGCCCCGAGGTGAGGGGCACGTCACCGGTGATGGCGCGCAGCAGCGTCGACTTGCCGGCGCCGTTGACACCGACGATCCCGACCCGCTCCCCCGGCGCCAACCGCCAGGTCACCCGGTCGAGCACCCGCCGACCACCGAGGTCGACGGTGGCGTCGAGCAGGTCGACGACGTCCTTGCCGAGCCGCGTCGTGGCGAAGCGCACGAGCGACACGTTGTCGCGCGCGGGCGGCTCGTCCTCGATGAGGGCGTTGGCCGCGTCGATGCGGAACTGCGGCTTGCTCGTGCGCGCCGGCGGGCCGCGCCGCAGCCACGCGAGCTCCTTGCGGAGCAGGTTGTCGCGCCGCTCGGCCGTGACCTTGGCCATCCGCTCGCGCTCGGCCTTCGCGAGCACGTAGGCCGCGTAGCCCCCCTCGAAGCTGCTCACCTCACCGTCGCCGACCTCCCAGGTCAGCGTGGCCACCGCGTCGAGGAACCACCGGTCGTGCGTGATGGCGACCAGCGCCGAGTCGGGCCGGGTGCGCGCGGTCGTCAGGTGCCGGGCGAGCCAGGCCACGCCCTCGACGTCGAGGTGGTTGGTGGGCTCGTCGAGCAGCAGCACGTCGGGGTCGGCGACGAGCAACCGGGCCAGGGCGAGCCGCCGACGCTCGCCACCCGACATGGGCCCGATGACGGCCTCGAGCCCGCCGATACCGGGTGCGTCGATGCCGCCGAGCAGACCGGTGAGCACGTCGCGGATGCGCGCGTCACCCGCCCACACGTGCTCGGGCAGGTCACCGAGCACGGCCTCCCGCACGGTGTAGGTCGGGTCGAGCACGTCGACCTGGCTCAGCATGCCGACGGTCACCGTGCCCCCACGGGTGACGCGGCCCTCGTCGAGCAGCTGCTCGCCGGCGATGACCCGCAGCAGCGTCGACTTGCCTCCGCCGTTGCGGCCGACCACTCCGATGCGCTGACCGGTATTGACACCGGTCGAGACGCCGTCGAGCACCGTGGTGGTGCCGAAGACGACGGTGGCTCGCTCCAGCGAGACGAGATTGGCCATGGTGTCCTCCCCCGCCGTCAGGCCCGGCCCGGGCCGGTGACGACGTGCGCCCCCTGGACCGGGGCCTTGGCCCGCCGCACCTCGCCCGCGACACCGGAGGCGGTGAGCGAGACGCACAGGTCGAGGGCCAGCTCCGGCGAGCCGGTGAGGAAGGCGATCGTCGGGCCGGATCCCGAGACGATGCCACCGAGCGCGCCGTACTCGAGGCCGGCATCCACGACCTCGCGCAAGGAGGGCTGCAGCGAGAACGCCGCCTCCTGCAGGTCGTTGGTGAGGGCGCGGCCGAGCGCCTCGGGGTCGCCGGAGCGCAGGGCCGTCATCATGCTGTTGGACGGCTCGGGCTCGGGCACCGGCGCCGACCCGCGCAGCCGGTCGCACTCGGCGTAGACCTGCGGGGTCGACAGACCCACGTCGCTGACGGCGAAGACCCAGTGGTAGCGGCCGGTCGCGAGGACCGGCGCGAGCTGCTCGCCGCGGCCCGAGCCGATGGCGATGCCGCCGCTCAGGCAGAAGGGCACGTCGCTACCGATGCCGGCCGCCAGGCTGGCCAGCTCGTCGCGTGACCTCGACGACGACCACAGCTGGTCGCAGGCGAGCAGTGCGGCGGCGGCGTCGGCCGATCCTCCGGCCATCCCGCCGGCGACGGGGATCTCCTTGTGGATGCGCAGCGCGACCGGCTCGTCGATCCCCACCTGCGCCGCGAGGGCCTGGGCGGCGCGGAGCGCGAGGTTGGTGTCGTCGGTGGGCACGTGGGCGGCATACGGTCCGGTGACCTCGACCTGCCAGTCGTCGCTGGCCGTGGCGGTGACCTCGTCGTGCAGGCCCACGGCCATGAAGACGGTCGACAGCCCGTGGTAGCCGTCCGCGCGGCGCGGCCCCACCCCCAGCTCGAGGTTGACCTTGGCCGGGACGCGGACGGTCACGGAGGGGTCCACCGAGAAGGCTGAGGTCACTGCGCCACCCTAACCGGGCGGCGGGAGCTCGCGCCGCGCGGCCGCCAAGGCGGCGAAGGCGGTGATGTCGAGCTGCTCCCCGCGGGTGCGCGGGTCGATTCCCGCCGCGCGCAGAGCGGCCTCGGCCCGCTCGGCCGAGCCGGCCCACCCCGCGAGGGCCGCGCGCAGGGTCTTGCGACGCTGCGCGAAGGCCGCGTCGACCGCGGCGAAGACCTCGGCGCGGGGAGCGGTGGTCGACGGCGGCTCGCGCCGGACCAGCGACACCAGCCCCGAGTCGACGTTGGGCACCGGCCAGAAGACGCTGCGGGGCACCGTCCCCGCCAGCCGTACGGAGGCCCACCAGGCCGCCTTGAGGCTCGGCACGCCGTACGTCCTGCTGCCCGGCGGTGCGGCGAGCCGCTCGGCGACCTCGAGCTGCACCATCACCAGGACCCGGTCGATGCTCGGGAGACGCTCGAGGAAGGAGAGCACGACCGGGACCGAGACGTTGTAGGGCAGGTTGGCCACGAGGGCCGTGGGGGCCGGGTCGAGCGAGGTGACGTCCATCGCGTCGGCCTGCACGACGGTGAGGCGCTGCGCGTGCTCGGGCTGCAGAGCCGCCACGGTGCCCGGGAGCGCGGCCGCGAGGGTCGGGTCGATCTCGACGGCGACCACGGCACGCACCGCTGGCAGCAGGGCCAGGGTGAGCGAGCCCAGCCCGGGGCCCACCTCGACGACGACGTCGTCCTCACCGACCCCCGCGAGCCGCACGATGCGGCGCACGGTGTTGGCGTCGACGACGAAGTTCTGTCCCCAGTGCTTCGTGGGGCGGATGCCGTGCCGGGCCGCGAGGTCGCGCACCGCCGAGGCCGTCAGGAGCGCCGGTGCGGCGGGCGGCTGGTCGTCGTCGGGCATGGCCTCGACCCTAGGGCCCGGATGGAGCCCCGGTGGCCCGGGGCCCGACCGGTGGTGGTCAGGCGGCTCCGGCGCAGCCCCAGGGGCCGAGCCCTGCCGTGGCGAAGTAGTGGTTGGCAACGGTGATCTGCTGCTCGCGCGAGGCGAGGTCGGCGCGCGGGGCGAAGGCGCCGCCACCGTTGGCCAGCCAGGACGCGGTGGCGAACTGCAGGCCGCCGTAGTAGCCGTTGCCGGTGTTGATGTGCCAGTTGCCGGTCGACTCGCACTGCGCGATGCGGTCCCACATTGCTGCGTTGGCGAGGTTGAGTCCGGCGCCGGAGACCGGGCCGGCGGCAGGTGCCGGCACCGGGGCGCTCGGGGCGGCGACCCGCGGCGGAGCGGCCACGACGGGAACGGGCCTGGTGCCGACGGCGACGACCTGCGTCTGCGGCGCCCTGGTCACCGTCGAGCCCACTTGGACCCGCTTGGCGAGCTTGCCGTCGACCCAGGTCTCCTTCCAGGTGATCGTGCGCTCTCCGGCGCTGCCGGCGCTCGTGGTCCTCGTCGTGCCGACGGTGAGGGACGCGTCGTTCCTGCGCTCGGTGGTGAAGGCCACCTGCTCGACGCTGGTGGCGCTCTTGCCGACGATCCGGGAGACGGTCACGGTCAGCCCGTTGGTGAGCAGGGTCGTGGCGGCCGGCTTGACCTGGTCGCTGCCGCGCAGCCTGACCTCCATGAGGGTGAGGAGCTCACCCACGGTGGTGACGGTCGTGGTCTTCGCCACCTTCTTGCCGTCGACGGCCAGCGTGACCGTGTGGGGGCTGGTGATCGACATGGCCAGACCGGAGCGACCCAGCGGCTGGTCGCGGCTGACCGAGAGCTTGGCGGCCGAGTCGGCCCGCAGGCCCACCTGCGCGAGGGCGTCGGAGACGCTCGTCGCGGTGGTCCAGTAGTCGCGCGTCTTCCCGTCGAGGGTCACGGTGAGCTTGCGTCCGTAGCGCACGACGACGGTCTCGCCGTCGTCGAGGGGCTGGTCGGCCGCGGGCACGACGGTGTCGTGCGCACCGATCGCGATCCCCTTCTTGCTGAGCAGGTCAGCGACGGTGCTGCCCATGACGTGCACCGACTCGGTGCGTCCGTCGACCGACAGGGCCACGGCCTTGTCGAGGTGGGCGATGCTGAAGGCGCCGCCGACGACTGCGGCCAGGGCACCCGCCTGCGCGAGATGGCGAACGGGACGAGAGAACACGCTGCTCCGATGTTGGGTCTGCCCGGGTACGAGGCACGATTCCGAGCGGCACCAGAGCATGGACAAGGGGCGTCGCCATCGTCGGCGTGCGCCCCCAGGTCCCCGTTCTGTGCAGCCCGGCCCGTGATGTCGCCACCGGCCGTCGTCGCCTACCTTCCCTGACAGGACGTGGAAAGGTCAACTTTCGGTAACGGGAAATGGGTCCAAGGCGTGACCAGTGAGGCCTGTGTGACCTGTGGGGCAAATGAGGTGTCGATCTCGTGACGGAGGACGCCCCGCGGTCGTCACCAAGCGTCGCCAGGCATCAGCCAGAGGCACCCATGTCACCAGGTGTCACCAGGTGTCACCAGGTGTCACCAGGTGTCACCAGGGTCCGTAGACGCGCTCGCTGTTCGCCGACAGCGCGGCACACAGCGTCGGCACGTCGGTGTTCAGCGTCCCGGCCATCGACCGCACCGTCAGCGGCACGAGGTACGACGCGTTGGTCGCCCCCCGATAGGGGTGCGGCGTGAGGTACGGCGCGTCGGTCTCGACCAGCAGGTGGGTCAGCGGCGTCACCGCCAGGGCGTCGCGCAGCCGGTGGCCGTTCTTGAAGGTCACGGTGCCCGAGAAGGACAGCATCAGCCCCATCTCGACCGCCCGTCGCGCCATCGAGAGGTCGCCCGAGAAGCAGTGCAGGACGGTCCGGTCGGGCACACCTTCCTCGGAGAGGATGCGCAGCACGTCGTCGTGGGCGTCGCGGTCGTGGATCTGCAGCGCCTTGCCCGTGCGTCTGGCCAGGTCGATGTGCCAGCGGAACGCGTCCTGCTGGGCCGGCACTCCTTCGGCCCCGGTGCGGAAGTAGTCGAGCCCGGTCTCGCCGATCACCCGCACCCGCGGGTGCTGGGCCAGCTGCTCGATCTCGGCCAGCTGCCCGACCAGCTCGCCCGACGCCGCCAACCCGGGAATCTCGTTGGGGTGCAGGGCAACTCCGCCAAGCAGGGAGGGGTGCTCGTCGACGACCTTGACGGTCCACCGCGCCGACTCCAGCTCGCACCCGATCTGGACGACCCGGTCGACCCCGACCTCCGCGGCCGCGGTCAACGCCTCGGTGACCCCCAGCCCCGGCGACCCGTCGCGGTCGATGTCGAGGTGGCAGTGGTTGTCGAC
>JBBRNQ010000184.1:0-6769 GCA_038230235.1 Actinomycetales bacterium
CTGCAGCTGACGACCCTGCTCCCGGGGTCGGTCGAGGCGCAGCTCGGCCGCGACGCCGGCCTCAGCTTCTTCGAGTACTCCGTGCTCGCGGTCCTGTCGGAGCGCCCCGACGGCATCGCCCGGATGAGCCAGCTGGCGATGATGGCGAACGGCTCGCTGTCGCGCCTGTCCCACGTCGCCCGTCGGCTGGAAGCGAAGGGCTTCATCCGCCGCGAGCCCCTGCCCGAGGACGGCCGGATCACCGTCGCCGTGCTGCTCGAGCCGGGTCGTCACGCGGTCACCGCCGCCGCCCCAGGGCACGTACGGCACGTCCGGTCGCTGCTGTTCACCGCCCTGTCACGGGCGGAGCAGGTCGAGCTCGGCCGGCTGGCGGCCAAGGCGGTCCTGGCGGTCGACTCCCCCGTCAGTGCCGCGATGCGGGCAGCGCTGGAGGACGGCTGAGCCGACCCGTGCGACTGGGGTCGCTGCGGCCCTCCATACGTCCTCTTGTTGCCGCCAGCGTGCCCTTTCCGCGGGTTTGGAGGGGTGAAAAGGGCGTGTCGGCGGCAACAAGGCGACGTATGGAGGGGGGGACGCGCGGGGGCGGGGGTGTGGGTGGCTCAGGCCAGGCGGAGGAGGCGCCGGCGGCGGGGGGTGCGGGTCGGCTCGGGCAGGCGGTGGGTGGCGGCGTCCTCGACGAGGGCGTCGACGGTCTCCTCGGCGTCGAAGCGGTTGGCTCCGATGCCTCCGGTCGAGCCGCGCTTGATCCACCCCGCGACGTAGAGACCCGGCTGGACCTGACCGGTGGCGGGGTCGACGACCCGGCCACCGGAGTGCGGCACCGTCCCCCGCGACTCGTCGAACGGGAGCCCCGCCAGGGCTCGGCCGCGACGACCGATGGAGGTCACGACGAGGCCGGCGTCGATGGTCAGGCCGTCGAGGGTGACGCCGGTGACGCGTCCCTCGCCACGGAGCTCGAGCGGGGCCGAGCCGAAGCGCAGGACGATGCGTCGGCCGGTCGGCTCCTGCGACCAGTCGACCGCGACGCGCTCGATCCCCCGCAGCAGCGAGGCTCTCGCCGCGGCCGCCGCGGCCGCCTCGGGCGACCGGGGGGAGTCGAGCGCTCTCTGCGAGTCGTGCGCGCCGGATGACTCGCTGGGGCCGCCGGCCTCGATCGCGGCGGCGACCCCCGGGGTGTCGTCGACGACGAGTGAGACACCCGGCAGGTAGCGCAGGGCGGTCAGCTCCGACTCGGTGTAGGCCGCGTGCTCCGGACCGCGGCGCCCGAGGACGACGACCTCGCGCACCGTGCTGCGGCGCAGCGCCGCGATGACGTGGGGGGCGAGGTCGGGCGGCAGGGAGTCGGGGTCGGCGGCCAGCAGGCGGGCGACGTCGAGGGCCACGTTGCCGTTGCCGACGACGACGGCCCGCGAGGAGGTGAGGTCGGGAGGCAGGGCCGCCGGGTGGCCGTTGACCCAGCGAGCGAAGTCGCCGCCGGGGATGACGCCCGGCAGCTGCTCACCAGGGATGTCGAGCCGACGGTCCTCGACGGCTCCGACGGCCGCGACGACGGCGTGGTGGCTGGCCCGGAGCTCGTCCAGGGAGACGTCGCGGCCGACCTCGGTGCCCAGCCGCAGCGTCACGCGCTCGTGCCCGAAGATCCAGGCGAAGCTGCCGCTCACGCGCTTCGTCGTCGGGTGGTCGGGGGCGACGCCGTAGCGCACGAGTCCGCCCGGCTCGTCCTCGCGGTCGACGATGGTGACCCGGGCGTCGGTGGTGCGCAGCAGGGTCTGGGCCGTGTAGCAGGCCGCGGGCCCGGTGCCGATCACCGCGACGCGCAAGCCGGTGCCGGAGGGCAGGGTGCGTGGCCAGCGGGTGGCCGCCCACTCCGGCTGCCGGGGCAAGCCGTCGAAGTAGGCCTCGTTGCGCTGGGCGTAGCCGGCCAGCGGCGCCGACAGCGACTCCGCGGGGAAGATCGCGTCGACCGGGCAGGCACTGGCGCAGGCCCCGCAGTCGATGCAGGAGCGGGGGTCGACGTAGAGCTGCTCGGTGATCCCGAAGTCGGGCTCGTCGGGGGTCGGGTGGATGCAGTTGACCGGGCAGACCGACACGCAGTGGGCGTCGTTGCAGCAGGACTGCGTGATGACGAAGGTCATGTCTGGTGGACCCGCCGTCAGATCATGTGGAGACGGGCGTAGGCCCGTCGGGAGGCGGTGGTGAGCAGACCGCACTCGTCGAGGAACTCCATGAGGTGGGCCGCGCTGGTGCGCATCATCGCCGCGTGGTGGCCGTTGGTGCGGGCCGCCTGGCACGCGCGCTCGGGGTCGAGGCCGACGTTGGCGTAGACGTCCTTGTTGACGAGGTTCTCGATGATGACCGAGGCGACGATGGCGATGAGCAGGGCACTCTTCTGACGCCGCAGCGTGCTGGCCCCGACCAGGCTGGCCTTCATCTCCTCGCGGGCGAAGGTCATGTGCCGCGACTCCTCCACGACGTGGATCCGGCTCGTCGTGCGGATGACGGGGAGCACCCGCTCGTCGCGCATGAGGTCGCGCTGCACGATGTCGAGGATCTCCTCGGCGACGAGGATGGCTCCATACGCCTCCTCGCCCTGGGCCAGGGTCTTGAAGCCCCGGGCGAGCTCGCGGCTCAGCTGGGTGGGCAGGTAGCTGGGCGCGCCCATGGCAGCGATGGCGCGGGCGAACATGATCGAGTGGCGGCACTCGTCGGCCACCTCGGTGAGCGCGAACTGGAACTCGGCCCGGCGCGGGTCGGTCGCGTAGAGGTCGCGCACGATCAGCTGCTGCAGGATCATCTCGAACCAGATGCCGGTGCCCATGATCGAGGCCATCTCGTGGCGGGTCAGCGCAACCCGCTGCTCGTCGCTCATCTCGTCCCACAGGTCGGTGCCGTAGAGGGTCGACCACTCGGGCGACAGGCCGTAGTGCGACGGGTCGAGCGGCGCGTCCCAGTCGACCTCGGTGGTGGGGTCGTAGGACAGCAGCCGTGACGACTCCAGCAGGCGGGCGGCGACGGTCTCGTCGATATGCGACGGACCCAGCGCGGCAGCGGCCCCCGAGCCGAGTGGAGAGCCGAGTGGAGAGCCGAGGGGGAAGCCGAGGGGGGTGCGGGGGAGTGCGGGGGCGGTGGTCATGAGGAGGCCTTCCGGTGCGCCGGTGCGATGTGACCTGGGCGATGTGACATGAAGGATGACACATAGGCGGTGGCGTGTAAAGGGACGGCGCGCACCAGTTTCCGCCCGAGGGTGCGCGGCCCACCCGGCTAGGCTTCCCCGCGTGCCCAGGCCCGTGATCGCCGTGCTGAACGGCCCCAACCTCAACCTCCTCGGCAGCCGGCAGCCCGAGGTCTACGGCTCCGCCACCCTCGCCGACGTCGAGCGTCGGTGCCGGGAGCGGGCCGACGCCCTGGGGTTCGACCTGGACGCGCGCCAGAGCAACCACGAGGGGGAGCTGGTGACCTGGGCCCAGGAGCTGCGCACCAGCGCCGGCATCGTCGTCAACGCGGGCGCCTACACCCACACGTCGGTGGCTCTTCGGGATGCGCTCGTGCTGGCGCAGGGACCGCTGGTCGAGGTGCACCTGAGCAACGTGCACGCCCGCGAGCCGTTCCGGCACCACTCCTACCTCAGCGACATCGCCACCGCGGTCATCGTCGGCGCCGGGGTGCAGGGCTATGAGTTCGCCATCGAGGTCGTCGCGGCACGCTTTTCCGGTTGACCTCGGCAACTGGGCAACTTCTTCCGCCCGGGTGGCGTCAAAGGGGTGGGAGCGACCGCACCGGCGCTCGCCCCACCACTGGACACCTTGTCGAAGGAGACGACCATGACCACGTCACCCCGCCGCACCCCCAACCGCACCCCCAGCCCCACTCACCGCCGGACCCCTCGCCGCACTGCGCGGGTCGCCGGCCTCGTCCTCGGGCTCGTGGCGATGGGCGGTGCCGCGAGCGCCGCCACCCCCGACGGCGCGCCCACGACCGCGCCCACGACCGCGCCCACGACCGCCGCGACCGCCACCGCGCCCGTCGTCTCGACGGGCTCGCTGCTCACCCTCGAGGACCTGGTCGCCGCCGGCCTGCCGGCCGACTCGGCCGCGATCGACCGGATGGGTGACCTGCTCCTCGGGGACGCCGGCCGCTTCGACGGCTGCCTGGGTGAGAAGAGCATCCGCAACATGACCAACGCCAAGAGCTACCCCGCCCGCGGCACCGCGCTGGCCTACGTCGACGGCACCTTCACGAGCACCCTGAACAAGCAGGTGTGGCTGCGTGAGGGCGCGACCCAGGCGCCCGGCCCCGCCGCAGCCGACCACTACGTCGACAACATGCGGATGGAGATCGGCTTCCTCTACGAGTGCCAGGGGTCACCCGTCCCGAAGGTGGCGGGCTACGGTCCCCGGCAGGTCTTCCGCGCCGGAGCGGCGACCGTCGAGCTCTACCCCGACCTCGTCTTCCCCCGCGGCAGCGCGACGGGGGTGCCGACCGGTGGCGGGTCGCTCATCGTGCGACACGGCACCCGCGTGGCCTTCGTCGACCTCATGGGCACCCCGGGGAGGGACCTGACGGTCCTGCGCAAGGTGGCCGTCGCGGCGGCAGCCCGGCTGGGCTGAGCGACCGACCGACCGACCGACGGACTGACCGGGCTGGGCCCGGGCGGCGGCGCACGGCCGCGACCCGGGTCAGCAGCCCGGGCCAGCAGCCCGGGTCAGCAGCCCGGGTCAGCAGCCGGGCGTCGTCGTGGTGCCCGCCGGGGCCGCAGCCAGGGCCTTGTAGGTGTCGCCGAGGACGAGGTCGACGGAGGCGTCGGCCCGGCTGTCGACGACGGCCTTGGCACTCGGCAGCAGCGTCTTGGCCACCGCTGCCGCCGCCCCGCCTCCCTTGCCGTAGCGCAGCTCACCCGTGCCGGCGATGGACTTCTTGAGCGGGTCGTTGGCCACCGCGCCGACCAAGAACCCGCGGGCCTTGACCGTCTTGGCGGTGTCGCCGGCGAGGCCGCTGCGGCTGGTGGCGTTGTAGACGTTGACGGTGACCTGGCTCGGCGAGGGGGCCTTCGTGACGGGCTTCGCGGGCGTCTTGGCCTTCGCGGTCACGGTGGCCGTCGCGGTGGGGCACCCCGAGGCCCCTGCCGTGGCGTTGGGGCGCCGGAAGTAGGACGACGCGACGTAGAACGCCGCGGCGAGCATCGCCACCACGACGAGCAGGGTGATGGCCGTGCGCCGCCGTCGCCGGGCTCGCCGGGATGACGCCGACTCGACGACGTAGCTCATCTCGGCTCCTCTCGCAGGGTGCGGGGTCTCGTCCGCGGGGTGGGGGGTCAGTCAAGCACGAGGACGCGCGCGTGGAGCGTCGCTCGCTGTTGCAGTGCTGCGCGCAGGGCACGGTGCAGCCCGTCCTCGAGATAGAGGTCACCGCGCCAGTCGACGACGTGGGCGAAGAGGTCTCCGTAGAAGGTCGAGTCCTCGGCGAGCAGCATGTCGAGGTCGAGGTTGCGCTTGGTCGTGACGAGATCCTGCAGCCGCACCATCCGGGGGGCCACGTCCGACCAGTCCCGGGTCGTCACGTGGCCGTGGTCGGGGTAGGGACGGGCGTCGCCGACGGCCTTGAAGATCACGCTGCAGTCTAAGGACGACATCCGGCCCCTCCGGGCCGATGCCCTGACTAGAGTTCGAATCGTGACTGAGCCCTCCTCGCCTCCCACCTCGTCGACGCCGCAGGATGCTCCCCCGCTCCCGGACCAGGTGGCGACGATCGCCTCGGGCTACGCCTTCAGCGGCCCCGCACTCGACTTCGGGGCGGCCGTGCTCGACGGCACGGCCTACCCCTTGGCACCGGTACGCATCCCCCTCGGCGTGCTCAACCGCCACGGACTCGTGGCGGGGGCCACGGGCACGGGGAAGACCAAGACGCTGCAGCTGATGGCCGAGCAGCTGTCGGCGCAGGGGGTGCCGGTCTTCCTGGCCGACATCAAGGGTGACCTGTCGGGTCTCGCCGTCCAGGGCGCGAGCAGCGACCGCACGAGTGCGCGGGCTGCAGATGTCGGACAGCAGTGGGTGCCCACGGCCTTCCCGGTCGAGCTCCTGTCGCTCGGCGGCATGGGCACCGGCATCCCCGTGCGGGCCACCGTCACCTCCTTCGGACCGGTGCTGCTGAGCAAGGTGCTCGGTCTCAACGCCACCCAAGAGTCGAGCCTCGGGCTGGTCTTCCACTACGCCGACAAGCACGGCCTGCTGCTCATCGACCTCAAGGACCTGCGCGAGGTCGTCCAGTTCCTCACGAGCGCCGAGGGCAAGGCCGACCTCAAGGAGCTCGGCGGACTCTCGGCGGCCACCGCCGGGGTCATCCTGCGCGAGCTGATCGGCTTCGCCGACCAGGGGGCGGAGGCCTTCTTCGGCGAGACGGAGTTCAGCACCGCCGAGCTGCTGCGCACCGCGCCCGACGGCCGGGGCATCATCACGGCGCTCGAGCTGCCCGCCGTGCAGGACCGGCCCGCGCTCTTCTCGACCTTCCTGATGTGGATGCTTGCCGACCTCTTCCACGACCTGCCCGAGGTCGGCGACCCCGACAAGCCCAAGCTGGTGTTCTTCTTCGACGAGGCCCATCTGCTCTTCAGCGACGCGAGCAAGGACTTCCTCAGCGCCATCTCCCAGACCGTGCGCCTGATCCGGTCCAAGGGCGTCGGCATCTTCTTCGTCACCCAGTCACCGAAGGACGTGCCCGGCGACGTGCTCGCGCAGCTCGGCAACCGCGTGCAGCACGCCCTGCGCGCCTTCAC
>JBBRNQ010000185.1:0-6743 GCA_038230235.1 Actinomycetales bacterium
CCCTACAGCGGTATCCAGGCCGAGCGCCTCACGGTGCTGCAGGACGGCGAGCCCGCCGGTGACGGCGACTACGTCCTCTACTGGATGCAGCAGTCGGTGCGGGCCGAGCTCAACCACGCACTGGAGTACGCGGTCCACCGCGCCAACGAGCTCGGCCTGCCGCTGCTGGTCTGCTTCGGCCTGATGGACGACTACCCGGAAGCGAACGCGCGCCACTACGCCTTCCTGCTCCAGGGGCTCGCCGACGTCGCCACCGCGTTGCGCAAGCGGAAGGTCCCCTTCGTCGTCCAGCGGGGCGCCCCGGCAGACGTCGCCGTCCACCTCGCCGGCGACGCGGCCCTCATGGTCTGCGACCGCGGCTACCTGCGCCACCAGCGTCAGTGGCGTGACCAGCTCGTCGCCGACGTGGACGTGCCGGTCGTGCAGGTCGAGTCCGACGTGGTCGTGCCCGTCGAGCTCGTCTCCGACAAGCGCGAGCACGCCGCCCGCACGATCCGGCCGAAGATCACCAGGCACCTCGGGCGGTTCCTCGTCCCGCTGCGGGCGACGGCCCTCGAGAACACCACCGCACCGACGGTGTCGGGTGAGGACGTCTCTGACCCGGCCGCCTACCTCGCTCGCCTCGACGTCGACGACTCCGTCCCGCCGGTGCCGCTCTTCGTCGGCGGCACCAGCGCGGCGAAGCGGCAGCTGCGGGGCTTCATACGGGAGAAGTTCGGTGACTACTCGGCGCACCGCAACCAGCCGCAGACCGACGACGTGTCGCACATGAGCAAGTACCTGCACTACGGGCACCTCTCCCCCGTCGCCATCGCGCTGGCGATCGACGAGGCCGGCGGACCCAACGCCGCCGACTACCTCGAGGAGCTGATCGTCCGGCGCGAGCTGCCGATGAACTTCGTCTACTACGAGAAGGACTACGACAGGTACTCCGCGCTGCCCGACTACGCGAAGAAGACGCTGGCTGAGCACAAGGGTGACGAGCGCGAGCACGTCTACACGAGAACGCAGCTGGAGCGCGCGCAGACGCACGACGACTACTGGAACGCAGCGATGCGCGAGATGGTGCACACCGGCTACATGCACAACTACATGAGGATGTACTGGGGTAAGAAGATCATCGAGTGGTCGGCCACCCCCGAAACCGCCTACCGCACAGCGCTCTACCTCAACAACAAGTACTTCCTCGACGGGCGCGACGCGAACTCGTTCTCCAACATCTCGTGGGTCTTCGGCAACCAGGACCGCGGCTGGACCGAGCGACCGGTGCTCGGCAAGGTGCGCTGGATGTCGGCCGGAGGGCTGGAGCGCAAGTCGAAGCCGAAGGAGTACGTCGCCAAGGTGGAGGCCCTCGTCGCCCAGGTCGAGAAGCTGAGGAGGGGCTGACACCGCAGCCCTCCACCCGCTGGGCGCGATGCTCGGGAACTGTCACACCACGTCGTCGTCCACCCAGTCGAGGGTCTTGGTGACCGCCTTCTTCCAGTTGCGGTAGAGGCGGTCGCTCTCCTCCTGCGGCATCTTGGGGCTCCACCGCTTGTCCTCGCCCCAGTTGGCGCGCACCTCGTCCTCGTCCTCCCAGTAGCCGATGGCGAGCCCCGCGGCGTACGCGGCGCCGAGCGCGGTCGTCTCGGCGACCTTGGGGCGCACCACGTCGACGCCGAGCAGATCGGCCTGGAACTGCATGAGCGTCTCGTTGACGACCATGCCGCCGTCGACGCGCAGCTCGGTCAGCGGCACCCCGGAGTCGGCGTCCATCGCGTCGAGCACCTCGCGGGTCTGGAAGGCGGTCGCCTCGAGCACGGCGCGCGCGATGTGGCCCTTGTTGACGAAGCGCGTCAGACCCACCAGGGCCCCGCGGGCGTCCGGGCGCCACTGCGGCGCAAAGAGACCCGAGAAGGCCGGGACGAAGTAGGCGCCACCGTTGTCGTCGACGGTGCCCGCCAGGGTCTCGATCTCGGCGGCCGAGTCGATGAGGCCGAGGTTGTCGCGCACCCACTGCACGAGCGAGCCGGTGACGGCGATCGAGCCCTCGAGGGCGTAGACGGCTCGCTTCTCACCGAGCTTGTAGCAGACCGTCGTCAGCAGCCCGTTCTCCGAGGGAACCTGCTCCTCACCGGTGTTGAGGAGCATGAAGTTGCCGGTGCCGTACGTGTTCTTCGCCTCGCCCTTGCGCAGGCAGGCCTGGCCGAAGGTCGCCGCCTGCTGGTCACCGAGGATGCCCGCGACCGGGGTGCCGTTGAGGATGCCGGGACGGCACTCTCCATACACCTCCGACGAGCTGCGGATCTCGGGCAGCATCGACATCGGGATGCCCATGTCGGCGGCGATCGACTCGTCCCACGACAGGGTCGACAGGTCCATCAGCAGGGTGCGGCTGGCGTTGGTCACGTCGGTGACGTGCACGCCCTCGTGCTCGGCACCACCGGTGAGGTTCCACAGCACCCAGGTGTCGGTGTTGCCGAAGAGCAGGTGGCCGGCCTCGGCCTTCTCGCGCGCACCCTCGACGTTGTCGAGGATCCACGCGATCTTCGGGCCGGAGAAGTAGGTGGCGAGCGGCAGGCCGACCGTCGCCTTGTACCTCTCGGGTCCCTCGTCACCGCCGAGGCGGTCGACGATCTTCTGGGTGCGGGTGTCCTGCCAGACGATCGCGTTGTAGACCGGGCGCCCGTCGCGCTTGTCCCAGACCACCGCGGTCTCGCGCTGGTTGGTGATGCCCACGGCAGCGATGTTCCTGCTGTTGAGGTTGGCGTGGGCCAGGGCTCCGCCGATGACGTCGCGGGTGTTGCCCCAGATCTCCAGCGCGTCGTGCTCGACCCACCCCGCCCGCGGCAGGATCTGCTCGTGCTCGGTCTGGTCGGCCGCGACCACCGAACCCGCGTGGTCGAAGATCATCGCGCGGGTCGAGGTGGTGCCCTGGTCGATCGCCAGGATGTAGGTGTCGCTCATGGTGCGGCCTCTCGTCGGTGAGCGGGGCGTCGTACGGCGACCCCCAACGTAGGCCAGGGGGCTGGCGGGCACACCGTCCAGCCCCGCCGACCGGGTGGACCGGCGACGCCGTGGGTCCCCGGATCGTGACAAATACACGACGACCGGGGGTGAGTGGGGTACAGACGCACACCACTTGCCCCCATGCGGTGAGTTCCGGCTCGCAGCGGCGGCGGCGCGGCTAGGGTTCGAACCATGCGGCCCTGGCTGGAACCTCAGAGTTGGGAGCTGGTGGCGAATCGCCTTGCGGGGTACCGTTTGCGCGGTTTTGGGGAGCTGCTCACGACCGAGACGCTGCGCCTGTCGACAGCGTTGGAGCTGGCCGCCGGCGGGGTTGCTCCCGGTCGGATCAGGATGGACCAGACCCCCTCGAGCGAGCGGGGTGCCGGCCTGGTCATCGACAGCCCCTTCGAGGCAGTCATCGGGCTCAGCTACCCCCACGAGGCGGCATCGTACGACGCGTCGTGGACGACGCCGATCGACGAGGTCACCACCGAGTTCGTGCGACTCGCGTCCTACGTCGCCGTGGCCGACCGCCTGGTCGTCCTCGTCGTCACCAACCGGCTGCGGCGCCACCTGACGGCGGCCTCGGCCC
Source organism: Actinomycetales bacterium (assembly GCA_038230235.1). Classification (GTDB taxonomy): domain Bacteria; phylum Actinomycetota; class Actinomycetes; order Actinomycetales; family Dermatophilaceae; genus Lapillicoccus. The sequence continues at coordinate 3,581 of JBBRNQ010000185.1, forward strand.
GGTCGGGCAGCGGGCTCGACCTCAACGCGGACACCCTGCACCTGCGGTCGGCCGCGACGACGGTCGCACCCCACGCCAGCGACCTCGACGACGTGGGCCCCGCCTACGACATCACCGCCCACCAGCTGGTGCGGGCCCGCGTCGACGCCGAGCTCGAGATCCTCATCTACCTCGTCGAGCCAGCCCGGGTCAGCGCCCCCTCGCTCAGCTGGCAGGCGATGCCGGACGCCATCGCCATGACGATCGAGGCCCCGACACCTCAGGGCCCCAGTCCGACCCCGTCGCGGCCCGTGGCACCGGCACCGGTCAGCCAGAGCCCGCTCCCCCCGGTGGCCCGCTCCCCCACGCCGTCCCTGCCCGCCCGCGCCTCCCGAACCACCCCCTCCTTGATGCCGACCCTGGCCTCCAGCTCGGCGTCGAACCCGTCGCCTCCTCCGTCGACGCCCCCGCCTCAGCCGCCCACGCTCTCGCCTCCGCCGTCGACCCCCACGCTCTGGCCTCCGACGTCGACCCCGACGTTCTCGCCCCCGCCGCCAGAGGTCACGCCTGCGACGTCGACCCCGACGATCTCCCTACCGCTGCCCCTGACCAGCCCAGAGCGCCCCAGCCTCGCGCCTGCTGCTCCCACTCCGGCTCCCGCTCCGAGTCAGACCCCGGCTCCCGCGCCGGCACCCCCACCCGCCCCGGCGCCGGTCGAGGCGTCTCGGCCCTCCCCCGCGTGGGAGGCCTCCGCGTCCACGGCCAGCCAACCATCGCCTGCTGCCGCGACCGCGCTGCACAGTCCCCGCCACCACTCAGGGCCTGCCCCGGCCGAGCGTCGACACCCTCATTCCCTGTTGGCCCTGCCGGCGACGATGAAGGACCTCGACACCACGCCCATCCGCACCTCGCCCACGATCTGGTCCCAGCTGACCGACTGCGTCACCCAGCTCGAGCAGCCCTTCACCCGCTCGGAGATCGTCCAGTGGTTTCGCCACCACCACCCCGGCACGCTCGAGGTCACCCTCTCGTCGCACATCCAGTCGGCGACGTCGCACCCGGGTCGCCCGACGAGCCAGGTGTCGCGCACGCCGCTGATCACCCGCATCGACCGCAACCTCTACGTCCGCTACGAGGGCTGACCGTACGACGGCGCGCCACTACGCCGCGACGCCGCGACGCCGCGACCCGACTACGCCCGACGGTGACTGAACGCCGACGCCCGACGCTCCACCCGGTGCGGCCTCCCCCGCCACCGACGGGAGACGTGGAGGCCGACCACCTCGGTGAAGAACACCCGCTTCGCCCCCTCGATGAGGGCGAGGTACGCCGCGGCCATGAGAGCGACAGTGACCAGGAAGGCCGGTGGCGGCGTCACGAAGCCGAGCAGGTCCGCCAGCGGTGAGAGGGTCAGCCCGAGCCCCACCACGACGGTGGCCCCGCTCGCGGCGACCAGCGGCCAGCTGGGTCGGCTGCGCCACGACCGCCGCCGGGTGCGGAAGACGAAGATGACCAGCGTCTGCGTCGCGAGCGACTCGATGAACCACCCGGTGCGGAAGAGGTCCGGCCCGGCGTGGAAGCCACCCAGCAGCACCGCGAAGGTGAGGAAGTCGAAGACCGAGCTGAGCGGCCCGAAGAACATCATGAAGCGCCGGATGGTGCCCATGTCCCAGTGCGACGGTGCCCGTAGCTGCTCCTCGTCGACCCGGTCGGTCGGGATGGCGAGCTGCCCGGCGTCGTACAGCAGGTTGTTGAGCAGGATCTGTGACGGCAGCATCGGCAGGAACGTGAGGAACGACGACGCGGCCGCCGCGCTGAACATGTTCCCGAAGTTGCTCGACGTGCCCATCAGGACGTACTTGATGGTGTTGGCGAAGATGCGTCGGCCCTCCACCACCCCGTCGGCCACCACCGCGAGGTCCTTCTCGAGCAGGATCACGTCGGCTGCGTCCTTCGCCACGTCGGTCGCCGTGTCGACCGAGAGCCCCACGTCGGCCGCGTGCAGGGCCAGCGCGTCGTTGACGCCGTCGCCGAGGAAGCCGACGGCCCGCCCGTGCCCGCGCAGCACCCGCACGATGCGCGCCTTCTGCTCTGGCGAGACCCGCGCGAAGACCGTCGCTGCCGCTGCGGCCGCACCCAGGGCAGCGTCGTCGAGACGCTCGACCTCGACCCCCGTGAGGCTCCCCGTCGTCTCGAGCCCCACGTCGGCGCAGACCTTCACGGCGACGAGGGCGTTGTCACCCGTCGCCACCTTCACCGCGATACCCAGACCCGCCAAGCGCGAAATCGCTTCTCGGGCATCACTCTTCGGTTGGTCGAGGAAGACCAGGAACCCCGCCAACCGGAAGTCACGCTCCGCTGACGAGTCGAGCGTCGTGCCCTCCGGGACCGGTCGGCTCGCGACCGCCACGACCCTGCTGCCTTGGGCGAAGAGCGTCTCGACGGTCTCGTGCGCCTGCCTGCTCACCCCGACGCACCGGCCCAGGACCGACTCCGGCGCACCCTTGGTGACGACGACCAGGTCACCGTCGGGAGCCCGAACGAGCACGGTCGTCATGCGCCGCCCGTGGTCGAACGGCAACAACCCCACACGCTCGTAGGCCACGGGGTCACCTCCCGCTCCCGGGCCACCTCCGTCCCGTCCCGCGTGTTGCAGCGCGACCCCCTGCGCCAGCGCGGCGTCGAGGGTGCCGGCTGCGCCCGCCACCGCGGACGACAGGACGTCGGCGGCGGGCCTATCGGGGGCCTCACCACCGAGGGGCTGCGGTAGGTCGCACGCGAGCATCGCGAGGCGTGCGACGCGGGGCGCGTCGAGGCCCTCGGCGTCGAGGCTGCCGGTCAGGGTGAGGGAGCCGTCGGTGAGGGTGCCGGTCTTGTCGGTGACGAGGATGTCCATGTCGCCGAGGTCCTCGATGCAGACCAGCCGCTTGACCAGCACCTTGCGCTGCGCCAGCTGACGCGACCCGACCGCGAGGCTCATGCTGACGACCGCCGGCAGCAGCTGCGGCGTGATTCCCACGGCGATGGCCAGCGAGAAGAGCAGCGACTCGACGACGGGGCGGTGCAGCACGAGGTTCGTCACGAAGATCAGGCCGGTGAGGGTGACCGCCACCTGCAGCAGCAGCACCGAGAACGACCGCAGCCCCCGCTGGAACTCCGTCTCGGGCTCCCGCTCCCCCAGGCC
>JBBRNQ010000186.1:0-6648 GCA_038230235.1 Actinomycetales bacterium
ATCTTCCAGAACCTCTCGCGCCCCAACCAGGCCCCCGTCGTCAACGTCGTCGCCGCCGTGCTCGTCGTGCTCTCGGTCGTGCCGATCTGGCTCAGCCAGCGGCTGTCGGGCGACTCGGTGACGTCGGGGCGGATGTAGCCGGCCCGAGGTCGGCCACCCGAGGTCGGCCACCCGAGGTCGGCGACCCGAGTTCGGCGGCGCACAGCGGGGCTCCCTAGGCTCGGGGCATGACGGCGGAGGCGTGGGGTCAGCTGCTCGCCGACCACGTCCGGCCGGCCGCGGCCGTCGTGCTCAGCGCACCCCGGGTGTGGGTCGCGCTCGCCGTGGCCCTCGCGCTCGTCGCCACCCCCGTATGGAGCCTCGTCCGCCTCGGCGTCACCCTCGTGCACGAGCTCGGGCACGCCTTCGTCGGGCTCGCGGTCGGGCGGCAGTTCACCGGCTTCGAGCTGCGCGGCGACATGTCGGGGGCGGCCGTGACGCGCGGGAAGGTGCGGGGGCCCGGGCGGGTGGCGACCACCTGGGCCGGCTACCCGGCGCCCGCCGTGGTCGGGGCGGCCCTGCTCTGGCTGGCGGCGCGGGGCTGGGCCGCGCCGACGCTCTCCATACTGCTGCTGCTCGTGGTCGTCGCCCTCGTGCGGGTGCGCTCGGCCCTGACCCTGCTCGTCGTGCTGGCCGTGCTCGCCGCCGGCGGGGCGCTGTGGTGGTGGCGCGACGACGCGCTCCAGGCGCAGGTGCTCACTGGCCTTGGGCTCGTGCTGCTCGTCGGGGCCTGGCGCCACCTCGGCGCCGTGCGCTCGTCGCGGGACCGGACCAGCGATCCCGGGGTGCTGGCCTCCCTCACCCACCTGCCGCGGCTGGTGTGGGTGGCGAGCTTCGCCCTCGTCTGCGCGGGGGCGTCGTGGGTGGCGGGGGCGCAGGTCGTGGCGCTGCTGCGGTGAGGTGACGGTTGGTGGCGCTGCGGGGACGGCCGGTCCTGGACCGCACTGCACCGACCGACCGGCATCAGTCCGGTGTGTGACGCGCCGGGTCTGACAAACCGGACCCGTGCCGGTCGGTCGGGTCGCAAACAGTCTCCTCGACACCCACCTGTCCGTTCTGTCACCACGCGGGCTGGGTCAAACCGGACAGCTGGGTGTCGAGGGGACCACTCGCCTAGGGTCGAGAGCATGGACATCGTCGTCATCGGGGGCACCGGCCACATCGGCTCGCACCTCGTGCCCCAGCTCGCCGCCGCCGGTCACGGCGTCACCGTCATCAGCCGCGGCCGGAGCAGCCCCTATCCCGCCGACCTCGTCTGGCCCGGCGAGGTCACCACCGTCGTCGCCGACCGCGACGAGCAGGAGGCGGCCGGCACCTTCGGGGCGCTGGTGGCTGACCTGCGAGCTGACGTGGTCGTCGACCTCACCTGCTTCACCCTCGACAGCGCCCGCCAGCTGACCGACGCGCTCACCGCGGCCCCGACGCCCCCTCACCTCCTGCACTGCGGGTCGATCTGGGCCCACGGCGCGAGCCGGGTCGTGCCCACGACCGAGGAGTCGCCGCGGCGGCCCCATACGGCCTACGGCAAGGCGAAGGTGGCGATCGAGGAGCACGTGATCGCGCTCTCCCGGGCCGGTGATCTGGCCGGCACGGTCGTGCACCCGGGGCACATCAGCGGGCCGGGGTGGGTGCCGGTCGGCCCGGCGGGCAACCTCGACCTCGGCGTCTTCGCCGCGCTCGCCGCGGGGGAGCCTGTGGCCCTGCCCGACCAGGGGCTGGCGACGCTGCAGCACGTGCACGCGGCCGACGTCGCCGGCGTCTTCGCAGCGGCGATCGAGCGTCCGGAGGCCGCGGTGGGCGAGAGCTTCCACGCCGTCGCCGAGGGTGCCCTGACCCTGCTCGGCTACGCCGAGGCGGCGGCTCGCTGGTGGGGTCGCGAGGCGGTCGTCGAGCTCCAGCCCCTGCCCGTATGGAGCGAGCACGTCGCCCCCGAGCACGTCGCCACGACGGTCGACCACCTGACCCACAGCCCGCACTGCTCGATGGCGAAGGCCGCCGACCTGCTCGACTTCCGGCCGAGCCGGACCGGGCTCGAGACCATCCGCGAGGCGGTCTCGTGGCTCGCCGACGAGGGACGGCTCCCCGCGCTCACGGTCTAGCGACCCCGGGTGGTCTCCCCAACACCCTCCTGTCCGTCTTGTTCCCTCCTGAAGCGACCAAACCGGGCAGGTGGGTGCCCGGGAGACCGCGGTAGGGGTCCACCCCGGGACTGGTGGGCGGCCGAAGACCACCGGTCGACGGGCCCCCGCGATAGCGTCGGTGGGGTGACCGTGCACCTCGTCGTCCTCATCTCCACCCGCCCCGGTCTGGCCCACCGGCAGGTGGAGGCCTTCGCCCGGCTGGCACCGGTGGTGCGGGCGGAGGCGGGGTGCCACCGCTACGACCTCCACCCGGTCGACGGCGAGGTCGACCGCTTCGTGCTGCTGGAGGAGTGGGAGTCACCCGACCACCTCGCCGCCCACGCCGCCAGCCCGCACATGCGCGAGGCCGCGGGCGAGAACGACGAGTTCCGGGCCGACCCACCGGAGCTGCTCCGCCTCGGGCCCGCCGTCACCGACTGACCCGGACGCGGCCGGGGCGGGATCCGGCCCGTCGTGGTTTGACGCCCCTGCGGCCTCCTCTTGCTCACCGGGTCCTCGCCCGGTCTCGCCCCGGTCCCCGACAGGATCGGCCGTTGCCACGGGCGAGGAACGATGGCACCGTAGTGCCGTGGACGCTACTCGCCTCGCCGCCGAGATGATGGCGCAGTGCGTCGGGGAGGGGCAGGCATCCCGCACGGTCGCCTCAGACGCGGATGCTGCCGCACTGCGCTCGGTCCTGCGTGAGTCAGCGCGGGCCAGCGGGGTGCGAATCCGCACCGCGCGGGTCGGAGGCGCAGTTGTGGTCGTGCGCACGGACGCCGCCCTGTGGGGCGAGGACACAGCAACGATGCGCTCCAAGCTCACGCCCACTCCCTGACTGGCCCCGGCCTCGAGCCGAAGTCGCCGGGCCGAGCCGGACCGGGCTCGAGACCATCCGCGAGGCGGTCTCGTGGCTGGGGGCCCCGGAGACCGCCGGTCGACGGGCCGCCATGACAGCCCAGCCGCACCCGACCCTCAGATGAACTCGAGCGGGTCGAACTCCTCGATGGGGATGACCCGCACCCGCGGCAGCCGGCTGTTGAACGCCAGCACGTCGTACTCGAGGTCGATGAACTGCAGCCCGTGCTCGACCAGCGGGAGGTACTCCTTGCTGCGGAACTCCTTGAAGCCGACCAGCGCGACCCGCCGCCCGTCGCAGAGGTTGCTCATCTGCGGCACGAAGTCGCCGTCGTGGCTGACCAGCATGATGTCGGCGTCGCGGTCCTTGAGCGCGTCGAGCGTGCGCTGGATGCCGATGTCGACGACCTTCTCGTGCGGGCCGCCCGACAGCGGCACCGGCCGGTAGCCGAGGGCGAGGAGCGCCTGCACGAAGGAGTAGGGCATCTCGCCGTTGACCGCGAGGAAGAACAACCCCGTCGCCGACTGCGGCCAGGCCTCCTGCGCGAAGGTCAGCAGACGGTCCCACCGCGGGCGCTCGTCGGACTGCGGGCGTCGCCCGAGGATCGAGGTGCCGAGGGTCGCGTCGATGTTCTCCCCGTCGACGAGGATGTAGGTCGAGCGCTCGCTGCTGTCGGCGTCCATGCCATGACTGTATGCCGGTGCGGGGACTCTTTCCCGACGTCGGTCATCGACGTCCGCCCAGGGCCTACCGGACGGGGGCGGAGGGCCGCAGCTGGGGGCTCTCGGTGGGATCACCCATCGTGGACCGGCCCCGGACCCAGCGGTCGAGCTCCTCCGCGGGGACTGGCCTGGACAGGTAGTAGCCCTGCGCCTCGTCACACCCCATGCGGGCGAGCTCGGTGAGCGCGGCGGCGTTCTCGACCCCTTCGGCCACCATCCGCAGCTCCAGACTGTGGGCCAGGGCGATCGTCGACGCGACCAAGGCGGCCGCGCGTCGGTCGTCGGCCATCGTCAGGACGAACGAGCGGTCGAGCTTGAGCTCGTCGATCGGGAGGTCTCGCAGGTAGCCCAGCGAGCTGTATCCGGTGCCGAAGTCGTCGAGGGCGATCTGGATGCCGTGCTCGCGCAGCCGGGTCAGGATGCGTCGGGCCCGGTCGCGGTCGCGCATCAGGAACTCTTCGGTGATCTCGAGCTGCAACGCGCTGGGCGGGAGCCCACGGGCGGCGAGCATGGCGGCGACCTCATCCGGCAGATCGACGTCGGCGAGGGAGCTGGCCGAGAGGTTCACGGCGACGGTGAGCGGCCAGCCGTCGGCGTGCCAGATCACCGCCTGGTCCAGGGCCATCTGCAAGACGATGCGGGTCAGCGCCGGCATCAGCCGGGTCTCCTCGACCAGGTCGAGGAAGAAGTCGGGGTAGACCAGCCCTCGGGTCGGGTGCTGCCAGCGCACCAGAGCCTCGACCCCTCGGGTCTGCCCGGTGCGCAGGTCGATCTTCGGTTGGTAGTGCACCACGAGCTGCTGGCTCGTCAGCGCGACCCGCAGCTCCTCGACGAGGCCCAGCCAACCCACACCGCCGTCGTCGTCGCTCTCACCATAGAGGTGGGGGCGACCCGAGGCCTTCGACAGGTACAACGCGATGTCGGCCTTCCGCAGCAGGGTGCTCAGGTCGGTGCCGTGGTCCGGGAATAGCGCGATCCCGATGCTCCCAGCGCTGTGCACAGCCATGTCGTCCAGGGGGAACGGGTCAGCGAAGGCAGCGTGCAGCGCGGCTGCAACCGTCGTCGCCTCGCCCTGGCCGGCGTCCTCGAGCAGGACCGCGAACTCGTCACCGCCGAGCCGGACCAGCAGGTCGCCGGCCCGGAGGCGCTCGCCCAGACGGTTTCCAACCTGCACCAGCAGCTTGTCACCAGCGTGGTGTCCCAGAGAGTCGTTGACCTCCTTGAACCGGTCCAGGTCCAGCATCAGGAGCGCTTGTCTGCGCCGCGCAGGAGCGGTCAACCGGGCGGCCCCCGCCAGGTAGAGGGCGCGCCTGTTGGGCAGTCCCGTCAGCTCGTCGGTGGCGGCCTGACGCTGCTCATGGTGCACCAGGCCGACCATCCGCGCCAGGACCATCAGCACGAGAACCGTCGACGCCACGACGACAGGCGCGGCATGAAGGGGGATACCCGCCCAGAGCTCGCCGCCGAGGATGGCGGGCCCGATCAGCAGCGCCCCAGCGAGAACTGCGATCTCGCGTGTGCGAGTCGGCTCGGGGGCGGTGTCGCTGGGCATCGAGAAGGCGCGCATCGAGGGGTGCAGGGCTATGGCGCCCGTGAGGACATTGGTCAGCAGCCACAAGGGAGGGAACAGGGACGGACGAACGTCGGCGGCTGCGCCCAGCCCCGCCACCTGGGTGATGCTCTGCAGGGCCAGCATCGTGCCGAACACGCCCACGGCCACCTCGCACGCACCACGCCCGACCCCAGGAGCCTTCGACAGACGCACCATCGTCCCGAACAGCAGCACGTAGCCCAACGGGTAGCCGATGACGGCGAGCCGTCCGACGACCGGCTCGCCGGACTGCGCCGCCAGGTGCGGCTCGATCACGCAGACCCAGCTCAGCAACCCCACTCCCACAGTGATGATCGCGCTGTCCAGGAGGGCCGCTCGTCGACCCTCACTCGAGCGGCCCCGAGCGAACAGCAGCAGGCCCGCGGCGGCCAGCGGATAGGTCATCAGGTCGAGCACATCCACCACCACGGGGAAGGGGACGACCGAACCTGTGTGCCTCAACCAGGCATAGACCGCGCCGCCCGCTGCCTGGGACGCCATACCTGCGGCCGGGAGGTACCACCCGAGGGTCTGGTTCGGCCGGTTACGGCGGGCACCGACCACCACGCCCGCCGCGCCCGAGGCAACGATCAGGCAGTAGAGGAGGTCGCGGCCCAGCCCAGCGGGCAGCACGAGGTCGGTAGCCGACAGCAGGACCCCGGCGACCAGGTAAGGCTTCCAGAGCGTCGTCATCACCCCTCCTGTCCACGTCATCGGCGGACAGGGTGTCGAGATGAGCGGTGTGCGTCGACGATCCGGCTCGGCTGAGGCTCGTGGGGCGGGGTCGGATCTGGTCCGGCTGACCCCAGCCAGCGGTGACCCGCAGCCTCATCCGGCGGTGCGCACGAGGGCGCCGTCAACGCGCACAGTGCTGACACCGTCGGCACTCATCCCGGGTAGTCGCACGCTCCAGACCCGGCCGTCGTCGGCCCGCACGGTCACCACCCCGCCGGTTCGCAGGTCCACGGTGCCGGTCACCGTCGCGTCTCCGACCCACCGCAGATGGTCCAGCCGGGCGACGTGCCCGGAGTCGGTGACGCTCACCCGCCCGCCGCGCAGGCCGGCGTCGAGGTGCCCGTCGACGACGTCATACCGGTACGACGCGTCGAGCGTGGCCCCCCACGCGACGCTCGCCGCCCGCCGGGCCGAGGCGCTCGGCGAGCCGGTCACGACCTTGCCGGGCGAGGCCGACGCCAGCGTCGTCGGGAAGCCGGCCCGGACGACGAGGGGGGCGATCGACGCGAGGCACCGCGGCCCGACGACCCGCAGGCTCGCGACGAAGGCCTGGACCGCGCGCGCGCCGCAGGTGCTCTGGGC
>JBBRNQ010000187.1:0-6647 GCA_038230235.1 Actinomycetales bacterium
AAGGTGCGCTACGGCGAGCTCGGCACGGTGACCGGGGACCGGCGGCTGCTGGTCTCGTCACTCGTGCTGAACTGGCTCGTCGGCCCACTGGTGATGTTCGCCCTCGCGTGGGTCTTCCTCGCCGACCAGCCGACCTACCGCACCGGCCTCGTCATCGTCGGGCTCGCCCGGTGCATCGCCATGGTGCTCATCTGGAACGACCTGTCGTGCGGTGACCGCGAGGCCGGTGCGGTGCTCGTGGCCATCAACTCCGTCTTCCAGATCGTGGCGTTCGCCGTGCTGGGCTGGTTCTACCTGCAGGTGGTGCCCGGGTGGCTGGGCCTGACCACCCAGCGGCTCGAGGTCTCGACGTGGGACATCGCCAGGTCGGTGCTGGTCTTCCTCGGGATCCCTTTGGTGGCAGGCTTTCTCACGCGCCTGCTCGGCGAGCGGGCCAAGGGCCGTGACTGGTATGAAGCCGCCTTCCTCCCGAGGATCGGGCCCGTCGCCCTCTACGGCCTGCTGTTCACGATCGTCGTCCTCTTCGCCCTGCAGGGCGCCACGATCACGAGCCGCCCGCTCGACGTGGCCCGCATCGCCCTGCCGCTGCTGGCGTACTTCGCGCTGATGTGGGGCGGCTCCTTCCTGCTCGGCCGCTCGATCGGGCTGGGCTACCCGCGCACCGCGACGCTGGCCTTCACCGCCGCCGGCAACAACTTCGAGCTCGCGATCGCGGTGGCCATCGGGGTCTTCGGGGTGACGTCGGGTGAGGCGCTGGCCGGGGTCGTGGGGCCGCTCATCGAGGTGCCGGTGCTCGTGGCGCTCGTCTACGTGTCGTTGTGGGCGCGACGGTTCTTCACGACCACCCCCACGGCGCCGGCCGCGAGAGGGGTGGCGTGATGAGCCGCCCCAGCGTGCTGTTCGTCTGCGTGCACAACGCCGGCCGCTCGCAGATGGCCGCGGGCTACCTCACGGCGCTCTCGGGCGGGGCGGTCGAGGTGCGCTCGGCCGGGTCGCAGCCGGGCGCCTGCGTCAACCCCTCGGCCGTGGCGGTCATGGCGCAGGAGGGCATCGACCTCTCGGCGCAGACCCCCAAGGTGCTGACCACCGAAGCGGTCGAGCAATCCGACGTCGTCATCACCATGGGCTGCGGCGATACCTGCCCGATCTTTCCCGGGAAACGATACGAGGACTGGGTGCTCGACGACCCCGCCGGCCAGGGCGTCGACGCCGTCCGTCCCATCCGTGACGAGATCAGGGCTCGCGTCGTGACGCTCCTGGGCGAGCTCGGGGTGCCGGTCGTGTCGCCCGGCTGAGGAGGGGTCCCCGTACCCCTCGCGCCCGTGGCGTGCTGGTCCCGACCGGCGAGGCGGACGCGAGGCGGTCAGTCGGGGGTGAGGGCCCGCTGGAGGCGGGCGGCCGCGTAGCCGACGACGGCGGTGGCCGACACCGCCGCGAGCTGCGGCAGGGTGAGGGCGGTGGTGCCGAGCAGGTCCTGCAGCCACGGCAGGGTGACGGCGAGCACCTGGAGCCCGAGGGCCGCCACGGTCGCCCAGAGCAGGAACGGGTTCTGCCAGGTGCCGGGGCGCGCGCGCACCCCGATGGCGACGCCCAGCTGGGTCGCGGCGAGGGTCACGAAGAGCATGCTCTGCCACGGGAGCTCGTGCGCGTGGGCCCACCAGCCCACCCCGAGGCTGGTGGCGGCGATGACCAGGCCCAGCTGCAGGATCCGCCCCCAGAGGCCGGCGCCCAGCACGCTCTGGCCCGGCGGCCGGGGGGGCCTGGTCATCACGCCCGGGTCGGCCGGCTCGGCCCCCAAGGCCACCCCGGGGAGCCCGTGGGTCATGAGGTTGACCCAGAGGATCTGGGCCGGCAGGAGCGGCAGGGGGAGGCCGACCAGGGGCCCGGCGAGCATGACGACGATCTCGGAACTGCCACCGGCGAGGCCGTAGAGCAGGAAGCGGCGCACGTTCGCATAGACCCGACGGCCCTCCTCGACGGCTGACACCACCGTCGCGAGGTCGTCGTCGGCGAGCACGAGGTCGGCCGCCTGGCGGGCGACCTCCGTGCCCCGACCGCCCATGGCGACGCCGATGTCGGCCCGCCGCAGCGCCGGTGCGTCGTTGACGCCGTCGCCGATCATGGCCACGACCTCACCACGGGCGCGCAGGGCCGCGATGATGTCGAGCTTCTGCTCCGGGTTGGTGCGGGCGAAGACGTGCACGCCGGCCAAGGTGGTGGCGCCGGCGAGGTCGTCGCCGGTCAGCACCCCCTCGTCCGGCCCGGTCAGCCCCAGCCGGCGGGCGAGGGCGCTGGCCGTGGCGGCGTGGTCGCCCGTGATGAGCACGGTCGCGATCCCCGCATCGCGGCAGGCTGCGATCGTGGCGGCGGCGGCCAGGCGCGGGGGGTCGGCGATGGCGACCAGCCCGAGCAGGTGCAGCCCCGTCTCGGCTCCGGGCAGGTCGTCGGGAGGGCCGTCCAGCACCCGCTGCGCCACGGCCAGCACGCGGAAGCCGGCCTCGGCGTAGGCGGCGGCGCGGCCGCGGGCGGCACTGCATACAGGCTCGGGGTCGGCGAGGCGAGCATCGTCGAGCAGCACCTCGGGTGCGCCCTTGCAGGTCAGCAGGTAGCGCCCGTCGGGCAGCGCGTGCAGCGTGCTCATCCGGCGGCGCAGGCTGTCGAAGGGGACCTCGTCCACCCGCCGCGCGTCGACGGTCCCGCGCCGCTCGGCGGGGAGCTTGGAGTGGGCCGTGAGCAGGGCGGCCTCGGTGGGGTCACCGACGGCGGTCCAGTGCGTGGTCCTGGCGGTCGGGGCCTCGAGGCTCGCGTCGTTGCACAGGGCAGCGGCGGCCAGCAGGTCGGTGGCCGCGAGGTCGGTCGAGGGCTCCGCCTGCACCTCCCCGTCGGGCCCGTAGCCCAGCCCGGTGATCGTGGCCTCGCCGACCGGGGTCCACAGGTGCTCGAGCACCATCTGGCCCTCGGTCATGGTGCCCGTCTTGTCGGTGGCGATGACCGTGACCGAGCCGAGCGTCTCGACCGCCGACAGCCGACGCACGATGGCGCCGCGGGCCGCCATCCGGCTCGCACCGAGAGCGAGCGCCAGCGTCACCACCGCCGGCAGCGACTCGGGGACGGCCGCGACGACGAGGCTGATGGCGGTGACGACCATCAGTTCGAGCGACTGGCCGCGGAGCAGCCCCAGGACGCCGACGAGCACGCAGAGCACGGCGGCCACCCCGGCGAGCACCCGGCCGAGCCCGACCAGCCGTCGTTGCAGGGGGGTGAGGCCCGGACCGGTGTCGAGCAGGGTGGCGATCCGGCCCATGGCGCTCGCCGCTCCCGTGGCGCTCACTCGCGCGACGGCGCGACCGCGGACGACGACGGTCCCCGCACTCACGTGGTGCCCGGGCGCGTCGCCGGGCCCGACGGTCTTGTCGACCGGCACCGACTCACCGGTCAAGGCCGCCTCGTCGACCAGGAGGGCCGCAGCCTCGAGCAGCACGGCGTCGGCGGGCACGATGTCGCCCTGCGCGAGCTCGACGACGTCTCCCGGCACGACCTCACGCGCCGGTATGGAGCGCCCGACCCCTCCACGCCGCACCCGCGCCGCGGGGGCCGTGAGCGCGATCAGCGCCGCGACGGCGCCCTCCGCCTTCAGCTCCTGCAGGATGCCGACGGTGCTGTTGACGACGACGACGAAGGCGATGATCGCCGCGTCCGGGTAGTCGCCGGTGACGAGGGTCAGCACCACGGCGACGAGCAGCACGAGGATCAGCGGGTCGCGCAGCTGGACGACGACGCGCGAGGTCAGGGAGACCGGGCGGCGGGCCGCGACCTGGTTCGGGCCGTGCTGCGCGAGGAGGGCGGTGGCCTCGGCCTCGCTGAGGCCCGCTGGTGGGGAGAGCGGGGCGAGGGTCTGCATACGGCCCAGCCTGACGCGGGTGGCGTCGGCGGACGAGGGACCATCGGCCCGCTTCGAGGTGGCTGCGCTCCGGGGCTCTGCCTCGGCCCGCCCCTCCTGTGCCGCCGGTCGGTGTGTCCGCCGCGTGCGGGCACACGGTGCGCCATACTCCACGGCATGGACCAGGACGAGGCGTTCGCCGCGATCGCGCACGAGCGGCGCGACCTCGCCGACGTGCTGGCCACCCTCACCCCCGAGCAGTGGGGCACGCCGAGCCTGTGCGCCGCGTGGACGGTCAAGGACGTCGCCGCCCACCTCATGGTCGGACCGACCACCAGCGTGCCCGCGTTCGTCGTGGCGATGGTCCGCGCGCGAGGTCGCTTCCACGACGCCAACCAGCACCTCGTCGCCGCTCGGGCCGCCGTCCCGACCAGCGACCTCGTCGACCTCCTGCGCCGTCACGCGACCAACCGCTTCACCCCGCCGACGAACGACTGGCACGCCCCTCTCACCGACCTGCTCGTCCACCGCACCGACATCCTCGCGCCGCTCGGGCTCGACGACGTCCACCCCAGCCCGACCGCCTGGGACGACGTGCTCGACCTGCTCGTCTCGCCGAAGGCCCGACCGGGGTTCGTGCCCAACGGCCTGCCGGCGCTCGAGTACGTCGCGACGGACTCCGGCTGGCGCGCCGGCGCCGGCCCGCGGGTGGAAGCGCCCGGGCGGGCGCTGGCCCTCGCCATCACCCGACGCACCCCGTACCTCGCCGAGCTCGAGGGGCCGGGCGCGCCGGCCCTCGCGGCCTGGGCGACCCGGTAGGACCCGGCGACGAGGTCGCCGTCCCGCCGCCGGAGGCAGCCGGGCAACGGCCCCGTGGAGCCGCTGACCTCACGGGGCCGAACCTCCGGCCTGTTGCGTGCCGCAACCAGTCGGGATAGACAGGGAGGGCACACCGACGTCGACGAAGGGGTCGAGATGACGACACGTGCAGACCTGGACACCGTTCTGACCGAGCAGCAGCGAGGGCGTCCCGCCCACAAACGGCAGCGCCTCCGGCGGCAGGTCCTGGGGGCGGTCGCGGCGCCCCCACTGGTCATCGTCGTCGGGATGCTGACGTGGCACTCCAACCGGGGAGAGGGGCCGACGCCGTGGTTCCTGATCCTCTCCGTCGTTGCGTTCGCCGTCGGGTGGATGGCTCTGGCTGCGTTCTTCGGTCGGCGCCAGCAGGAAGGGTCGCCCTCGACGCGCCGCCTGGTCCTCAGTGGTGACCGCCCGACGATCCGGCGCGTGAGGCGCAGCCTGCGGCGGGCCGAGCCCATCGCCGACGACGACCTCGAGGTGGCTCGGGCCATCGCGCTCGCGGTGCAGGACCAGCGGTGGTCGTCCTTCCTGCCACCGCTGGTCATCTCCGTCAGCCTCCTACTGCCTGTGGTCCTCCCTCGTGACGCGGGTGACGCGCTCGCCGGGTGGGAGGTCACCCTGCGCCTCACGCTCGGGGCGTTCTTCGTCGTGAGCGCTGTCGTGACCGAGGTCCTGCGACGTCTGGTGCTCAGAGGCGCTGAGAAACAACGGATCTGGCACGTCCGAGCGGGTGAGGCCGCCTGGCGCTGACGAGGGCGCAGTGAGGTGTCAACCTGCTCCGACGACGATGCGCCAGACGCAGAGGGTGATGAACGCCGCCGCGGTGACGGCCATCCACAGGTGGCGCACGAGCCACACGGCTCGGCGCCGCGACGAGGTCCGCTGCCAGCTCGTCCCGGCGAGGAACCCGGGCCAGGCGTAGAACCAGAGGGACAGGACGACGACGACGCCGAGGACCGCACCCAACGCGCCGAGCACCCGCTGTCCAGGACCGGTGGCCGGGTCGAACGCCGACTTCCCACCGACCACGATGCCGCCCCACCCCAACCCCGCCGCGACCAGGACCGCACGCCACGCGACGTCGCGGGCGCGCGGCGGCTCGGGTGGCTGTAGCGGGGCCGGGACACCGCGATGGCGGCCGCCCCCGGACCCTGTCGATCGCGGCATACCTCTGAGCGTGCCACCCCCACCTCGATCGCGTCGCTGAACCGCCGGCCACCGCGTCCGGCCCCTCGCCATCACCCCCGCAGGATGAACGCGTTCCCGCGCGGGTCCGCGAGCTCGAGGACTCTGTCGTGGTCGGCGGTCAGGGAAGCCCCGAGGGTGACCAGACGCTCCGCCTCCGCCCCGGGGGTGGATGACTCCAAGCTCGAACCGGTGACGATGGCGGCCCTCGGTCGGGGACCTACTGTGGTGCCAGGAGGTGCACCTGGATGGTCCGGTCATCAGCGTCGACGTCGTTCGCGCCCAGCCTCGTCGAGGTCACGACGCGACGCCTGCGCGACGAGATCCTCAGCGGCGCGCTCGCCCCCGGCGAGCGGCTCCTGGAGGAGCAGATCTGCCGTCGCTTCGCGATCAGCCAGTCGCCGGTGCGCGAGTCGCTGCGCCTGCTCACCCAGCAGGGTCTGGTCGAGCACCTGCCCCGGCGCGGGTCGCGGGTGGCGGTGTGGTCCGACGACGACGTGCGGCAGCTCTTCGAGCTGCGTGACGTGCTCGAGCGGCACGCTGTCACCGGGGCTCTGCCGTGGCGACGCGGCACCGGCCCGCACCCGCTGGCCGAGGTCAGGCGGCACCTGCAGCGGATGGCCGACGCGCAGGACCACGACGACCAGCTTGCCAAGGACGACGCGCACCGCGACTTCCACGCCGCGGTCGTCGCGCTCGCCGGCAACCGGCAGCTCGACCT
>JBBRNQ010000188.1:0-6631 GCA_038230235.1 Actinomycetales bacterium
GACCGCCGTCGACAGCCGCCGCTCGCCCAGCACGCGCTCCGGCCCCACCTCGCGGTCGCGTACGGCGCCGTCGGGCGCGAAGCCGGCCGCCTCGAGGAACTGGGTCAGGGCCCGGTCGCCGTCGGGGACCCAGACCCGCAACGCGGTGGCGCCCGACCCCCGTGCCGTGTCGACGACGGCGTGGAGCAGGCGGGAACCATGACCCTGGCGGCGGGCGCCGGGGTGGACGCCGAGCACGAGCACCTCCGCGTCGACCTCGGTCGCGTCGGGGTCCGCCGACGGGCCGACGGCGGCCATCGCGACGACCTGCTCACCGGCGCAGCCGACCAGCAGCCGATGGGCCCGGGACGGCGGGTGTGTGAGCGACTCGCGCCAGACGGAGGCGAAGGCGGGGGGCTGGAACCCAGCGAGGACGTCGGCCGGCACGTACCCGGCATACGCACCGGTCCACAGGGCGGCCTGGACGACCCCGACCGCGGGGGCGTCGCTCACCCGGGCCAGGCGCACGCTCGCGTCGGCGACGATCGGCTGGTCGGACCCGTGGTCGTGCCCACGATGCTGCGCCATCCCCCCATCCTCGCAGGGCGTGGTGGGATGGGATCGTGAGCCCCGCCTGCACCGCCCCGATGCTCGCTGCCTTCGGGGCCGCGGTGGTCCTCGCCGGATGCAGCGGGACCACCGCCGAGGGGGCGGAGACTCCCCAGGCAGCGGTGACCGCGTTCTTCCACTCCCTGGGCGGGAAGGACAGCGCCGGCGCCTGCGCCGTCATCTCGACCGGTGGCCGGCCCCTGCGCGACGTGCCGCTCCAGCAGTGCGCACTCGGGTTCGACAAGGTGCTCGCGGGACTGGGGGACCAGCAGGACATCGCCGCCCTCACCGGTGCCACCGTCACCGGGGCCACGGTGACCGGCGACCGGGCCACGGTCACCCGGGCCCAGATCACGAGGGTTCCCGAGGGCTTCCAGAACGACATCGACCTCGTCCGCGTCGAGGGCCGGTGGTATATCGACTCCAGAGCCGACCCGACCGTCGTGGGTGACCCGACCGGCAGCGCCACCGGGTGATCCGCGTCCGCCGGTCGGTCGGCCAGATCGCCCTTGACGCGGGGGAAGGAGTGATACTGGAGGGCATGTACGGCACCGAGATGGACACTGACCAGGCTGACGAACCCGTCGGGCCCGACGTCCCGCTCAACGCCTCGGACAGCGCTGACTACGTTGACGCCCTGGCCGGGGCGGCGGCGGCGGGTGACCGCTCCCGGGTGGCGCAGGAGACCTTCGACGCGCTGATCGGCTCCGACCTCCGGGTCGAGCCGCGCGACGAGATGCCGGACGCCTACCGTCGCACGCTGGTCCGCCAGATCGCGCAGCACGCGCACTCCGAGATCATCGGCATGCAGCCCGAGGGTGCGTGGATCACCCGCGCCCCGTCGCTGCGTCGCAAGGCGATCCTCATCGCCAAGGTGCAGGACGAGGCCGGTCACGGTCTCTACCTCTACAGCGCGGCCGAGACCCTCGGGGTCGACCGGGCGGAGCTGCTCGACCTGCTGCACGAGGGACGGCAGAAGTACTCCTCGATCTTCAACTACCCCACCCTCACCTGGGCCGACTGCGGCACCATCGGGTGGCTCGTGGACGGCGCGGCCATCATGAACCAGGTGCCGCTGTGCCGCTGCTCCTACGGCCCCTACGCCCGCGCGATGATCCGCGTCTGCAAGGAGGAGTCCTTCCACCAGCGGCAGGGCTTCGAGATCCTGTGGAAGCTCACTCGCGGCACCGACGCGCAGCGGGCCATGGCCCAGGACGCCGTCGACCGCTGGTGGTGGCCGTCGCTGATGATGTTCGGCCCGCACGACACCGGTGAGGCCGCCACCGGTCCCGCGGGTGGTGGCCACACCGAGCAGTCGATGGCCTGGGGCATCAAGCGCTTCAGCAACGACGACCTGCGTCAGCGGTTCGTCGACACGATGGTGGCTCAGGCCGACCGGCTCGGGCTCACCCTGCCCGACCCCGACCTGCGGTGGAACGAGGAGCGGGGGCACTGGGACTTCGGCGCCATCGACTGGGTGGAGTTCCGCCGTGTGCTCTCGGGAGACGGACCGTGCAACGCCGAACGCCTGGCCCACCGCCGTGGCGCCCACGAGGAGGGCGCGTGGGTGCGGGAGGCCGCGACGGCGTATGCCGCCAAGCACGCCCGCGTGCACGAGCCGGCCGCGTGAGCGAGCGCAGCTGGCCCCTCTTCGAGGTCTTCGTCCGGGCCAAGCGGGGTCTGTCGCACGTCCACGTCGGCTCGCTCCACGCGCCCGACGAGGCGATGGCCCTGCGCAACGCGCGTGATCTCTACACGCGTCGTGAGGAGGGGGTCTCCCTCTGGGTGGTGCGCTCCGACGACATCACGGCCAGCAGCCCCAGCGAGAAGGACAGCTTCTTCGACCCGGCTGCCGACAAGGTCTACCGCCACCCGTCGTTCTACGACGTGCCCGACGACATCGAGTACCTGTGAGCGGGTCGACGGCCGTCCCGGAGGCCGATGTGCTCACTGCGGGCTACCTGCTCGGCCTCGCCGACGACGCCATGGTCTACGCGCAGCGCCTGGGGGAGTGGCTGACCCGGGCCCCGCAGATCGAGGAGGACATGGCGCTGGCCAACATCTCGCTCGACCTGCTCGGCCAGGCCCGGGCGCTCTACCCCCGCGTCGGAGAGCTCGACGGCACCGGCCGGGGCGAGGACGACTACGCGATGATGCGCGACGAGCGCGACTGGCGCAACGTCACGCTCGTCGAGCAGCCGCGTGGGGACTTCGCCGACGAGATGGCCCGGCTGCTGTGGTTCTCCTCCGCGCGCCTGCCGGTGCTGATCGCCGGGTCGGGCGACCCCGTGCTCGACGGCGTCATGGGCAAGGGGGCGAAGGAGGTCAGCTACCACGTCGACCACGCGGCCCAGTGGGTCAGGCGTCTCGGTGACGGCACGGACGAGTCGCACCGCCGGATGCAGGCGGCGCTGGATCGGGTCGCCCCCTACGTCGACGAGCTCTTCGAGGACGACACCGTGAGCCTCGCCGTCGCCGCCGAGGTGCGCGGGCCCCTGCCGTCCGAGACCCGTCGGCAGGCCGAGTCGACCGTCGAGCGGGTCCTCGCCGAGGCTGGTCTCACCCTGCCGAGCCCGGGCCCGTGGCGCTCGCGCGGTGGCCGGGCGGGTGTCCACTCACGCCCCATGGGCTCGCTCCTCGCGGAGCTGCAGTACCTCGCGCGGTCCCACCCGGGAGCGACGTGGTGACCCGGGCCGCCACCCGCACGCCGCCGGCGGTGCTCGATGCCGCCCTGCGCGAGATCCCCGACCCCGAGGTGCCCGTCGTGAGCATCGCCGACCTCGGCATCCTGCGCGAGGTGGTGCTCGACGAGCCACGTGGTGAGGCGCGGGTGACGATCACCCCGACCTACTCGGGCTGCCCCGCCATGGACGTCATCCGCAGCCACGTCGAGCACGTCTGCCGGCGGCAGGGCTGGCACCCGGTCGTGAGCCTCCAGCTGTCGCCGCCCTGGACCACAGACTGGATGACCGGCACAGGACGACGACGCCTGCTGGAGTTCGGGATCGCGCCCCCCGGCGCCGCCGGCACCGGCGACCACGCACCGGTCGGCCTGACCCTGCGCCAGCGCGTCGTCACCTGCCCGCAGTGCGGCTCGGACGACACCGAGGAGCTTGCCCACTTCGGCTCCACCGCCTGCAAGGCGCTGCGCCGGTGCCTGGCCTGCCGCGAGCCCTTCGACGAGTTCAAGGCGATCTGAGCGCCGGATGCCGTTGATCACCAAGCCTGCTCGTGCGCCGGCCACCTTCCACCCACTGCGGGTCAACGACCTCGAGCGCCTGACGGACGACTCCGTGGCAGTCCGGTTCGCCGTACCGCGCGAGCGTTGGGACGACTACGGCTTCGAGCCGGGCCAGCACCTCACCCTGCGCGCCACGATCGACGGTGAGGAGGTGCGCCAGTCGTACTCGATCTGCGAGGTGCCCACCGCACCCAACCGCCTCGGTCCGGGGCAGATGCTGCGCATCGCCTCCGCCCGCGTGCCGGGGGGCCGGATGTCGACCTGGCTCAACGACGACCTCCAGGTCGGTGACGAGATCGACGTGATGACCCCGATGGGCACCTTCGTGGCCGTGAGCCGCCCGGAGGAGGCGCGCCACCACCTGGCTGTCGCCGCCGGGTCCGGCATCACCCCGGTGCTGTCGATCGTCTCGTCGGTGCTGGCGCAGGAGCCGCACAGCCGGATGACGCTGCTCTACGGCAACCGCCGCACCAGCTCGATCATGTTCCTCGAGGAGCTCGAGGACCTCAAGAACGCCTACCCCGGCCGCTTCCAGCTCGTGCACGTGCTGTCGCGCGAGCAGCCCGACGTCGAGCTCTTCCACGGCCGGCTCGACCGCGATCGGCTCGAGACGATCCTGCACGCCCTGGCCCCGGTGGACACCGTCGACGAGTGGTACCTCTGCGGGCCCTTCGGGATGGTGACGGGCGCCCAGGAGCTGCTGCGCGAGCGGGGGGTCCCGGCCGAGCACGTGCACCACGAGATCTTCCACGTCGACGACGGCACCGCGCCGGTGCGGCCCCCCGCACCGGTGGACGAGAGCGCCCCACCCGTGGCCGTCGTCACGGTCACCCTCGACGGCCGCACCACGGAGGTCCCTGTGCGCAGTCGGGACGAGTCCGTCCTCGCCGCGACGCTGCGGGTGCGTCCCGACGCGCCGTACAGCTGCGCGGGGGGCGTGTGCGGCACCTGCCGGGCCCGGGTCGTCGAGGGCGAGGTGACGATGGACCGCAACTACGCCCTCGAGCCCGAGGAGCTGGCCGCAGGCATCGTGCTGGCGTGCCAGTCGCACCCCGTCACCGACCGGGTGCGCCTGACCTACGACGCCTGAGGTCACCGTGCGTCGGACGGGCCGGGCTCGACAGCCGAGGGCGGTGCCTCCTCAGGTGACGACGGTGCCCTGCCGCCTGCGCTCGTAGGCGACGAAGGCGAGGCCCTCGTGGGTCTCGCGGCTCGTCTCCCGCCACACCTCCATGTCGATGGCCGGGAAGCGCACGTCGCCCGACGGCGACTGGTCGACCTCGGTGATCAAGAGCCGCCCCGCGAGCGGCATCGCGGCCGCGTAGATCTCCCCCCCTCCGCAGACGAAGAGCTCGCCCGAGGGCCCGGCGAGAGCCAGCGCGGCGGTGAGGGAGTGGGCGGTCTCGACGTCGGGGTGACGCCACCCCATCTGGCGGGTGACGACGATGGTACGACGCCCCGGGAGCACCCGTCCGATGGAGTCGAACGTCTTGCGCCCCATGACCAGCGTGTGACCCATGGTCGTGCGCTTGAAGTAGGCGAAGTCCTGAGGCAGGTGCCAGGGCATCTCGTTGCCGGCCCCGATGATCCCGTTGCGGGCGACGGCGGCGATGAGGGTGGGTTGCGTCATGGTGGTCTCTCAGACGGCGATGGGGGCCTTGATGCCCGGGTGGGGGTCGTAGCCGACGAGCTCGAAGTCGTCGAGGTCGAAGTCGTCGAGCTCCTTGCCTGCCGCGAGGGTCATGCGCGGCAGCTCGCGGGGCTCCCGCGTCAGCTGCAGGCGGGCCTGCTCCAGGTGGTTGAGGTAGAGGTGCGCGTCACCCAGGGTGTGCACCAGCTCGCCCGGGTCGAGGTCGCAGACCTGGGCCACCATCATCGTGAGCAGCGCGTACGACGCGATGTTGAACGGGACCCCGAGGAAGACGTCGGCCGAGCGCTGGTACAGCTGGCAGGACAGCCGGGCCCGACCGCCGTCGCGGGCCGGCGTGACGTAGAACTGGAAGAGGGTGTGGCACGGGGGCAGCGCCATGTCGTCGACGTCGGCGACGTTCCACGCCGAGACGATGTGGCGGCGGGAGTCGGGGTTGGTGCGGATCGACTCGACGACGCGCGCAATCTGGTCGACCTGCCGACCGTCGGGCGTCGGCCACGAGCGCCACTGGTGCCCGTAGACCGGTCCGAGGTCGCCGTGCTCGTCGGCCCACTCGTCCCAGATCGTGATGCCGCGCTCCTGCAGCCAGTGCACGTTGGTGTCGCCGCGCAGGAACCACAGCAGCTCGCCGATGATCGAGCGCAGGTGGACCCGTTTCGTGGTGAGGGCGGGAAAGCCGTCGGAGAGGTCGAAGCGCATCTGGTGCCCGAAGACGCTCAACGTTCCCGTGCCGGTGCGGTCACCCTTCTCGACACCCTCGGTGAGCACGCGGTCGAGCAGGTCGAGGTACTGGCGCACGCTGGGCACGCTAGCACCGCAGGACCCCACCCGCTTTTGACCCCTTGGGGGCATCGGCCGAATGCGCAGTCGATGTCGTTTTGACCAGCGCATCCGCGCTATTTCCGGCCCTGATGCCTACTGATTCCGCGGGTGAGGTTCCATTCCGGGCCGAAGTAGTGGCACACTGGCCGGAGTCGTGGGGGGGGGGGGGGGCCGCCCGCCGGGGCGCCGCCACCCCACCCCCCGGCCCGGGGGGGGGGGGCGGCCCCCCGCCCGGGGCGGGGGGTTGGGGCGGGGGGCCCCGCGCGGGGGGCCCCCCCCCCCCCCACGACTCCGGCCAGTGTGCCACTACTTCGGCCCGGAATGGAACC
>JBBRNQ010000189.1:0-6616 GCA_038230235.1 Actinomycetales bacterium
CCGGCGACGGGGACCGTGCTGGCGAACTCCGCGTAGCACAGGGCCGCCAGCGCGCAGGCGAGCCCGGCGAAGACGAACGACAGCGAGACCGCAGGGCCAGCCTGGACGCCCGCCGCCTTGCCGGTGAGCACGAAGATGCCGGTGCCGATGACGACGCCGACACCGAACACCGTGAGGTCGAGCGCCCCTAGTCGTTTGCTCAGCTGATGCGTGGGCTCCTCGGTGTCGCGGACCGACTGCTCGATCGTCTTGGTGCGCCACAGGTTCATCTGGGACTCCTATCCGACACGCGGGGGGGCGCCCAACGCGCCATGTGACTCATTCCCAGGTATGACCTGCTTCACACATGAAAACCACAGTCGCCGAGGACGGACCTCACGGAGGGTGGGCCGTCCGACCACACACGTTGACGTCGTCAACGTTGGCAGGGCTCCCCGACCGGCCCACGGTGAGGTCATGACGACACACGCACCGAGCCACGCACCCACCGCCCCACCCCCCGGCCTCGCCGGCGTCGTCGTCGCGACGACGACTCTCGGCGACGTGCGCGGCGAGGAGGGGTTCTACCACTACCGGCAGTACTCGGCCGTCGACCTCGCCCGCTCCAGCTCGCTCGAGGAGGTGTGGCACCTGCTCCTGCGCGGGCACCTCCCGAGCTCCTCGCAGCTCGACGGCTTCCGCGCCGAGCTGGCCGCCGCCCGCGACCTCCCAGAGGCCATCTCCGAGGGCCTCTGGGAGGTCGCCGTCGGGTCAGCGCGAGAGCCGATGACTGCCTTGCGTACGGCGATCTCCGCCGCGGGCGGCCTGCTCGGCCTCCGGCCGCTGTGGGACCTCGACGAGCAGGAGCGCGAGCGCGACGCCATCAGGGTCGCGGCCCTGGTGCCGGTGCTGGTGGCCGGCGCGTGGCGGCGGTCGCAGGGCCTCGCCCCACTCGCCCCTCGCGCCGATCTCGGCCACACGGCCAACCACCTGTGGCTCGTCACGGGTGAGGAGCCGAGCGACCGCGCCGTCCGCGCCCTCGAGCGCTACCTGTGCCTGACCGTCGACCACGGCTTCAACGCCTCGACCTTCACCGCCCGCGTCGTCGCCTCGACCGGGGCCGACGCCGCGGCGTGCGTCGTGGCGGCGCTGGGCGCGTTGTCCGGTCCGCTGCACGGTGGCGCGCCGAGCCGCGCGCTCGACGCCCTCGACGCGATCGGCACCCCGACGAACGCCCGCCCGTGGGCCGACGCCCAGCTCGCCGCGGGCCGGCGCATCATGGGCTTCGGGCACGCGGTCTACGTCGGGCCCGACCCCCGATCCGAGCTGCTGCGCGAGACGGCGCTGGAGCTGGGTGGGCCCCTCGTCGAGCTCGCGGTCGCAGCCGAGCGGGCGATCGACGCCGCGCTGGCGGCCCACCGCCCCGACCGGGTGCTGCGGGCCAACGTCGAGTTCTATGCCGGCGTGGTGATGCACGAGTGCGGCCTGCCCCGCGATCTCTTCAGCCCGACGTTCGCCGTCAGCCGGGTGATCGGGTGGACGGCCCAGGTGCTCGAGCAGGCTCGGGAGCGCAAGATCATCCGCCCCAGCGCCGCCTACGTCGGCCCGCCCCCGCCCCAACCGGTCCCACCGCTCGCCGCCCGCTGAGGCCGCGGGGAGGTGGTGAGCGGAGTCGTCGCACCAGCCCGTCGCACCAGCCCGTTCGGTGCTCGCGGCCGGGCTCGGGTCGAGCTGAGCCCCCCACCCCGGGCGGCGGCGCGGGCAGTGCAGCTGACACGGGACCGGTCCCGAGGGATCTCGCCGTATCTCGCCCGTGCGGCGGCCTGCGGCTGCTCCCGGCCCAGGTCCCGGCCCGGACCCGGGCCACGGGCCGAGCTCCGGGCCGAGCTCCGGGCCCAGCGCCGGGCCCAGCGCCGCGCGCAGGAGTTGCGCCAATCGCGACGGGTCTACCCAGTCGTCCACAGCCGGGATTGTCCCTTGAACGCGAGAGTGGTGACGCCTAGACTGGACATATGTTCGAATGGGGTGCGGCCGCAGCCGGGGTAACGGAGGGATCCGTGTCACCCCTGGCGCTCGTGACCGACCTCGAAGAGCTCGACGACGCAGGCGTGCTGGGGTTGGACCTCTCGGACGCCGTCGCGGTGCTCGAGGTCGTCACAGCCGCGTCCGCGGCCCTGTCGGCGGTGTCCGCGCTCGCGGTCGAAGCGGTCGCGAGGCGGACCGGCGAGGAGCTGTCCCGGGCGCGGGAGGAGGCGCGGGAGGAGGCGCGGCAGCGCGGGGAGACGGTGGCTCTCGTCGGCGCGGCGCAGGCCGCGGCGAAGGCGGCCGACATCGTGGAGGCGACCCTCGCGCCGGTGCTGCACCTGACGCCCCGCACCACGGGCCAGCACCTGAAACAGGTCCGGGTGCTGGTCAACGACCTGCCCGCGACGTTCGCCCTGGTCCGCGCCGGGCGGCTCGACCTGCACCGGGCAGGCGCGGTCGCCGCCGAAGGAGCCCTCGTCGCCCCGGACCTACGCGACGCGTTCGACCGGGAAGTCCTGGCCGTGGCCGGGCGGGTCCGGACCCCGCTGACGGACCTGACCCCCGGCTCGGTCCACCGCCGCGCCGCCGCGGCCGCAGTCCGCGTCGACCCCGACGCCGCCGCCGCCCGCGCCCAGGCCGCCCTCGACAAGCGCCACGTGCGGGTCCGGCCCGGCAGCGACCCCGGCGTCTCGGCCTGGTCCGCGGTCCTGCCCGCCGACACCTCCCTCCAAGCCTGGGCCGCGGTCGACGCCCTCGCCTCGCAGTACGCCGCCGCCACCCCCGGCCTGCTCATCGGGCAGGCCCGCGCCGACGCCATGGCCGACCTGATCCTCGCCCAGGCCACCATCCGCACCCACATCGAGCTCCTCGTGCCCTACACCCCCGACACCGCTCTCACCGTGCACCGCGAGCTCGAGGGTGACGTCCGGGTGGATAGCACCGGAGCCCTCGAGCGCGATCCGACCGCACCGACCGATCCGACCGCGAGGACCGCGCCATCCACCGGGGTCACCATCCGCCCCGGCACCCGCCCCGCCTCCAGGTGCCCTACCGCCGACGACCCCGACGCGACCTGCACCACCTGCGCCCCACCACCGCCCACCGACACGGCCTACGAACGTCACCTGCACCTGATCGTCGCCAACGGCGTCCGGATCGGCGTCGAAACCCTCACCCCCCTCGACACCCACCTCGGCGCCCTGGACCCCAACACCGACGCCCACCCCGACCTCGCGCCCGACCCCGACCCCGACCCCGACCCCGATGCCAACTCCCACGCCCACCCTGAGCACGACAGGCCCGAACCGCTCGGTGACGTCTTCCTCGACCCCCTCGAAGACCTGTTCGCCGACCCCCTCGACGACACCCCGAACTGGCTCGCATTCAACCGTCCCCCACTCACGACACCCACCCCCGACCCCACCACCTGCCTGATCGGGGTCCGCCACCCCCGCGTCGGGATCATCCTCAACACCGCGGTCACCGCGTGGCTCGCCCACCCCGACACCCGCCTCCGCCTCGCCGGACACGACCCCACCACCGGCACCCTCACCGGACACGACCCCACCCCCAACCGACCCGGCGCCGCCCTCGCCCGCACCATCCGCACCCGCGACGGCCACTGCCGCTTCCCCGGCTGCACCACCGACGCCACCCGCACCGACCTCGACCACGTCCTGGCGTTCCCCCACGGCCCCACCACCGCCACCAACCTCGCCTGCCTCTGCCGCAAGCACCACACCTTCAAGCACCACGCCGGCTGGACACTGACCATGACCCCCGACGGCACCTGCACCTGGACCACCCCCCACGGCCGCACCTACACCACCCACCCCCGCACCGCCCACGACCTCGCCGCCTGACAGCGCACCCCCTGACGACGCACCATCCGACACCCGCCGCCCCAGCGACACACCGCCAGGCGAGCTACCCGCCCGATCAACCGGCCACAGGCCCCCCACCGTCAGAACCGGGGCCACGGCAGGCCTCCTCAGCGGTCGCCCGTGTAGACCGCCCGGGCTCGGAAGCGTATGCCGTGCGGGCCCTCCTCCAGCCCGTGGGCGAGCCAGCCAACCATCCGCGCGAGCGCGAAGACCGTCTCCCCGGCCCCGGCCACGAACCCGAGCGCGCGCCCGAGAGCGGCGAGCCCCAGGTCGACGTTGGGGCTGAGCTGGTGCGACGCGCTCACGTCGAGCAGCAGCTGCTCGACGACCGGCCAACCCACCGGGTCGAGCCGGGCGACCCGGTCGAGCAACGCCTCGGCCCGTGGGTCGGCGTCGACGTAGACGGAGTGCCCGAAGCCCGGCGGCGGCGAGTCGCCGTACGACGTGTCCTCACCCGCCGCCCGCGCGGCCAGCAGCTCGCCGACCAGCACGCTGGCTCGCCCGTGCAGCGGACCCCCGAGGGCGGAGAGGCCGGTGAGCAGGAGCAGCCAGGGGTCGGCGCCCGTGCCCGCCGCCACCCGCACCGCCATCGTCGACGCGGCGAGCTCGTGGTCGACGAGCAGCACGAGCGACGTCCGCAGCGCCTCGAGCCCGTCTGGGGTGGGGGGCCGCACCGTGAGTCGCGGCCAGAGCCGCGCCTCGATCGCGCCGTCCAGTACGGCGTCCTGCCGCAGGGGCAGTGCAGCGACCCCCGCCTGGACGGCGAGCCGCCCGACCGACGCCACGTGCTCCCGCCCGAGGTCGTGCCGGTCGGGGTCGGAGCCCGCCAGAGCCAGGACGGCCACCCGCAGTCGGTCGGTGTCCGTGCTCCCGGGTGGCAGGGCGGCAGTGACGCGCTCGACCAGCTCGCGCGGCGCGTCGTCGAGCCCCCAGACCGCGGCCTCGACCAACCGGCCGTCGGCCGACCACAGCAGCTCGGCGACGTCTTCGAAACGGCACCCCAGGAGCGTCTCCACCGACACCCCGCGGAAGGCCAGCCGCCCCTTGGGGTCGAGCAACGTCACGTCGGTCTCGACGAAGAGGTCGAGTGACCCGGTGCGGCGCCGGGCCCGCTCCCGGACGAGCCGCAGCACCTCGTCGCGGTCGAAGCCGGAGACCCTGTGCCCGGCACCGTCACGCAGATGGGTCCGCGAGAGCAGGCCGCGGCTGACGTAGGCGTAGACCGTCTGGAGCCGGACGCCGAGCAGCCCGGCCGCCTCGTCGGCCGTGACGGTGGCACGTCCGGCGGCACGGGTCGTCATGGGGCCATCGTGGCACCGGCTCCACGGCCAGGCCCAGCGGCATACGCGGGCAGGTGCCGTCGTACGCACGGGGCCAGGCGGGCGGGCGCGCATCCGGGGGCACATGCCGCCTGATGCCGCGCCCACACCGGGGGCTCCGGCTCAGCCTCCGACGACCCACTCGGCGTAGAACACGCCCAGACCCGCGGCGACGCACACCCCGCAGATGATCCAGAAGCGGATCGTCACGGTGATCTGCTCCCAGCCGAGCATCTCGAAGTGGTGGTGGATCGGCGCGATCCGGAAGAACCGGCGGCCGACGCCGTAGCGCCGCTTGGTCACCTTGAACCACCCCACCTGCAGCATCACCGAGACCGTCTCCATCACGAAGAGCCCGCCCAGGATGACCATCAGCAGCTCGGTGCGGGTCATGATCGCCAGGCCGGCGAGCGCGCCGCCGAGCCCGAGCGAGCCGGTGTCGCCCATGAAGATGCGGGCTGGGGAGGCGTTCCACCACAGGAAGCCGACGCACGCTCCCGCAACGCAGGCGGCGACCACCGCCAGGTCGAGCGGGTCGCGCACGTCGTAGCAGCTCGACGACGAGACCGACCGGCAGCTCTGGTTGAACTGCCACACGCCGATCAGCACGTAGGCGCCGAACACCATCGCGCAGGCCCCGGCGGCCTGGCCGTCGAGCCCGTCGGTGAGGTTCACTCCGTTGCTGGCCCCGGTGACCATGAGGTTGGCCCAGAGCACGAAGAGAATCACCCCGACCACCGTGCCGGCGAAGGCGAGGTCGATCCATGTGTCGCGCACGAAGGAGATGCGGTAGCTCGCCGGGGTGATGCCGCCGCGGGAGAACCGCGTGGCGAGCACCGCGAAGACGACCGCGACGACGGTCTGACCGACGAGCTTGGACGCCGACCGCAGGCCGAGCGAGCGCTCGTGGGTGATCTTGGTCCAGTCGTCGAGGAAGCCGACGAACCCGATGCCGGCCATGAGGTAGAGCACGAGCAGGCCGGAGACGGTCGGGGGGTCCCAGGTGAGCAGGTGCGCCATCGCGTACCCGAGCACAGTGGCCCCGATGATGACGATGCCGCCCATCTGGGGCGTGCCGTGCTTGCTGTGGTGGCTCGTCGGGCCGTCGTCGCGCACGAACTGGCCCCACCCCCGCCGCGTCGCGAGACGGATGAACGAGCGGGTGCCGAACAGCCCGACGACGAGGGCGACCCACGCTCCGAGGAGGACGAGCTTCACGTGCTGGAACGCTACGGGGCCGACGCGGTCCGGGCGCACCGCCACGCGGGCACTGCCGTACCGTGCGGTTCACACGGTGGACATCCGGGCCCCGCTACCCTGCCCGCATGAGTGAGATCGTGCTCGGCCCCAACCAGTACGGCAAGGCGGAGACCCGGGTCGTGCGCATCGTGCGCGACACCGCCCGCCACG
>JBBRNQ010000190.1:0-6583 GCA_038230235.1 Actinomycetales bacterium
CTCCGCCGTCGTGCTCGAGGCGCTCGAGCGGGCCCTGGCGGGCTTCGACCACCGCGACGACGTCGAGCTCGTGTGGCGCAGCTTCGAGCTCGACCCGACGGCGCCGCCGAGCGGGGCAGAGCAGGGCCACTACGCCGAGAAGCTCGCGTCGAAGTACGGCATGCCCGTGGAGCAGGCGCAGACCATGCTCGACGGGATGACGCAGACTGCGGCCGAAGAAGGGCTCGACTTCCACTTCGAGCTGGCCCGCCCGGGCAACACCTTCGACGCCCACCGGCTGCTGCACCTCGCGCGCGAGCACGGCCGCCAGGACGCCCTCAAGGAGCGCCTCGACCACGGCACGTTCAGCGAGGGTTCGCCGGCGTCGGACCACGCCGCCCTGCGCACCCACGCCGTCGAGGTCGGGCTACCCGCCGACGCGGTGGACGCGGTCCTCACGTCCGACCAGTACGCCGACGCGGTCCGCGCCGACGAGGCGCAGGCCCGGGCCTACGGCATCAACGGGGTCCCGTTCTTCGTCATCGACGGGAAGTACGGCATCTCGGGAGCGCAACCCTCCGCCGTCGTGCTCGAGGCGCTCGAGCGGGCCTGGGTGGAGCGTGCCCCGCTGACGGTGCTGGCCGGGTCCGGGGCTCCCGCCGGTGGCGCGTCCGAGGCGGGCGCCTGTGAAGGGGACTCCTGCGCGGTGTGAGCCGGGTGAGCCGTGTCGCCGGTGGGCGTCCGATAGGTAGGGCGAGCTCGTCTGCATCACGTGTGCCTCACCTACGATGACGCATGCGCACCACCGTCGACCTCCCCCCGTCAGTGCTTCGGCGTGCCCTGGAGCTCGCAGCCGAGCGGGGCGACTGGCTCTCCTTCGTCATCGCTGATCTCACCTCTCGCGGCCTCGCCCAGCTCGACACCCGGTGAGCCTCGGCATCGACGACCGTACGCGGCTCCCGGTGCTGTCGGTCGAGCGCCGGGCCACCTCGGCCGAGGTGACGTCCGCCCTCGACGATGAGTGACACGCTGGTCGAGGAGTGACCGCCGACCTGCTCGACGCCGACGTGCTCATCGCCCTCGAGAACGCGGACCTCGCGGCCGTACGGGGCCACCGACGGGTCACTGACGCCTACCTGATCAGTCTCACCCGGTTTCGGGAGGGCGTCCTCGCGACCCTCGACGGGCCGCTGGCGGCGCTCCATACGGACGCCCTGCTGGTCCCCGCCTGAGGTGGGTGGTCGGCGCGCCGCGGTCGACGACCCGCCGACTAGCGGTGCGGGACCGGGGCGACGTGCACGAGGTGGGTGAGGACGACATCGTGTGTGTGCCGCGCCTGCTCCTCGCCGCGGAACTGGATCTCGTAGGCCTGGCCGGGGAGCTGGATCGAGACCACAGAGCTCGACGCCGACCGGCCCGCGGTGGCCCGGTCGAGGATGAACGAGACGCTCTGGATGCGGGGGAAGGGGATGCTCGTGATGCCGGACTTGCCGCCGACGAAGCTGTCGTCCTGCACGATGACCCGCCGGTCGGTGAGGGCGACCATCCCGGTGCTGCCCCCCATCCCTTCGTACACGGCGACGATGAGCTCTCCGGGCAGGAGGATGAGCTGAACCCTCGCCAGCTGGTCCGGGTTGTCGTGTGGCGTCTTTGACATAGCCCCTATTCTCGCTCAGATCGCGCCAAAAGGGTTCATCACTGGGGACGACCTCCCTGTCGTGGCCGCAGGTCGGGTCCGGCTCAGACCACGAGCCCCAGCACGACGACCAGCAGCGGCACCCCGAGGGCGGCGACGTCGACCCAGTCCCAGGACCGCTCGACCTCACCGTCGGTGGAGACCTCGGGTCGGCGGTCGAGCACCATCTCGGTCCACTCCTGCTTGGCGATCTCGACCGACTGCGCCGCCGACTGCACGGTCACCCCCTTCGGGGGCGGGGGCGCCGTGTCGTCACCCTTGAGGCGGCCGCTGACCACGTTGAGCAGCCCCGAGGGGCGGGGACGCTCGATGTGCGAGGCGATCGCCCAGGCGGCGGTGCGTCGCTCGCCGTGGTAGATCTCGAGGTTCCACCGGCGGCCGACGTCAGCGACCTGCGACCACGGCACGACCGTGCGCCGCAGCGGGTTGTGCACGTGCACCCCGTGCAGCGTGATGACGAGGGCGGGGCGCACGAAGAACACCCACCCCGCACTGCCCAGCAGGAGCATCGACCCGATGAACAGCGCCGACGGCTCACCCCCGGCGACCGACCACAGCGCGAGGCCGAAACCCGCCGCCATCGCGGTGGCGCCGAGCAGGATGGAGCCGCGTTGGCGCAGCGTCCGCAACGCCTGGGTCGAGGCTGTGGGGCTGGCCATGCTGGTCTCTTCCATCGCGGTGTCCAAGGGGCGTCGAAGGGGTGTCGAAAGAAATGTCGAGGAGGGTGCGGGAGCGGTGCCGGGGTGGTGCGCGGTCCTCGTGCCGTCGGAGATCATCGTCGCACGCGCACTAGACTCGGCGGGTGTCCACCACCGTCAGGGGCGACGCCCCCGCTCCTGCGCGCAGCGACGCGACCGCCACCGCGCGCGACGTGCTCGGGGTCTCCCGACTCACCGGCGCCGCCCTCACCAGCTGGCTGCGAGGCCTCCCCGGAGTCGACCAGGTCGGCTGCGAGGCCCGCGCCGCGGGGCTCGGCACCCGGTCGCTGAAGACCACCGCCAAGGCCTGGGCCATCGACACGGCGATCTCGATGATCGACCTGACGACCCTCGAGGGCAACGACACGCACGGCAAGGTGCGCTCGTTGTGCGCCAAGGCCCTCGTCCCCGACCCGGGCGACCCGGCCACGCCCCGACCGGCAGCCGTCTGCGTCTACGGCGACATGGTCTCCACCGCACGGGAAGCCCTGCAGGACAGCGGTATCCACGTCGCCGCCGTCGCCACCGCCTTCCCGTCGGGGCGCGCCAGCATGCCGGTCAAGCTCGCCGACACCCGCGACGCCGTGCGCGCGGGCGCCGACGAGATCGACATGGTGATCGACCGCGGGGCGTTCCTGTCGGGCCGCTACCTCGACGTCTTCCACGAGATCGCCGCGGTGAAGCAGGCGTGCGTGCGGGACGACGGCACCGCCGCCCACCTCAAGGTCATCCTCGAGACCGGCGAGCTCGTGACCTACGACAACGTGCGCCGGGCCTCCTACCTCGCGATGCTCGCCGGCGGCGACTTCATCAAGACCTCCACCGGCAAGATCTCCCCCGCGGCCACCCTGCCGGTCACCCTCGTGATGCTGGAGGCCGTGCGCGACTGGCGAGACCTCACCGGCACCCAGGTGGGCGTCAAGCCGGCCGGCGGCATCCGCACCACCAAGGACGCGATGAAGTACCTCGTCACCGTGAGCGAGGTCGCCGGCGACGACTGGCTCGACCCCGCGTGGTTCCGCTTCGGCGCCTCGGGTCTGCTCACCGACCTGCTGCGGCAGCGGCGCAAGCTCACGACCGGGGTCTACACCGGCACCGACGACGTCTCGACCGACTGACCCGACCGACTCGACGACCAGACCGACCCGACGACCAGACTGACCAGACGCAAGGACTCACCAGAACCATGGGCAAGCTCGAGTACGCACCAGCACCGGAGTCACGGGCCGTCGTCGACCTGCAGTCCTCCTACGGGCTCTTCATCGGCGGCGAGTTCGTCGAGGGCCAGGACGGAGGCACCTTCACGACCATCAGCCCCGCCACCGAGGAGGTGCTGGCCGAGGTCACCGAGGGCAGCGCCGCCGACGTCGACCGCGCCGTGCGAGCCGCCCGAGCGGCCTACCGCGGGGTATGGGGCCGCATGTCCGGCGCCGACCGCGGGAAGTACCTCTTCCGCATCGCGCGCCTCATCCAGGAGCGCGCCCGTGAGCTCGCTGTGCTCGAGACCCTCGACAACGGCAAGCCGATCAAGGAGTCGCGCGACGTCGACGTGCCCCTGGCCGCGGCACACTTCTTCTACCACGCGGGGTGGGCCGACAAGCTGGGCTACGCCGGGCTGGGCACCGACCCGCGACCCGTCGGTGTGGTCGGCCAGGTCATCCCGTGGAACTTCCCGCTGCTGATGCTCGCGTGGAAGATCGCACCGGCCCTCGCCTGCGGCAACACGGTCGTCCTCAAGCCGGCCGAGACGACCCCCCTGACGGCCCTGCTCTTCGCCGAGATCTGCCAGCAGGCCGATCTGCCAGCAGGAGTCGTCAACATCGTCACCGGTGCCGGCGCGACTGGTCAGGCCCTGGTCGAGCACCCGGGCATCGACAAGGTCGCCTTCACCGGCTCGACCTCGGTCGGCCGACAGATCGCCCGCTCGATCGCCGGCACCCGCAAGCGGGCCACCCTCGAGCTCGGCGGCAAGGCCGCCAACATCGTCTACGACGACGCGCCCATCGACCAGGCGGTCGAGGGCATCGTCACGGGCATCTTCTTCAACCAGGGCCACGTCTGCTGCGCCGGATCGCGGCTGCTGGTGCAGGAGTCCGTGGCCGACGAGGTCGTCCGACGCCTCAAGCGGCGCCTGACGACCCTGCGCGTCGGCGACCCGCTCGACAAGAACACCGACCTCGGCGCGATCAACTCCGCCGCCCAGCTGCAGCGCATCCGCGAGCTCTCCGACATCGGTGAGCGCGAGGGCGCCGAGCGGTGGAGCCCGGCCTGCGAGCTGCCGTCGCGCGGGTTCTGGTTTCCCCCAACGGTGTTCACCGGTGTCGCCCAGGCCCACACGATCGCGCAGCAGGAGGTCTTCGGCCCGGTCCTCTCGGTGCTCACCTTCCGCACGCCGCAGGAGGCGGTCGCGAAGGCCAACAACACTCCATACGGGCTGTCGGCGGGGGTGTGGAGCGAGAAGGGGTCGCTCATCCTCTGGACCGCCGACCAGCTGCGTGCGGGGGTCGTGTGGGCCAACACCTTCAACCGCTTCGACCCGACGTCACCCTTCGGTGGCTACAAGGAGTCGGGCTACGGCCGCGAGGGCGGCCGTCACGGGCTCGAGGGCTACGTCACGACCGGAGACCAGGCATGAGCACCCCCACCAGAACAGCTGCGCGACAGGCGGACTCGCGCGTCGACGTGCGCAAGACCTACAAGCTCTACATCGGTGGTGGCTTCCCGAGAAGCGAGTCCGGGCGTGCGTACGCCGTGCACTCGGCTCAGGCCGCCCGCCGCGCTCCCCGGTTCCTCGCCAACGCCGCCCAGGGCTCGCGCAAGGACGTGCGCGACGCCGTCGTCGCCGCCCGGGGTGCGTTCTCCGGCTGGGCCGGCGCCACGGCTTACAACCGCGGGCAGGTGCTCTACCGCGTCGCCGAGGTCATGGAGGGGCGGGCCGAACAGCTCGCCGCCGAGGTCTCGGACGCAGAAGGCCTGACCCCGGCCCGCGCCCGGGTCGCCGTGTCGGCGAGCATCGACCGCTGGGTCTGGTACGCCGGGTGGACCGACAAGCTGGCCCAGGTGCTGGGTGGGCTCAACCCGGTGGCCGGGCCCTACTTCGACATCAGTGCCCCCGAACCCACCGGGGTCGTGGGCATCCTCGCCCCGCAAGGCTCGTCACTCCTCGGGCTGGTCAGCGTCATCGCGCCGGCGATCTGCTCGGGCAACACCGTCGTCGTCGCCACCAGCGAGGAGCGTCCGCTGCCCGCAGTCACTCTCGCCGAGTGCCTCGCCACCAGTGACGTGCCCGGGGGTGTCGTCAACCTCGTCACCGGGCGCACCGCCGAGCTGGCCCCCACGCTGGCGTCGCACCGCGACGTCGACGCCGTCGACCTCGCCGGGGCGGCCGACGCCGTCGGCGTGGTGTGGGGCGACCTCGAGGCTGCGGCTGCCGACAACCTCAAGCGCGTCCTCCGCCCAGGCGGCACCGGCCCGTCCGCCGTCGAGCCCGACTGGGGCGACGACCCCGGCCTGACCAGGGTGCGCGCCTTCCTCGAGACCAAGACCGTCTGGCACCCCAAGGGCCGGTGACCGTGCTGGCACGTGAGCGTCCCGGGTCGCAGGGCGCAACCACCGCTCCGGGCCAGGGCGGGGCCGCCCGGGTCGTCGTCCTGGCCGGCCCCTCGGGGTCCGGCAAGTCGCGACTCGCCGCGCGGCTGCACGCTGCCCACGGGTGGCCGGTCGTGCAGCTCGACAACTTCTACCGCGACGGCGACGACCCGGCGCTCCCGATGGTCGACCTCGGCGGCGGCACCCGGCTGGTCGACTGGGACGACCCGGCGTCGTGGCACGGTGACGCCGCCGTGGCCGCCCTCACCCAGCTGGTGCAGAGCGGCCGGGCGCCGGTGCCGACCTACGACATCGCCACGTCGCGACGGGTCGGCGGCGACACCGTGCAGCTGCCGGACGGCGCCCTCGTCGTCGCCGAGGGCATCTTCGCCGCCGAGGTCATCGCCGCCCTGCGCGAGGCGGGGCTGCTCCATACGGCCTGGTGCGTGCGTCGGGGGCGGTGGGTGACCTTCGTGCTGCGCCTGGTGCGCGACCTGGCAGAGCGGCGCAAGCGCCCGCACGTGCTCGTGCGCCGCGGGCTCGCCCTCGCCCGGGCCGAACCCGAGGTGGTGCGCCGGATGGAGTCGCTCGGCGCCCGGTGCGCCACCCCTCGGGAGGCCGA
>JBBRNQ010000191.1:0-6334 GCA_038230235.1 Actinomycetales bacterium
ACGGTCGTCGAGCTGCCGGCCGGGACGACGGCGTCGTACGAGTGCCGTGGAGGTGCGCCCGCGTCACGTGAGCTGACCGTCCTGGAGCCGGACAAGTCCGTCACCCAGGTCGATGCCGTGCTGCTCACCGGTGGATCGGCCTTCGGGCTGGCCGCGGCCGACGGGGTGATGCGTCGCTACGAGGAGCTCGGCCGCGGGGTGCCCACGCCCGCGGGTCGGGTCCCGATCGTGCCCGCACTGGCCCTGTTCGACCTCGCGGTAGGCGACCCGCGAGCGCGACCCACGGCCGAGCACGGGTACGCCGCCGCGTCCGCAGTGACCGACGACGCCGAGCTGTCCGGCCCCGTCGGTGCCGGGACCGGGGCCCACGTGGGTCAGTGGCGTGGCCCGACGGGCCGTTCGCCCGGGGGCCTGGGGCACGGTGCAGGGCGTCTCGGAGAGGTCGTGGTCTGGGCGCTGGTGGCTGTCAACGCCTTTGGTGACGTGGATGACGGGTTGTCGGGGACCTCTTTCGCGGCGGTGGAGCGGCTGCAGCAGCGCTTCGGTCTCGCAGGTACGGCAGGAGCGGCAGGAGCGGCAGGAGCGGCTGGAGCCGCGGGTCCGCTAGGAGCCTCGAGTGCGGCAGGAGCCGCGGGTGCCGCGGGTGCTGGTCGGCCGGGTTCTGACCTGGGCGACGGCGGGAAGGGACAGCGGCTCCATACGACGATCGGGGTCGTCGTGACGAACGCGCGTCTCGACAAGGTCGGCTGCCACGTCGTCGCGCAGGGTGCGCACGACGGTTTGGCACGGGCGGTCACGCCACCACACACGCGATACGACGGAGACGCCTTCATCGCCGCCGCCACTGGGCAGATCGAGGCCGACATCGACGTCGTGCGGATCCTGGCTCTGGCCGCAGTGTGCGACGCCGTGCGCTCGGTCAAGCAGCCGAGCTGACCAGCTCGGGGAGACGCCGCGCACCGCCGCGCACCGTCGTGCGGCCGAGTCGTACCCGTGCCCATCCGCCCGACCGGCTGAGTCCGCCGAGTCGGGGTCGACACCGGCACC
This sequence comes from Actinomycetales bacterium, assembly GCA_038230235.1. Taxonomy (GTDB): domain Bacteria; phylum Actinomycetota; class Actinomycetes; order Actinomycetales; family Dermatophilaceae; genus Lapillicoccus. Next base: position 1,048 of record JBBRNQ010000191.1, read on the forward strand.
GGCACCGCCATCTGTGACCGACACCGACACCGGCACCGGTAACCGACACCGTGACCGAAAAGCGGTTGCGCAGACGGTTCGGCGCTCTGCACGATGGACCGAGCTCGCTGGGCGTCCGCCCGGCCCGATGAGAGGAGCCCTGACATGCCGATCGCTGTCCTCGGCCTGCCCGCCGACCCCCTCTCACACCGGAGCCCTTGCTATGACCGCAGGTACCACCCGCACGACCCCCACTGTCAGCCGGTCGGCTGACCGCAGCGCAGCCGAGCGCGCACTGCCCAATCCCGAACCCTCTGATCCGGCGCCCTCTGAGCCAACCCCTGATCCGGCACTCGCGGATACCGCACTCGCTGCTGGATTCGATGATCCGTCAGTCGCAGATTCCGCACACCCCGATCCCCCACATCCTGCACAGGCCGAGTCCACACCGACCAGTCCCGCTCCAGATGACCTCGTGCATGCCGATCCGGCCCAGCTCGATACGGCTCGGCTGGATCGGGGCCCGCTGGGGTCGGCGGGGCCGCTGACTCCTCAGCTGGACTCCCAATTCACGTTCGACTACCACCACCTGGACGAGCTCCGGGAGGGCCAGCGCTTCACGACCTACTGGGACGTCGAGCCCTTGAGTCGCGGCCCGAAGCCTTGGCCCTCCTGGCTGGTCACCGACCGTGCGGCTGTCGACACGGAGCTGGGGGTGCTCAAGACCGGCAAGGAGGCAGATGTCTTCCTGGTTGAGCGGGCTGTCCCCGGAGCGAGTCCTGGTGTCGTCCTCGCCGCCAAGCGGTACCGAGACGACGAGCACCGCCAGTTCCACCGGGCCGCCACCTACACGGAGGGCCGGCGGGTGCGCCGCTCGCGCGATGCCCGGGCGATCGCCAAGGGGACGGCCTACGGTCGCACCGTCGCAGCCGGCCAGTGGGCGTTGGCGGAGTGGGACTTCCTCGGACGCTGCTGGGAGGTCGGAGTACCGGTGCCGTACCCCGTGCAGATCGACGGGACCGAGATCCTGATGGAGCTCATCGTTGCCCCGGACGGCAGCCCGGCACCACGACTCGCCCAGACGCGCCCCGAGCCCGGGCTGCTTCGCGCCTACTTCGAACAGCTGCGTGATGCGATGGCTCTCCTGGCGGGAATGGGCGCGGCCCACGGGGACCTCTCGCCGTACAACATCCTCACCGCCGGTGAACGCCTCGTCATCATTGACATGCCTCAAGTCGTCGACGTCGTCGCCAACCCCGCCGGCCAGGAATTCCTCCTGCGCGACTGTCACAACGTGTGCACGTGGTTTCGGTCCCGCGGTCTCGACGTCGACGAGCAGGAGCTCTTCGTTGAGCTGGTGACCCAGGCCTTCGGCGCCTGCTGAACCCCTGGAGAGGCCGCTCACCCTGACCCCGGCGGAGGCAGGTCCTCCCCCCGACCGCAGCGTGACCTCGCGCGATCCAGCCACTGTGCCGTGCCCCTTGAGGCGGGGCACGGCACAGTGGTCGTGCGACGTGGGTGTGGTTCGTGTTCTCATGGCGTCTCGTCCTGAGTCGGGGCGCCAGGGGGTTCTCTTGTCCACAATCCTCGAGAGGGGATGCTTCGTCCACAGGGGCAAGGTCGGAGGATCATGCGGAAGAAGGTCTTGAGGAGAGACTCGTCAGCATGCCCGAGTCCCCGTCCTTTGCCGCCGTCCTGGGGGATGCGCTGCGTGCGGTGCGGTACGCGGGTGGGTTGAGCCAGCGAGATCTCGCGCGCGAGCTGGGGGTGGGCAAGTCGACGGTCGGGAGGCTGGAGAAGGGCGTCCTGGGTGGGTCCCTGGAGCTCGTCCGGCAGGTGCTGGATCAGCTGGGGTTCGAGATGACCCTGGTCGATCGGCGGGAGCCCTCCGCGTGCGAGCCGGAGGACCCGCCGTGTCCGCGAGACCCCGAGGCGGCGGCCATCGTCGCCTTCTGGCGTGAGCGGGTGGCCCAGGAGCAGGTGCTCGACGCCGCTGGTCGTCGCCCGCCGGCGCACCTTCACGTCTATCCCCTGAAGGTGCCGCACCGATTGTGGACGGCGCGACATCCGCGCACACCGTGGGTGCTGCGACCGGTCTGGTCGTGGACCCGCTTCATCACCTGGCCCCACTTCGTCCGGTTCCTGGGTCGCTACCCCGCTCCGGTCGGTCATCCCCCGAGTGGCGGTGCCCCCATGCAGGGCTACCCACCCTGACAACGGGCGTGGCCAGGGCGACGTGGCGTTGCGTCGCGCATCCGCGGCTGCAGCGACGGTGACAGCCAGGAGCGTGGCACCTTCCCAGCCGGTACGGCGCATGCCAACCGGTGTGGGGCGTCCCAGCCGGTATGGCGCGTCCTAACGGGTGAGGGGCGTCCCAACCGGCACGGCGCGTCCCAGCCGGTATGGCGCGTCCCAGCCGGTATGGCGCGTCCCAACCGGCACGGCGCGTCCCAGCGCTGTCGCGCTGCCTGGCCGCCGGGCGCACCAAAGCCGGCGGACGGGCCCAGCGCTCAGGGGCGGCTGGGCGACAGGACGCCTGGGGTATCCAGGCCGGGGCTGGGTCGGTACCGACCGCCGGGGAACGCGTCATCGAGCGCTCGTATCTGGCGTGCGATAAGAGGGAGGCCGATCTCGTGCCCCCAGTCGATGATGCCGCGGGGGTAGCCGGCGCCCAGACGCATCGCAAGATCGACGTCGTCGGCGCTGGCTTCACCCCGGTACACGAGGTCGACGGCCTCGTTGACAAGCATGGCCAAGGTCCGCGCGACCGGGTCGGTCTCCACAGGTCCACCGACGAGCGTGCGCAGCAAATGCTCGTCGGGCTCGTCGGTCACCAGTTCTCCGTCGGGGGAGTACGCGTAGATGCCGTGCCCGCTCTTGCGCCCCAGTCGGCCATCGGCCACAAGCTGCTGCTGCAGGGCGGTGGGTTCGTAGCGGGGGTCACGATCGGTCTGCTCCCACACACTCGTGCCGACCGCGAGGTTGACGTCCTGCCCGATGAGGTCGGTCAGCTCGAGCGGACCGAGGCGGAAACCCGCTCCTCGCAGGGCGGAGTCGATGGTGGCGGGGTCGGCGACGCCGGCCTCGAGCAGCCGATGGGCCTCCCCGTAGAAGGGCCGGGCCACCCGGTTGACGATAAAGCCGGGGGTCGAGGCGCACCGGACGGGGGTCTTGCCCCACGCCCGCACGAGATCCGAGCCGAACGCCAGATAGGCCTCGGCGCTGCGCCGCCCGGCCACCACCTCGACGAGGGCCATCGCCGGGGCCGGGTTGAAGAAGTGCAGGCCGATGACACGCTCCGGCTCGGCCACCGCCTCGGCGACGGCGTCGATGTCGATGCTCGACGTGTTGCTGGCCAGGACCGTCGTGGGCGGCTGGCTCGCCGCCAGCTCGCCGAACAGGACCCGCTTGACCTCGAGGTCCTCGCGCACTGCCTCGACGACGAGCATGCACTCGGGAAGGCCACTGACGTCGTCGACGACAGCCAGACGAGAGACGACCTCGGCGGCCTCAGCGGCTTCCATCCGGCCCCGGGAGACCCTGTCGTCGAGGCGGCTGACGATGGCGGCCCGGGCCCGCTCCGCAGCACCGTCGACAGCGTCGACGAGATGCACCGTGTGCCCTGCCGTCGCCGCGACCTGGGCGATACCCGCGCCCATGGCGCCGGTGCCGATGACTGCGACGTGTCCGTGTGCCTCCACACGGCCATCCTGCTACACGACGGCCGCCGTGGCAGCGCCACCACTGTTGGCCCGGATCACGCCCGCGTAGAACAAGGCCGAGTCCTTGAGGGTGCGTTCCTGTGTGGCGTAGTCGACATGGGTGATGCCGAAGCGGCGGTCGTATCCCCAGGCCCACTCGAAGTTGTCGAGAAGCGACCACAGCTGGTAGCCGCGCACGTCCGCGCCCCGGTCGATGGCGTCGCGCACGGCGGCGAGGTGGCGTCGTACGTAGTCCACTCGCTCAGAGTCGTGCACCCGCCGCCCGCCGTCACCGTCGCCGCCACTACCGGCGCCGCTGCCGCTGCTGCTGCCGCCGCCGCCGACGACGACGTCGTCGAAGGCCGCGCCGTTCTCGGTCACCATCAGGGGCAGCCCGGGGTAGGTCTTCGACGTCCGCAGCAGCAGCTCGGTCAGCCCGGAGGGGTCGACCAGCCAGCCCATCTCTGTACGTTGACCCACGGGGATCACGAAGTCAGCATCGTCGACCCCCACCCACGGCACGTGCTCGCTCACCATGTGCCCGTCCTCCATCACCCGCGGTGAGATGCCGTCCCACTTCCGCACCACCGACGTCGTGTAGTAGTTGACGCCCAGCACGTCGAGCGGCTGGTGGATGGTCTCGAGGTCGCTGTCGCGTACGAAGCCCCAGTCGGTCACCGACGCGGTGTCGGCGACGAGGTCCTGCGGCAGCCGCCCCTCGAGCTGCGGCTCGAGGAAGGCCCGGTTGCCGAGGGCGTCCATGCGCCGCACGATGTCGAGGTCGTCGGCCGAGTGCGGGTCGGCGGGCCGGATGACGTGCAGGTTGTGGGTCACCGAGAGCCGGGCCTGGGGCAGGACGGAACGCACCGCCTGACAGGCCAGGCCGTGCGCGAGGTTGAGGTGGTGCACCGCGGCGAGGGCGGCAGCCCCGTCGGTGCGTCCGGGTGCGTGCACGCCGGAGGCATAGCCCAGGTAGGCCGCGCACCAGGGTTCGTTGAGCGTGGTCCACGTGTGCACACGGTCGCCGAGGGCTTCGGCGACGGCCTCGGCATATGGGCCGAAGGCCTCGGCGGTAGCGCGCTCGGCCCAGCCGCCCGCGTCCTCGAGCTCCTGCGGCAGGTCCCAGTGGTAGAGCGTCACGACGGGGGCGACCCCGGCGCCGAGCAGCTCGTCGACGAGCCGGTCGTAGAAGTCGATCCCCTTGGGGTTGAACGCTCCTGACCCGTGGGGCTGCACCCGCGACCACGAGACGGAGAAGCGGTATGAGCGCAGGCCGAGCTCCTTCATCAGCGCCACGTCCTGCGGCATCCGGTGGTAGTGGTCCGCGGCGACATCTCCGGTGTCACCGTGGCGGACCCTCCCGGGAGTGTGGCTGAAGGTGTCCCAGATCGACGGAGTGCGCCCGTCCTCGCTCACGGCGCCCTCGATCTGGTAGCTCGCTGTGGCCGCTCCGAAGAGGAACCCGTCGGGAAAGGCCAGCTGGGTGTCGGGGCTCTGCAGGTCGGTCATCGGTGGGTTCCTCGCAGCTCGTGGTCGTGTGCGGTGCGGTCGGACAACTCGGTGCGGTCAGACAACTCGGTTCGGTCGGGCCGCCCGCTACGGTCGGG
>JBBRNQ010000192.1:0-6273 GCA_038230235.1 Actinomycetales bacterium
GGTACAAGTCCCCCCTCTGACACTTTCTAGAGGCATGGACAAGCAGCTCGCCGGTGGAGCGAGTGGCCGGCGTTCAGCCGTTGCTGGCGGGGTGTGAGGTGAGACGCTGAGCGCCCTCGTCGAGTGTGTCTTCCGCGCAGTTCCTCGGGAGCGTCTCTGAGGTTTCTCGTTCTCTATACATACCCACCCCAAAGTGGGTGGTGGTCGCCCGAAATTTCCGGCGATTCCCCGTGGGCGTACAGGAAGGCTGGCGCCGAGCCGGGTGGGAGACTTCCCCGATGACTGTGGACCCGACGGATGTGGCAAGCGTCTTCGTGGGGCGGCGCGTCCAGCTCGAGCTCGTGCGGCGCCGTCTGCAGGAGGTGCGTGATGGGCATCCGTGTGTGATCTGGATCGAAGGTGATGCCGGCGTGGGCAAGACCGCTCTGGCCCACCAGGTGGTTCGCGACGCAGCAGGTTTCACGGTGGTGTCCGTGGAGGTCTATGAGTCACCGATGCCGTCGCCGCTCGGTCTCGCCCGTGATCTCGCGCCCGATTCGGCCCGCGTGGAGAACGAGGTGGCCGCTGGTCTGGCGATCCTCGAGCGCCTCGGGGACCTCCAGGCCGACGGGCCGGTCCTCGTGCTCATCGAGGACTTGCAGTGGAGCGACCTGGAGTCGAGGTCCGCGCTGCTCGGCGCGTGCCGCCGATTCGACCGTGACGCGGTGGCGATAGTGATCACCAGCCGTCCGGAGGGGCCGGTCGAAGACGGGTGGGCGCGGTTCACGGGCTCGTCGACGATTTGCGACCGGGTCCTGATCGGTGCGTTGGGACCGGACGAGGTGTCGATGCTCGCGGCCGCCCGGGGGGTGGCCCTCTCGCCGGCCGCCGCAACCCGGCTGTGGGAGGACACCGATGGTCACGCCCTGCTCGTGTGCACCGTCGTCCGCGAGCTGACCGCAGCGGAGCTGGCCGACGAGGGTGGGTTGCCCGTCCCGCGGTCGATCGCCGCCTCGATTTCGGATCGTCTGACGCGACTCGATTCGGCGGCCCGCGGGCTGGCATGGGCGCTGGCGGTCCTGGGCGCCCGGGTCCCGCTCGCGGAGGCTGCGTCGGTCGCCCAGGTGGAGAAGCCGACGCACGCGCTCGAGGAGCTGCTCTACTCGGGCCTGGTCACGTGGTGGCCCCAGGACGCGCGCACCCCCATCGCGTTCACCCATCCCCTCTACGGCACGGCGGTGCTCGGCACCATCGGGCCGACTGATCGCCAACGCTTCCATCGACGAGCCGCTGAGGTCGTGGGCGGAGTGGGCGCCCTGGGCCACCGCGTCGCCGCGGCCGACGGGGTCGACGACGAGCTCAGCGATGAGCTCGCCGCTGCCAGCGTCGACCGGCCGGATGCGGAAGCGGCGCAGCTGCTGGCCTGGTCTGCGACACTCGCCTCGACGCGGTCGTCCACCGAGTTGCGGTTCCTCGAGAGCTGCCGTCGGCGGCTGCGTTCGGGCCGGGCCCTGTCGGTTGCCGCCGAGCGCGACGCGATCGAGGCGTGCCTTCCGAGCGCCCGACGCGATCTCGTACTCGGGACGCTCGACCTGCTCACCGGTCACGCCGGTTCCGCCCGCCGGCACCTCGAGAACGCCGCCACGGCGGGAGCCGACGCCCACGACGTCGTCGAGGAGGCCTGGGGACGCTTGGTCCAGCTCGCCACCGAGGAGAGCCGAGGTGAGGATGCGGTGGCGGCCGCCGGCCTGGTCCTGGCGTCTGCGCCCGCCGAGGCGCTGTGGGAGCGAGCGGCATGGACCGGCCTCGCCGCAGGTACCGCGTTCGGTCAGGGCGCCGTCGCCGGACGGGACGTGCTCGCCGATCGCCTCCCGCAGGACGCGTCCGACGTGGCGATGGTCGACAGCGATCTGTTGATCACCAGGGGATCACTCGGCTTCTACGCCGGTCGGACGACTGCGGCGATGGCGGACCTCCGGGTGGCCATCGCCAACGTCCGCGCCGGGGCCCCGGCCGCGCAACTGCCGCGGGCCCACATGCTGCTCGCCCAGGTGCTGCTGACGGCCGGCGACTGGGACGAGGCGACCAGGCACGCACGACTCGCCGAGGCATTCGTCTCCGCCGACGAGGTCGTGTGGATGCAGGCCCAGGTGCATGCCGTCCTCGCCCGGGTCCTCGGCGGCCGAGGGCGGTGGACCGAGGCGGCCGAGCAGCTCGCGGCGGCAGATCGGTCGGCCGAGGCGTTGGGCACCATCGAAGCCGTCGTGTCCACGGCAATCGCGCGGGCCACCGTCTCGCGGGCTGAGGGCGACCACCGCGGGGTCGTCTCGGCCCTGCAGCCGCTCACGGCCGGAGGTGGAGCGTCGATCCCGATGGTGACGTCGATGGCGTGGTGGCCACCGCTCATCGCGTCGCTCATCGCCCTGGGCGACCTCCAGGTGGCCGGAGAGCAGATCGCCGCTCTCCGCGACGCCGCCGGCCTGCGCCGGCTCGATCTCGCCGCCCGGTCCGACGGGCTCGCGGCGCGGTTGGCGGCGGCCCGGGGTGAAGCGGATGAGGCAGCGTCCTGCTTCGCGGACGCGACCGCCGGGTGGAGCGACGACGACCCGGTGCTCGACCGAGCCGAGCTGGATGCAGCTCATGGCCGGTTCCTGCTTGCGACGGGCCACCGCCGGGCAGGCCTCGATCGGCTGCTCGACGCTCTCAGGACCTTCGAGGCCCTCGGAGCCAGCCCGTACGTGGCGCGCACCAGCTCCGAGCTGGCGCTGGCCGGCGTACGCGCCGGCGGATCCCGGACCGAGGCCCCACTCGATCTCACCGAACGCGAGCGCGACGTCGCCGCACTCGTAGCGCAGGGACGGACGAACAAGCAGGTCGCCGCCGAGCTCTACATAAGCGCCAAAGCCGTCGAGTACCACCTCGGCAACATCTTCCCGAAGCTCGGGATCCGCTCCCGCCACGAGATCCGGGACCACATAGGGGTCACGACCGCGGATCACTAGGCACTCTCCCCAGGGTGCTGACGGCCGATCGGCCAGAAGATGCACCCATGGAAACCACCACGAACACCAACGCCCCAACCGCAATCGACACCACCACCGGCTCGGGGCCCGGCCCCACCGATGGCCAGCTCGGTTCGCTCCCCGAGTCGGACCAGACCGCGGTGCTCACGACCCTGATGGCCCTCCAGCAGGGCTTCCATGCCCGCGACGCCGACCAGCTCGCCGGCGTGTACGCCGCCGACGCCGACTGGGTCAACGCCTTCGGCACCGTCAAGAAGGGCGGCACGTCGATCGTCGAGTACCTGCGGGGACTCTTCGCCGACGCCAACTTCGACGCGGGTCGAGTCGTCAGCGGCCCCGACATCGACATCCGGGTCCTCACCTCCGACACCGTCGCCGTCTCCGCCCACCTCGTGGTCGAGGGACAGGGCCTCGTCGGTGGCGGCACCCTGCACCGCGACAACCACTCGCTCCGCGTCCTCGTGCGCCAAGCCGACGGCACCTGGCCGATCGCGTCCGAGATGTTCATGGACGCCAACCAGGAGACGACCTATGCCAAGCACGAGTAGCGCGCTCGATCTGGCCCGGCCCGGCGCCCGCGGGTGCCGGCGGGTCGACCACCGGCGGGTGTTTCGCCAGGGGCGACCGCCTAGGGCAGGATGAGTGTCAATGGTTCGATCCTTCCGCCGTCCGGGCCGTTCTGACCTGCCGCCCCGCCCTCGTCGAGGGCACCGGCGGTTGAACCGCGGGTCGGTCTTCGCTTGGGTGCTGGTACTGGTTGCGTTTTTGGCGTGCGCGTGTTCCGCGGGCCGCCAGGGCACCGAGGACGTCATCGAGCACCGCACCGAGGGCACGTTCGATGAGCTGCCGAGTCCGCTCGAGCCCGCCGCTCCCGGCACGCTGATCCGCAGCGAGCGGCTGCTGGGGGCACCCGACGGAGCCGAGGCGTGGCGCATCCTCTATCACTCGACCGATCTCCACGGTGTCGACATCGGCGTCTCGGGAACCGTCGTCGTGCCGAACGGCCCGGCCCCAGAGCACGGGCGCACCGTGGTGTCATGGGCCCATCCGACGACGGGATCGGAGCCACCTTGCGGTCCTTCGGTCATGACCGATCCCTTCGAGCTGATGGAGGGGTACCACGAGTTGCTCGCCGCCGGGTACATCGTGGCGGCCACCGACTACTCGGGCATGGGTGCCGACGGTCCCAACAGCTACCTGATCGGCGAGACCGAGGGCCGCAACGTGCTCGATGCCGTGCGTGCTGCCCGCAACCTGCAGGACGTCCACGCCGGGACCGACGTTCTGCTGTGGGGCCACTCACAGGGCGGGCAGGCGGCGCTCTTCGCCGGACAGATGGCCAAGCAGTACGCCCCCGAGCTCACCGTGAAGGGCGTGGCCGTGGCGGCGCCCGCGGCCGAGCTGGGCCCGCTGATGGTCGACCACATGGACGACATCTCCGGGGTGACGATCGGCGCGTACGCCTTCGACGCCTACCAGCGCGCCTACGCCTCCACGGTGCCCGGGCTGACGCTCGACAACGTGCTGACCCCCGCGGCGCGTGACCTTCTGCCGAAGATGGTGCCGTACTGCCTGCTGACGCAGGCCAAGGAGATCCACGCGATCGGCGGACCGCTGGTCGGTGGCTTCTTCGTCGGTGATCCCTCCAAGATCGAGCCGTGGGCGATGTTGCTGGCCGAGAACACACCGGGTCAGTCGCCCGTCGGTGTGCCGATGCTGGTGGCGCAGGGCGAGTCCGATGCGCTGGTCAAGCCAGCCACCACCGACGCGTTCGTGCAGAAGCTTTGCTCGAGCGGTGAGCTGGTGCAGTACCACCGCTACGCCGACATCGACCACGGCCTCGTTGGGTGGCGGGCAGTCCCCGCAGTCATCCCGTTCTTCGCCGACGTTATGGCCGGGCGCACCCCGGTGAGCACGTGCACGTCCGCGCCGGTGGCCGAGCCGGCCGCCCCGTCCGACTCGACGACTGGCACGCTCCCGGATCCCATCCCGACGCCGTAGCGGTCCAGGCCTGCCGGAGCGGTGGAGCTCCTATCACCTTGATGGCTCTTCCGATTTCAGTGGGGAGTGACGGTGGCGAGTAAGCCCCCGTTTGGGCTTGTCGGCGTAGAGCAGCAAGCGGGTGCCGCTGTTGGCGAAGCGGGCGAACTCCGAATCCGACCAGGGTCGTCTGGTTGAATCGCCCTGGCTTTGGTGGAGGCGCGGCGGCTTGGGTTTCGCCGGGGGCCAGGTGTGCGTGTCGAGCCGCTAACTGATGTTGTCAGGGTTGGAGGCTGGCGCGGACGTCCGACATCTTCCGGTAGAGCCTGCGGGGGTTGTCGGGCGCGTCGATGAATCCCCAACGTTGGTAGAAGCCGACGGCGTCGTCGTCGATGGCGTCGACGACCACGAGCCTTGCCGCGGCCGCGTCGCTGGCGGCCACTGCTCGTCGGAGTCCCTCGGCGAGCAGTCGGCTTCCGAGGTGGCGTCCCTGATATGAGACGTCGACTGCGAGGCGGGCGATGAGGATGGTGCCGATGGGGTAGCGCGGCATTCCCCGGGTCAGGCGCTTGGGGGCGTCCTCGGGTCGAACCGATCCAGTGGTGAGGCTCACATAGCCCGCCACGGTGTTGCCATCGAGGGCCAGGTAGGTGCGCGCCAGATCGGCCTTGTGGCTGGCGAGGGCGTGGCGTTGGAGCCAGGCGTTCAGCTCATCGTTGCCGCAGTCGAACCCGCTGAGATCCTGCTCGCCGGTGAAGAGCGCGAGGATCGCGTCGCTCACTGCTGGGCGAGTGACGGCAGGTCGAACAGTTCGACCAGCTCGGGCACTGCCTGGCCCGGCTCGTCGAGCGAGTCGGTGAGTGCTCGGAATGCGGTCTTGCTCATGGTGAGATGGCGGCGTTCATCGAGCAGCTCGCGCGCTCGTTCCTCGGCTGCGGTCAACAGGAATGACGTCACGGTCTCGCCGGCGAGGGCGGCGGCCTCACGGATCACGGCATCCTGCGCGTCGGTGACCCGAACGTCGATTCGCCGGGTTCGTGTGTTGGTCGGGGTAGCCATTGCCTTCTCCTCACAGAGCGTGCTGAGTGTCCGGACAGCGTACACACCAGTCGTGGTCATTGCGAGCCGTCCAGCGACGAAGGTTTGGCGACCACCGCCGTCTTTGGGGTGGGTACGAAGGTAGGGGTGTCGTTCCCGAACACCGGAGCGGCTTCCCAGGTTCACGCGGCCACCGAGTACTCCGACGGGCGGAAAGCCCGTGGGGTTAAGGTACAAGTCCCCCCTCCGACAC
>JBBRNQ010000193.1:0-6120 GCA_038230235.1 Actinomycetales bacterium
CCTGCCGACCTACGAGGTGCCCAGCGGTGGCGGCCACCTCGTCATCGACCTGCCCCCCGCCCACGAACGGTGGTTCCTCGCGCAGCTGGTGCTGCTGGTCGTCGTGCTGTTCCTCGCCGTCCCCTTCGGCACCCGTCGCTCGAGGAGCCTCGCATGAGCCCCGTCCCGCCTGACGACGCCACGACCCCGCCCCCCGACGGGCTGTCAGAGGCACGCCCCGCGACCCGGACGTCACGGCGATGGGTGGGTGTGGTTCGCGCGCTCGCTGTCGTGGCCGTCGGTGCAGGCCTCGTCGTCGGCGCCAGCCGGGTGCCGGGTGTGGCGCAGCTGGCCCCCGTGGCGTCGGCCGCCGCGCCCGGCCTTCCCGAGGTGCGACCCGTGTCGAGCGCGTCCCTCACGTGCCCCGGGCCCGAGACCGAGGGACTCGCCGGCGTGCCGTCAGCGGGGGGGACGACCACCGTCCTCGCCGCCACCGCGCCGACGACCACGCTGGGCGGGGTGTCGCCTGTGGACGGCCCGGGGCGGCTGCAGGTCACCACGGCCAGCACCGGCGCGTCGGTGGCCACGACGACGCAGCGGTCGGGCGCGCTCGGCGAGGTCGTCACCGGGGCGAGCGCCGTGCAGGTGAGTGCGAGCGGCTCGCTCGCGCCCGGTGCGGCGGCCCTGCAGACCTGGGTGAAGGGCTCGGGTGACGGCCGGGCGCTCGTGGCGACCCCCTGCCTGGCTCCCCGCGCCGACCTCTGGCTGGTCGGGGGAGGGGGGCAGAGCACCCGACGTGAGCGCATCGTCCTGGCCAACCCCGGCGCCAACCCGGTGACCGCCGACGTCGCGGTCCTCGGGACGGACGGAGAGCTGCAGACCTCGGGAGGCCGCGACGTGTCGGTCCCGCCCCGGGGACGCACCGTCCTGCTGCTCGACGCCCTGGTGGGGGCCGAGGCGACACCGGTCGTGCACGTCACGACGACGGGCGGCACGCTCACCGCGGTGCTCTCCGACAGCTGGGTCGACGGTGCCGTCGGGCGGGGCAGCGACGACGCCTCCCCCGGTGCCGCGCCGAGCACCGAGCAGGTCATCCCGGCAGCAGCCTTCGGCGGGCCGGCCCACCTGCGCATCGCGGTCCCGGGCGACCAGGAGGCCGTCGTGCAGGCGCGCCTGCTCACCGCCGACGGTCCGCACCCCCTGCCCGCATCAGCGGTCGTGCGGGTCGCCGGGAAGCACGTGGTCGACATCGACCTGTCGGCCGTGCCTGCGGGTCGCGACGCCATCCAGGTGCGCGCGGACCAGCCCGTCGTGGCGGGGGTCATGCTCGAGCGTCGGGCGGCGGCGGCCACGGCCCAGTCGGACTTCGCCTGGGCGGGATCAACGGCTCCGATCTCCACCGTGGCGGGCTCACCGGTGCCCTCCGGCCTCACCGGGGCCCTGACGCTCGTCGCGACCGGCTCTGCGGGTACCGCCACCGTCACCACGGTCAGCGCCACCGGCGCCGTCACCCGCACCGAGGTGTCGGTGCCGGCGGAGAGCACGGTCGCCCTGCCGGTCGTCGGGCCCAGCCAGGTGTGGGTGTCCCCGGGCTCCGGCACCCTGCGGGCAGGCCTCGACCTCACGGCCCCCGTCGCCAAGGGTGCCCCCTCGCCGGGACCGCTCTTCACGGCCTACGGGCTGCCGTCGGCACCTGTGACGGCCATCCAGGTGCCGGTCCGCCGGATCGGCTGACCTCACCCCATACGACGCGTTGTTGCTCTCGACGTGACTTTTCGAGCCCCTCAGGAGCTGGAAAAGGTCGCATCGAGAGAAACAAGGCGTCGTACGGGGTGGCCGTGCGGGCACGGGCAAGTGCTGGCACGGGGAGCGCTGGCACGGGGGAGCGCCAGCACGAGGGCGGCGTGTAGGGAGCGCGGGCACGGGGGAGCGCGTGGGTGGGTGTGCGGGGGGAGGGTGGGTCAGTCCTCGGGGCCCAGCTCGGGGTCGAGCTCGTCGGGGCGGACCCCGAGCAGCGCCGCCAGCTGCTCGGTGACCACCTCGGCCACGAGGGAGGTGAGCTCGCGCTGGCCCTGCACCCGGGTCTCGACCGGCCGTCGGTAGACGACGACCCTGGCCGGCACCTGCTTCGAGGCGGGGAAGAGGCGTCCGAGCGGCACCTCCGCGTGCTCCCACGGAGCGGGGTCCGAGGGGGGCACGTCCTCGACCGCCAGCTCGACGGGCGGGAACGGTGCGCCCCACCGCTCCTCCAGCCGCGCGGCCGCGTCGAGCACGAGGTCGTCGAAGCCCTCGGCCCGCGTCGTCATCCCCGGTACGGGGGGCCAGGCCAGCGGCCCCCGTCGTCCACGCCCGCGGCGGTCGCGCCCCGGGGGGCGACGGGGTCGGCGGTCGGGGGGCAGTGCGTCGGTGCGAGGTGAGCCCACCCGGCCAGCGTACGGCGTGCCCCGACGGCATCATCGCTCCGACGAACTACAGTCGGCCCGTGGGTGTCTCGCGGCAGTGCAGCAAGACCGGGTGTGCCGGCGCGTCGGTGGCGACCCTGACGTACGTCTACCGGGACTCGACCGCGGTGCTCGGTCCGCTCGCCACCTACGCCGAGCCTCACACCTACGACCTGTGCGGCCGGCACGCCGAGCGGCTCACCGCCCCGCGCGGGTGGGAGGTCGTGCGCCTGCTGGGTGACTACACCCAGCCCCCGCCGACCACCGACGACCTGCTCGCGCTCGCCGACGCCGTCCGTGAGGCCGGTCGTCCTCGTCGCACCGTCCGCGCCGACGGCGCCGTGACCGCGTCCGGCGAGACCCCCCAGCGAGGCTGGGAGTCGACCGAGACGGGCACCCAGCGGCGCGAGGCCGACTCCGGCGCCGTCGAGGTGCACCGGCGCGGCCACCTGCGGGTGCTGCGCGACTCCTGACCTCATAGGCTCAGGGCCGTGACCTCCCGACGCCTGTCCGACTTCATCAAGGCCTACGACGTGCGCGGTCTGGTGCCCGAGCAGCTCGACGCGGAGGTGACCCGGGCGATCGGGGCCGCCTTCGCCGAGGTGGTCGCCCTGCCCGACGGGGCCAGCGGCATCGTCATCGGCTACGACATGCGGCCCAGCTCACCCGAGCTGAGCCGGGCCTTCGCGCAGGGCGCGGCCGCCCGCGGGCTCGACGTCACCCTCATCGGCCTGTGTTCCACCGACGGGCTCTACTACGCCAGCGGCGCCCTCGACCGGCCGGGCGCGATGTTCACCGCCAGCCACAACCCCGCGCAGTACAACGGCATCAAGCTGTGCCGCTCGGGGGCCCGCCCGGTCGGTCAGGACTCCGGCCTGCGCGAGATCACCGACCTGGCCCAGTGGAGCCTCGACCGCGGCGACCTGCACGAGGGCGTGCGTCCCGAGGAGACCGCGACCCCCGGCACCATCACCGAGCGCGACCTGCTCGCCGACTACTCCACCTTCCTGCGGGGCCTGGTCGACCTGCGTGCCATCCGTCCCCTCAAGGTCGTCGTCGACGCCGGCAACGGCATGGGTGGTCACACCGTGCCGGCCGTGCTCGGCACCGGGGCCGGCCTGCCACCGCTGCCGCTGACGGTGGTGCCGCTCTACTTCGAGCTCGACGGCACCTTCCCCAACCACGAGGCCAACCCCCTCGACCCCAAGAACCTCGTCGACCTGCAGAAGGCCGTCGTCGAGCACGGGGCCGACCTCGGCCTCGCCTTCGACGGTGACGCCGACCGCTGCTTTGTCGTCGACGAGCGCGGCGAGCCGGTCAGCCCCAGCGCGATCACCGGCCTCGTCGCCGAGCGCGAGATCGCCCGGGCGGTCGCCGACGGGGCCGCGGCAGCCGACGTCGCCGTGGTCTACAACGTCATCTCGTCGGTCGCCGTCCCCGAGGTCATCGCCGAGCAGGGCGCTCGCGGCGTCCGCAGCAGGGTCGGCCACTCCTTCATCAAGGCCACGATGGCCACCGAGAACGCCGTCTTCGGCGGCGAGCACTCCGCCCACTACTACTTCCGCGACTTCTGGTTCGCCGACACGGGGATGCTCGCCGCCATGCACGTGCTCGCCGCCCTCGGCGGCCAGGACGGCACGCTCAGCGACCTCACGGCGTCCTACGACCGGTATGCCGCCTCCGGCGAGATCAACTCGACCGTCACCGATGCCCCCGCCGCCACCGAACGCGTGCGGGCCATGGCCGTGTCCCGCGGGGGCGTGACCTTCGACGAGCTCGACGGTCTCACCGTGACCCACGCCGCGACCGGTGACGAGCCGATGTGGTGGTTCAACGTGCGCTCGTCCAACACCGAGCCGCTGCTGCGGCTCAACGTCGAGGCCGCCGACCGTGACACGATGGGCACCGTGCGCGACGCGGTGCTCTCGATCATCCGCGCCGGCTGAGGCACCCACCGACCGTAGCCCGCTCGAGCAAGGACGTCATGAGCCCCACCACCACCGACTGGCCGCGGTCGATCCTGCGCTGCCCCGCGTGCCACTCCGAGCTCGCCGACGGCACCGGACCGCAGGGCCCCGAGCTGCAGTGCACCGACACCACCGGCCAGGAGTGCGCGCTGGCCTACCGCATCGACGACGGCGTGCCCGTGTTGCTCGTCCACGAGGCCCGTCCCACCAGGGTCTGAGCCACCCCGAGCACACCCCGAGCCCACCGAGCCCACCCCGAGCCGTCCACGCACCCCCAGCAGGAAGGCGAGCGCCGTGCCCCACTTCGACGACAACCTGGTCGACGACGAGGCCGCGGTCGCGCGTCTCGACTCGCAGTCCACCCTGAGGGCCCTCGCCGGGGCCGGCGCGCAGGTGCGCCGGGCGGTGGCGCTCGCCCAGGAGGCGGGCATCGAACGGGTCGGCGGAGGCGACCGCCCGCGCTCGGTCGTCGTCGCGTCGCTCGGCGGGTCGGCCATCGTGGCCGACGTGCTGGAGCTGCTCGCCGAGCCCGGCTCCCCGGTGCCGGTGAGCGTCCGACGCAACGTGCCCCTGCCGGGGTGGGTCGGCTCGCTCGACCTCGTCGTCGCGGTGTCGCAGTCGGGACGGGCCCCCGGCCCGCTGGCCCTGGCCGCCGAGGCCGCCCGACGCGGCGCCTCCCTGCTCACCGTCGGGGCGCCGGACTCCCCCCTGTCCGACGTGTGCGCGCGGGCCCGGGGAGTCCACGTGCCGACACCCCCCGGCCTGACGTCCTCGCGCACCGGCCTCTGGGCGATGCTCACGCCTGTCGTGCTGGCCGCCGACGCCCTCGGCATCGTCGATGCGCGGGCGGCCGTGCTGACAGCCGTCGCCGACCGGCTCGACGAGCAGGCCGAGCTCTTCCGGCCGAGCAGCGACACCTTCGTCAACCCCGCCAAGACCCTGGCCCTCGAGCTGGCCGACGGGGTGCCGCTCGTGCTCGGCGACGGCCCGCTCGCCGGGGTCGCCGCGGCCCGGTGCGCCTCGATGCTCGCACGGACCGCGCGCGTCCCGGCGACCTTCGGAGAGCTGCCTGACGCCGCGTCGCAGGTCGTGGCCTGCTTCGACGGTCCCTTCAGTGACGCCGGCGTCTCGCGGTCCGCGGGTCTGGGGGACCGCGGGGTCGGTGACATCTTCGCCGACCCCTTCCTCGACGGCCCGCCGACGCCGCGGCTGCGCCTGCTCATGCTGCGCGACACCCCGGCCGACGCCGAGCTGGAGCCGGCGGAGCGCTCCTCCGTACGACGACTCGCCGATGCGGTCGTGCGCACCGCCACGGACGCCGGGGTGCGGGTCAGCCAGCACGACACCACCCCGGGCCACCCGCTCGAGCGGTTGGCCGGCCATGTGGCCCTCACCGACTTCGCGGCGACCTACCTCGCCCTCGGGCTGGGCAGCGACCCTGGTCTCTCGCCCCACGTCGCCGACCTGCGAGACCTCACCCGCGAGTAGGTCCGCCCGGCGGTGGCGTCTGCGTCACCTCTGCGTCACGTCTGCGTGGCGTCGGACCTGACGCCGGCCTCGCGGCCACGCGGCCGGCGACGCAGCCGACGCTGCCGGTCAGACGGGCTGGGCCAGGCCGATGACCCGCGCGCCCGGCAAACCCGCGAGGTCGGCCCCGCGCAGGAGGAGCTTGCTGCGGCGCAGGCCGCTCCCGACGACCACGAGGTCGGAGGCGGCGACGGCCTCGTCGACCA
>JBBRNQ010000194.1:0-5978 GCA_038230235.1 Actinomycetales bacterium
CCTGCCGGCCCTGCTGTGGGGCGTGGCCCTCACCAACATCGTGCACGGGGTGCCGATCGACGCCAGCCGGGAGTACACCGGCAACCTCTTCACGCTGCTCAACCCGGTCGGCCTGCTCGGTGGTCTCACCTTCGTGGCCGTGTTCCTCACTCACGGGGCGCTCTTCGTGGCCCTCAAGACCGACGGCCCGATCCGCGCCGAAGCCCGCGCCATCGCCACCCGCACGGGAGTCGTCGCCGCAGTCCTCGCCCTCGCCCTGCTCGGCACCCTCGGCGCCCAGCGCGGGGGAGCGCTCTCCTGGGTGGCGTCGGGCGTCGCCGCCCTCGCGCTGGTCGGTGGGCTCGTGGCCAACCTCCGGGCCCGGGAGGGCTGGGCCTTCACGGGCACCTTCGTGGCCATCGCCGGCACCGTGGCTGCGTTCTTCCTGCTGCTCTTCCCCGACGTGATGCCCTCGTCGCTCGACACCGCCTGGTCGCTCACGGTGACGAACGCCAGCAGCACCCCGTACACGCTGCGGGTGATGACGATCGTCGCGGCGATCTTCACCCCCCTCGTCATCGCCTACCAGTCCTGGAGCTACTGGGTCTTCCGGCGTCGGATCACCGTCGCCCAGATCCCTGCCTGACCGCGATGGCGCGCACCTCCCGGGGGCCCCTCGACCCCCGTCTGATGACCGCAGTCCCCGAGAGCCGTGCGGCGGTCGCGACCCTGGGGGTGGTCGGGGTAGTGACCGGTCTCCTCACGGTGGCGCAGGTCGTCGCCCTCGCCGCCCTGGTGACCGACCTCGTCAGGGGGGCGTCGGTCGTGACCCCCGCGGGCGTCGTAGCCGTCCTCTTCGTCGCCCGTGGTGCACTGGCCGGCCTCGGCGAGCGGGTCGCGGCCTCGGCGGCCACGCGCGTATCGGGTGGACTGCGTCGTCGGCTCGTGGAGCGCGAGCTCTCCCTGCAGGGCACCGAGGCCGACCACGGGCTCAGTACCCTTCTTGCGCAGGGCTGCTCGAGCATCGAGGGCTACGTCACGCGCTACCTCCCGACCCTGGTGGCCGCCGCCGTGCTGCCCCCGGTCACGCTCCTGGTCCTCGCCCTCGTCGACCCCTGGAGCGCCCTCGTCGTGGTGCTCACCATGCCGTTGCTCCCCCTCTTCGCCGCCCTGATCGGCCGGGCCACGCAGGACGCCACCCAGCGCCGGTGGCAGGCGCTCTCCGACCTGTCGGGTCACTTCGCCGACGTGCTGCACGGGCTGCCGACCCTGGTCGCCTACGGCCGGGGTGAGGCCCAGGCCAAGGCCGTGCGCGCGGTCAGCGAGCGCCACCGCCGGGCGACCACCCGCACCCTGCGGATCGCCTTCCTCAGCAGCACCGCCCTCGAGATCGTCGCCACCATCTCGGTCGCCCTCGTCGCGGTCATCGCGGGGGTGCGCCTCGCCGCAGGAGACCTCGACCTGCACACCGGGCTGCTCGCCATCCTCCTCGCCCCGGAAGCCTACTGGCCCGTACGCCGCGTCGGGGCGGAGTTCCACTCTGCCGCCGACGGGGCGCAGGCCCTCGGCACCGTGCTCGACCGGCTCGGGCGCGACGACCTCGCCAGCGCGTCGCGGCGTCCCGACGGACCGCTCGTGCTCGACGACGTGACACTCCGGTATGCCGGCCGGCCGGCTGCCGTGCTCGACCACGTCACGCTCACAATCGCCGGTGGTCCCGGGCTCACCGTCGTCACGGGCCCGTCGGGCGCGGGCAAGACCACCCTGCTCGAGGTGATGGCCGGGGTGCGTCCCTCCACCTCCGGTGCGGTCGAGGGTCCCGTCGCCCACCTCGTCGCCCAGCGCCCCTTCCTGCTCCCCGGCACCGTGCGCAGCAACCTGCCGCTGGGGGCGGGCTCGCGCGACGCACCGCTCGACGTCCCCCGGGCCAGTGCCGACTCCCTGTCGCTGGGGCCCCTCCAGGACGACGACCTCTGGTCGGCGCTGCGCCTGGTCGGTCTCGACACCGTCGTCGCGTCGCACCCAGAGGGCTTCGACGCCCCCGTCGGAGACGACGGCACCGGATGGAGCGCCGGCCAGCGGGCGCGGCTGGTCCTGGCCCGCGCCTCCCTGTCGAGTGCGACCCTCCTGCTGCTCGACGAGCCGACGGCCCACGTCGACACCGACACCCGCGAGCGGCTCGACGACGTCGTCGTCCTGCTGTCGCAGACGCGGTGCGTCGTCGCGGTCGCGCACCGGGCCGGCCTCGTCGACCGGGCCGACCACCTCCTGCGGCTGGCGGACGGGCACGTCAGCACGGGCGCAGCGACCCTCGGCGAGCAGCTCACGGACGCGGTGACCCGATGACCTCGATCGAGACCCACAGCACCAGCTCGCTCACCGCGCCCACCTCGGTGCTGCCGACCACGAGCCGACGTGAGCGCGTGACGCCGTACCTCCTCTCGGTCCTGCTCGGCGCCGGCGCCACCCTCTCCGGGGTCGCCCTCACCGCGACCTCGGGCTGGCTGATCGTGCGGGCGGCCGAGCGCCCGGTCATCCTCACCCTGCTCACGGCGATCGTCGCGGTGCGTACCTTCGGCCTGGCGCGACCACTGCTGCGGTATGCAGAGCGCCTCCGCTCGCACGACGTGGCCCTCCTCGCGCTCGCCACCGCCCGCGAGGACGTCGCCCGTCGGCTCGTGCCCCTCACTCCCGCCCGCCTCGGGCGCCGCGGCGACCTCCTTGCCGGTGTGGTCGACGACGTCACCGACCTCACCGAGGCCCCGGTTCGCGCCGGGGTGCCGGCGGCTGGAGCCGCGCTCACCGTCGTCGTCACCGCGGGGCTCACCGCCCTCGTCGCGCCGACAGTCGCCCTCGTGCTCCTCGGGCTGCTGCTCGCCCTCGTGATCGTCGTGCAGCTCGCGGTCAGGGTCGAGCGCCGGGGGCAGACGCAGCTCGAGCAGGCCCGAGCGGAGGTGCAGCGGGTCGCGCAGCTCGTGGCCGTGCACCGTACCGACCTGGCGTGCATCGGCGCCGGCGGGGACGCGCAGCGGTGGCTCGCCCGGGCCCAGGCCGGCTGGGACGCCGCCGCGCGGGCGCAGGCCCGGGGCCGGGCCCTGGCCCAGGCCGCCACCCCCGCGCTCGTCGGCCTCGCGACCGCCGTCACGGCCGTCATCGTGTCGGGGCTCGTCCCGGGGACCACGTCGGGGCTCGCCCCGGGGCAGGGCCTCTCGCCCGCCGTCGGCGCGCTGCTCGTGCTCACCCCGGTGGCCCTCTCCGAGGCCCTGGCGCCACTGGCCGACGCCGTACGCGCGCACGCCCGCGCGGAGTCGGCCGCCCGGCGGCTGACCGAGCTGCTCGGTCGGACCCCAGCCGTCGCCCCCACGCCGCGCGGCGGCTGGGGGACGGGGGAGGCACAGGGTGTCGGGGAGGTCCCCGACGGGGCCCTGGAGCTCGAGCTGGCCTCGGTCGGCGCGGAGTGGGACAGCGCCGCCGAGCAGACCGCCGGGGAGACCCCGGTTGCGCCCGCGAGCCAGGAGCCCGCCCCTCTCGACCTGCCCCCCCTCGACCTGCGTCTGGCACCGGGGTCCCGGACCCTCGTCACCGGGGCCAACGGCACCGGCAAGTCGACGCTCCTCGCCGTCCTCGCCCGCCAGCTCGACCCGGCGACGGGCTCCTACTTCCTGCGCAACGCGGACCAGCACGACCAGCCCAGCCAGCCCAGCCAGCACGACCAGCCCAGCCGGCACCACCAGCCCAGCCAGCCCAGCCAGCCCAGCCAGCCCAGCCAGCCCAGCCAACCCCACCACCACAACGTGCTCGACCTCCCCCTGGACGCCGTACGCTCACGCATCGCCGTCGTCGGCGACGAGCCGTGGGTCCTGGCGACCTCTCTGCGGGAGAACCTCCGGGTCGCCCGACCTCAGCCGGAGCCGCTGAGCGGTGAGGCCCTCGACGCCCGTCTCGTCGAGGGTCTGGCCCAGGCGGGGTTGGACTCCTGGCGGGCCGCGCTGCCCGACGGCCTCGATACCCGCCTCGGCGTCGGCGGGCGCGCCGTCTCCGGGGGCGAACGGGCCCGCTTGGGCCTGGCCCGGGCCCTGCTCTCGGAGCGGGAGGTTCTCCTGCTCGACGAGCCGGTGGCGCACCTCGACCCGGCCACGGCCCACGCGGTCCTCACCGACCTCGACCTCGCGACGACCGGGCGCACCGTCGTGCTCGTCAGTCACGACGCCGTCCCCGAGGGCCTCGTCGACCGGGTCGTCACCCTCGGCGGAACCGCGCCAGCAACCCCACCACCAGCCCAGCCACCAGCCCAGCCACCAGCCCAGTCGCCAGCTCGTGCATCAGCCCCGTCATCAGCCCAGCCACCAGCTCATGCATCAGCCCCGCCACCAGCTCAACCATCAGCCGGGTCAGCGGCTCAGGTAGCCCGAGTAGGTTGCCGCTCATGAGCCCCATGTCGAGCGGACACCTCGGCGACCTCGAGCGCGCGGTCATGGACCACCTCTGGGCGGTGGGCGGCGACGCTGAACGTGCCGGTCACGACCTCGACAGCGTCGGCGAGACCACCTCTCCCGGCGTCACGGTGCGCGAGGTGCACGAGGTCATCGGAGCGCAGCGCGACCTCGCCTACACGACCCTCATGACGGTGCTCGACCGGCTGGCGAAGAAGGGTCTCGTCGCCCGGGTCCGCGACGGACGGGCCTGGCGCTACACCGCTGCCGCCAGCCGAGACCGGCTCACGGCCGACGCGCTGCGCACGACCCTGGCCCCCCTCGCAGCCAGCGAGCGTCGCTCGGCCCTGATGCACTTCCTCGATGACTCCTCCCCCGGCGAGCTCGACGACCTGCGCCTGGCCCTGCGCGACCTCGAGGCCCGGCGTCGGTAGCCCGCGCTGAGCACGTGACCCAGCTCCTTCTCGTCGTCGCCCTGCTGGTCGGGACAGCCGTGGGGCTTGCGGGCCCGGCACCGCGGATAATGGCCAGCCGCACGAGCTTTCGCCGGGCGGCCGGCCCTGCGCTCTTCGTCTGGCAGGCGGTGGCGACGGCGGCCGTGCTCAGTGCCCTGCTCGCCGGTCCGGTTGCCCTCCTCCTGCTCAGCCGGGCCGACGGCGGTCTCCCCGGCCACGTCGTCGCCGCCGTGGGCGCCCTCGCCGTGAGCGCCTCGGTCCTGGTCCTGCTGCTCCGCTCGGGCCACCGCATCGGCCGCCACCTGCGGGTCGAACGACGCGTGCACCGGCACCTCGTCGACCTGCTCGCCACTCACGGGGCAGACGGGGTGAGGGTGCTCGAGCACCCCACCCCGACGGCCTACTGCCTGCCTGGCGTACGGCGCCGGGTCGTGCTCACCCGGGGCACCCTGGACGCCCTCGCGCCGGCCGAGCTGGAGGCGGTCCTCGCGCACGAACGGGCCCATCTGCGGACCCGCCACGATCTCGTGCTCGAGTTCTTCACCGTGGTGCACGAGGCGATGCCCGGGCGCCTCGCCAGCCCGGCGGCCCTGCGTGAGGTGCGTCTGCTGATCGAGGTCCTCGCCGACCGGGCGGCTGTGCGTGCCGTCGGCGAGGTCGCCGTCGCGCGGGCGCTCGTCGCCCTGGCCGGAGCCAGCCACCCCTCCTCCACCCTGGGTGGTGGGGACCAGCTGGCGGTCGCGCGGGTCCGGATCGACCTGCTCGACCGGCGCACGAGCGCCGTACGGGTGGCCGCGATGCTCACCCTGGGGGTCCTCGTCCTGGCCGTCCCGACCGCCCTGGCCGCGCTGGCGACGCTCGCCTGGCGCGCTGGGCCCTGATCCACCCCGGTCGCCGGTAGGCGTCTGGCCCTCACTCACCCCCACCCGTCCGCCAGGCGTCTGGCCCGGACCCCACCAACTCGCCCGGTATCCAGCGTTGCCACCCCTTCTGTCCTCCCCGACCGGTCAGGGCCCAGCATCCAGAGGGCGCGCAGGAGGTGTCGGCGTGACAGACTTTTGGTGTTGCGGAACACGAGGGGACCCACCCGGTGCAGGGGCACAGGGCGACC
>JBBRNQ010000195.1:0-5971 GCA_038230235.1 Actinomycetales bacterium
GTGCGCGATCTGCGCGGTACGCGCCCGCCGGTACCACGCCAGCGCGAGCTGACGCACGCCGTCGGCGGTCGCCGGGTCTGCATACGGGTCGGGGGTGGCGCTCGTCATGGCCCCAGTGTGCCGGGAGCCACGGACACACCCGGCCGTATGGAGCCCCGCCGTGTGCCGCAACCAGCTGCGGCCTCGTGCGTGCTCACGTGGACCGGCATCGGGCCGCATCCCCGGGAGCACGGTGCACGCCGGCCAGCTGCTCGGCGATCTCGGCGATCGTGTCCGGGCTCTGCCATGGTGCCGAGTGGCCGATCCCCTCGAGGACGACCACGGTGGCGCAGCGGAACAGGCTCGCCATCCGGTAGGCGTCGTCCACGCTGGTCAGGGGGTCGAGCGTTCCCGCGACCAGGACCACAGGACAGCGGGTGCGGTAGGCGTGGGCCTCGAACCGGCTCCAGTGGTGGCGGTTGACCCACAGCCCCCTCAGGACGCCGCGCTGGTTGGTCCCCATGCTCAGCACCCGCCGCGAGGCTTCCGAGCGCATGACCTCGTGAGGGACGAGACTTCCGGCGACCAGGCGCGACAGCCGCTCGCGGCGCAGCACGAACTCCTTGACCCGGTCGTTGGTGGGCAGGGCAGCCAGCAGGGCGAGCCTCGTCGCCGCCCCACCGAAGGAAGGACGAGAGACGAGCTCGGTCAGGGGCCGGTCGAGGAAGCGGCCAACGCCGTAGAGGGCGCCGTTGACGGCGACCACCCCGCTGATCCGGTCGGGGATCCTCGCCATCAGGTCGAAGCCGACGAAGGACCCGACCGAGTGGGCCAGCACGACCACCCGGTCGAAGTCGGTCTGGATGATCTCCGCAGCAGCCGCGGCAGCGAGCTCCTCGACGAGTGGGTGCCTCGACGCCAGGGCGGCGTGCGGACGGATCGGCGGCAGCTGGGCGACGGCGACGTCGTGCTGGGTCAGGGCTGCCTCGACGGCGGCCCACTGGCGCAGGTTGCCCCCCAGCCCCGGGACGACGAGGAAGAGGGTCGATGCGTCGGTGGGTCGCTGGAGGTAGTGGAGCACCGTCGACGGGTCGGGGGTCACCGGGCCACGGCGGAGCGGTCGATGACGGCGTCGAGGTCGACGCCGGCAGGGAGGGTGCCGAAGGAGTGACCGCCGCCTCCGGCCAGCCGCGTCGCGCAGAAGGCGTCGGCGACGGCGGCCGGAGCGTGACGCACCAGGAGGGAGCCCTGGAGGGCGAGGGCGAGCAGCTCGACGAGCCCGCGGGCCTGGCCCGGTCGATGACCACCGCCGGACAGCAGGCTGCCGACGCGGTCGACCGAGGCGTCCAGGCGTGTGTCCGCGCCTGCACCAAGGGCCAGCTCGGCCATCAGGGCGGCCGCGGCGGCAGGCTCCCTCTCGAGCACCCGCAGCACGTCGAGGGCGTTGACGTTGCCCGATCCCTCCCAGATCGAGTTGAGGGGGGCTTCGCGATAGAGCCGGGGCAGGCCCGACTCCTCGACGTAGCCGTTGCCGCCGAGGCACTCGAGTGCCTCGGCCGTGAAGGCCGGAGCGCGCTTGGTCACCCAGTACTTGCCGATCGCGGTGGCGATGCGGCGGAATGCCTGCTCGCCCTCGTCACCGCGGATGCCCCGGTCTGCTGCACCAGCCAGTCGCAGGGTGAGGGTCGTCGCTGCCTCCGACTCGAGGGCGAGGTCGGCGAGGACGTTGCGCATGAGCGGCTGGTCGACCAGCCGCGCACCGAAGGCACGGCGGTGCGTGACGTGGTGCCCCGCCTCGACGAGCGCCTTGCGCATCAGCGCCGCCGAACCGGCGATGCAGTCGAGACGGGTGCAGTTGACCATCTCGAGGATGGTCTTCAGGCCACGGCCGTCCTGCCCCACCAGCCACCCGGTCGTGCCGTCGAAGTCTGGCTCGGAAGAGGCGTTCGACCGGTTGCCCAGCTTGTCCTTCAGCCGCTGGATCCGGAAGGGGTTGCGCGTCCCGTCCGGCAGCACCCTCGGGACGAGGAAGCAGGACAGACCCACCGGCGTCTGGGCGAGGACGAGGAAGAGGTCGCTCATCGGGGCCGAGGTGAACCACTTGCTCCCGTGCAGGAGGTAGACCCCCTCCTGCGACGTCGGCAGCGCCCGGGTGGAGTTGGTGCGGATGTCGGAGCCGCCCTGCCGCTCGGTCATTCCCATCCCGGCGAGCAGACCCTGCTTCTGGGCCGGCACCCGCAGTCCCGGGTCGTAGGTCCGGCTGGTCAGCAGGGGCTCGTAGACGGCCGCCAGGTCGGGGTGGTGCCGCAGCGCCGGGACGACGGCGTAGGTCATCGCCATCGGGCAGCTGTGGCCGGACTCGGTGTGGGACCACACGAGGTTGGTGGCGTAGCGGGCGACGTGCGCTCCAGGCCGCGCGTCGGCCCAGGCCGACGCTGCGCCGCCCTCGGCCACGGCGACCCGCAGGAGGTCGTGCCAGCTCGGGTGGAAGTCGACCTCGTCGATGCGGTGGCCGTAGCGGTCGTGCGTGCGCAGCACCGGCTCGTGGACGTTGGCCGCCTCCCCCCAGGCCTGGGCCTCCGGCCCGCCGGCCTGCAGACCCAGGCGACGCACGTCGGCCTCAGCCCAACCTGCTCCCTCGCGGCGCAGCCCCTCGAGCAGGGCCGGGTCGTCGGAGGCGTCGTACGGCGTGCCTGGTGGCGGCTGGTTGGCCTCCTCGCGGCACACACCGGTGAACGGGGGAGGTGGCGACAACAGGCTGACCATCCCCGAACGTTACAGTCCACAGACGTTCACTGTCTAGATGTAATGTCGGGGCGTGTGACAGGACAGTATGGTCGTGCTGGTCACCGGAGCCGCCGGAGCCCTCAGGACCGCCTACCCCAGAGCCCCGAGGGCGCGTGGACCGACGCGGAAGGAGCAGCATGAGCCAGCCAGGCCCTGACGTCGACGACGCCCTGCGGCCGCTGACCGCCCGGTCCGTCGTGCTGAGCGTGCTCCTCGGAGCCCATCCCCCGCTCCTGCCCGTCCGCGAGCTCGTGCGCGTCGCCGAGGGCTTCGCGATCAGCGAGTCCTCCCTTCGCGTCGCCCTCACCCGGATGGTGTCCGCGGGCGACCTCGAGCGAGCAGGGTCCACCTACGGGCTCAGCGAGCGGCTGCTGGAGCGCCAGCGCCGACAGGACTACGCCATCCGACCGGTCACCACCTCCTGGGACGGCACCTGGGAGATGGTCGCTGTCACCGCGACCGGGCGCACGGCAGCCGACCGGGCCGAGCTGCGGGCCCGGCTGACCGGGCTGCGTCTCGCCGAGCTGCGTGAGGGCCTCTGGCTGCGCCCGGCGAACCTCTCCCGACCCTGGCCGACCGACCTCGACGACCAGGTCGAGCGCTTCGTCGCCACCCCCCAGTCCGACCCTCGGGATCTCGCCCGCACCCTGTGGGACCTCGACGCCTGGGCGGCCTCCGCGACCCAGCTGGTGCGCCTCTTCGAGACCCGGGGTTCCCCCCGGGACCGCTTCACCGTCACCGCCGCGATCGTGCGCCTGCTGCTGCGCGACCCCGTGCTGCCCGACCAGCTGCAGGCCCACCACCCCTGGCCGGCCGACGCGCTGAGAGCGGCCCACCGGGCCTGCCAGGACGAGGTCGTCGGCCTGCTCGAGGGTCGCCGAGCCAGCTGAGCGCCGCCACCGGTCGACCTCCCTCGCTCATCGGCTCCCTCGTCGATAACGCGTGCGCAACAAGTGTTTCTGATGTGTAATATTGCTCGTGCGGCCCCCCGGTCTGGCTGGGGCCCCCCTTCGAGCGGAATGCGGATCCCATGAGTCACTACCGGAGCAACCTGCGTGACATCGAGTTCAACCTCTTCGAGGTGCTGGGACGCGACGAGATCCTCGGCTGCGCCCCCTACGACGACGTCGACCCGCAGACCGCTCGCTCGATCCTCGCCGGGGTCGACCGGCTCGCCCGCGAGGACCTCGCCGCGTCCTACGTCGACAGCGATCGCCACCCGCCGGTCTTCGACCCGGCCACCCACACCGCACCGCTGCCCGCGTCCTTCGTGCGCAGCTACCGGGCGTGGAACGAGTCGGGCTACTGGCGCCTGCAGGTCCCCAGTCAGATCGGCGGCACCCCGGGGCCACCCAGCCTCAACTGGGCCGTCGGCGAGCTGGTCCTGGGATCCAATGCCCCGGTGTGGATGTACGGCGGAGGGCCCGTCTTCGCTCGCCTGGCCTACGTGAACGGCGTTCCCCGTGACCAGCAGATCGCCCAGATCATGATCGACCGCGAGTGGTCGGGCACGATGGTGCTCACGGAGCCCGATGCCGGGTCGGACGTCGGCGCCGGCCGCACCCGCGCCACCCGCAACGACGACGGGACGTGGAGCCTGCACGGCGTCAAGCGCTTCATCACGACGGCGGAGCACGACCTCAGCGAGAACATCGTCCACTTCGTGCTCGCCCGTCCCACCGGGGTCGAGGGCGTCGGTGGTCCCGGTACCAAGGGGCTGTCGCTCTTCATCGTGCCCAAGCACCACTTCGACCTCGAGACGGGTGAGCTCACCGGGGAGCGCAACGGCGTCTACGTCACCAACGTCGAGCACAAGATGGGCATCAAGGTCGCCAACACCTGCGAGGTCACCTTCGGGGACGCATCGACGGGCGGAGGCGAGCCGGCGCGCGGCTGGCTGCTGGGCGAGGTGCACGACGGCATCGCCCAGATGTTCCAGGTCATCGAGAACGCGCGGATGTTCGTGGGCGCGAAGGCGATCGCGACCCTCTCCTCCGGATACCTCAACGCGCTCGACTTCGCCAAGACGCGGGTGCAGGGGGCCGACCTCGCCGAGTCGGCCGACCGGTCGGCCCCCCGGGTGACGATCACCCACCACGCCGACGTGCGCCGCTCGCTCATGACCCAGAAGTCGTCGGCCGAGGCCATGCGGGCACTCGTGCTCTACACCGCCACCTGGCAGGACCGGGTGCAGATCGCCCAGCACGACGGCGAGGTCGATGCCCTCGCCGCCGAGGTCAACGACCTGCTGCTGCCGATCGTCAAGGGCTACGGCTCGGAGCGGTCATGGGTCGTCCTCGCCACCGAGAGCCTCCAGACCCTCGGGGGGTCGGGCTTCCTGGTCGACTACCCGCTCGAGCAGTACGTGCGCGACGCCAAGATCGACACCCTCTACGAGGGGACGACGGCCATCCAGGGACTCGACTTCTTCTTCCGCAAGATCGTGAAGAACGGTGGCAAGGCGCTCGGTCACCTCACGGGAGAGATCCGGGCCTTCGCCGACGACGAGAGGGGCCGGCTGTTCACCGTCGAGCGCCGGCTGCTCGACACCGCCCTCGACGACGCGAACGCGATCGTCAGCCACATGGTGGCCGACCTGATGTCGGCCGACGAGTCGTCTGAGGGAGGCGACCGACGCAACGTCTACAAGGTCGCCCTCAACACCACGCGCGTCCTCATGGTCCTCGGCGACGTGGTGTGCGCCTGGCTGCTGCTCGAGGGAGCCGAGGTCGCCTCCGCCGCCCTCACGTCCCGCCCGGGCACCGACACCGCGTTCTACGAAGGGAAGGTGGCCGCGGCACGGTTCTTCGCGCGCACCACCCTGCCGCGCATCAGCGCCGAGAGGGCCATCGCCGAGGCAGTGGACCTCGCGGTGATGGACCTCGACGAGTCGGTCTTCTGACAAGTCGGTCTTCTGACGACTCGGCGCGACTCGGGCCTGATCCATCGACGGTGGTTCCTGGGCGGCGGGCCCGCCGACGGATCGGGAACGCCCGGGAATGAGGCGGGGGCGTCGTGCCGTTGCACCGGGCGACCGCGAGATGGATGAACTTTCCATCATCTTGTCCCCACTGTCAGGAGATTCCTCTATGTCCCGTGCGTTCGAGCCCCTCACCGTCGGCGCGTGGCAGCTGCCGCAGCGCTTCGTCATGGCGCCCCTCACCCGCAACCGCGCCGGAGCGGGCCACGCCCCCCACGCACTCAA
>JBBRNQ010000196.1:0-5923 GCA_038230235.1 Actinomycetales bacterium
GACCACCCCGGTCACCAACGAGATGACCAACTTCGGGTGGGAGTACGTCTGGCACTGCCACATCCTCAGCCACGAGGAGATGGACATGATGCGTCCGATCACCCTCAAGGTGCCGAGGACGACGCCCGACAAGCCGGTGGTAACGCTGGCCCGGACGGCAGCCGGGGTGGGTCTGACCTGGACCGACGGCACCCCGATCTCGCTCGCTGACCCCACGACCTGGGGCAACCCCAAGAACGAGATCGGCTACCGCATCAACCGGGCTCCGATCACCAATGGGGTGGTGGGCTCCTACGCCCAGGTCGCCACGGCCTTGGCGAACGTCACGACCTGGACCGACCTGGCAGCCGGTACCGGCCAGTTCGCCTACCAGGTCACCGCCTACAACGCGTCCACGACCACTGCGGTCTCCGACGCCATCACCACGCAGCCACTGCTCACCGCCTTCACGCCGGCCTCGGCTGCCACGGGTGTTCCCACCGCTACCTCGGTGACGGCCACGTTCAGCGAGCCGGTTGTGGGGGCGAGCAGCGCCAGCTTCACCCTCACCCGGGGGACCACGACGGTGCCTGCCACCGTCGCCCTCGACATCACGGGTCGGATCGCGACCCTGAAACCGACCGCAGCGCTGACAGCGGGCACGGTCTACACCGCGACGCTGACGACGGGTATCACCAGTGCGGCTACCGGAGGTGCCATCGACGCCAAGCAGTGGAGCTTCACCACCCTCTCCCTGTCTGGCCCGACGGTGACGTCAGTCACGCCTGCTGCGGGCGCCACGAACGTGGCGGTGGGCCGGACCCCGGTCACGGTCGTCTTCGACAGCAAGGTCACGGTGCCCAACGGGGCGTTCACGCTGAAGCGGGGTGCCACCACGGTGTCGTCCGCGGTGTCGCTCAAGACGGTCGGTACCACCACCGCCACCCTGACGCCGAATGCCACCTTGCTGGCGGGAACGACCTACACCTGGTCGCTCACGTCCGCCATCAAGAACACCGCAGGCGCCACGCTGGCGGCCCAGACCGGGTCCTTCACCACGGCGTTCCCCCCGGTGGTGACGGCCCAGACACCGACGGCCGGCGCCACCGCGGTGCGCAGGGGGTCCACGGTCTCGGTCACGTTCGACCAGGCTGTGAAGGGGCTGCCTGCCGCTAGTGGGACGACCACGGTAGGCAACTTCACCCTGAGGACTGCAGCGGGGACGCGGATCTCGGTGAGGACGACCTACAACGCCACGACCCACGTGGCCACCTTGAAGCCGGTCACCAATCTGGCGTCCGGCACCGTCTACCAAGTCGACCTGACCACGGGCATCCAGGGCAGCAGTACTGGAATCCCGCTAAAGGCCACTTCTTGGACGTTCACCACGGGTAGCCTGATCTAAGGAGACCCACCACAGCGCCGTCCGGACCTGCCCCCAGGGGCAGGGCCGGGCGGCGCTCTCGTGACCGGCCCACCCCGACCACGACCACGACCACCATGACCACCACCACCCAGGCGAGGAGACATCAGTGACGCGAGCAACGACCCCCCGGGCTCGGTCTGGGGGAGGCCGGGTCCTGCGGACCGTCGTGCCCCGGGTCGTCGGGGCGCTGCTCGTCGTGCTGGCCCTGGCTCTCGGGATGCCCCCGGCTCCGGCCTCCGCGCACGCCGAGCTCCTGTCCACCGTGCCCACCGCCGGCGCGGTGCTGCCCACCGCGCCGACCGCGGTGCAGCTCACCTTCGACGAGCCGGTCTCCCTCGTCCCCGACGGCTTCCAGCTCTACGACGCAAGCGGAGCGCACCGTACGGTGCCCGCGTCGGTGGCGGGCGCGACCGTCCGGGCCACGCTGCCGGCCCGGCTCGCCAACGGCAGCTACGTCCTGGGCTGGCGCGTCGTCTCCGACGACTCGCACCCCGAGTCCGGGGTGCTGTCCTTCGCCGTCGGCAAGGCCGACGCCAGCGCGCTGACGGTCAGCGAGGCCGACTCGCGGCCCGTCGACCTCCTGTACGGAGCCCTGACCGCCCTCGGTTACGTCGGCCTCTTCACCCTGGTCGGCCTGACCGTGTTCGACCTGCTGGTCGCCCGCACCACCGCCCCGGGTCGGCGCCTCCCCCGGATCGCGGGCCTCGTGGCCGTGGCGTCGTACGCCGTCCTCGTGCCCTTCACCATCGTGCGCGAGCGAGGGTCCGGCCTCGGCAGCCTGCTGACTGCGGGGGTCATGACCGCCGGGTGGGCGGGGGCGGCCGCCACCACCCTGGTGCTCGCCGGGTGCGGGGTGGCGCTGATGCTCGGCCGGACGCGGTTGCCCGGCCGGCTCGGCGTCGCCGCCGGGTCGGTGGGCGCGGTGGTGGCCCTGACGTCGGTCCTGCCCGTCGGCCACACGCGGACCTTCGGGCCCACGTGGCTGGTGATGGGTGCCGACCTGGTGCACGCGTCAGCCGCGGCGGTCTGGCTGGGGGGCCTCGTCGCCCTCATCCTGCACCTCACCCGGGCCCGACGACGTGACGAGCTCCCAGCCGGGTCTGCCGTCGTCGTCGGACGGTTCTCCACCCTGGCCGGGGGTCTCGTCCTGATGCTGGGCCTCGCCGGGGTCGCCCTGGCCCTGGTCGTCGTCGGCTCGCTGCCCGCCCTGGTGGACACCACCTACGGCCGGCTGCTGCTCGGCAAGCTCGGTCTCGTCGCGGTGGTCGCGGGTCTCGCGGTGTGGAACCGGTTCTGGCTCGTCCCCCGCCTCGGGCGCGACCGGGTCACCACCCGGGCCTGGGGGCGGCTGGCTCTCGCCCTACGGATGGAGGCGCTCGCCCTGGTGCTGGTCCTCGGTCTCACCTCGGCCCTGACGATGCAGAGCCCGCGGGCGACCGCCGCCCCGGAGCCCGCTCCCCGGGTGGCGACGGTGTCGGCCGTCCTCGGTACCGGCCACCTGACCGGCCGGTTCTCCCCCGGCAAGGCCGGCCCCAACGTGCTCACCTTCGCCCTCACCGACGCCGGGGGCCGTCCCGTCGTGCCGATCAGCCTGCCGCAGGTCAGCGCGGCCGAGCCGAACCTCGGTCTCGGACCCGTGGTCGCCGTGGTCCGACCCGGGACCACGCCGGGCAGCTACCGCGCCGAGGTCGTCCTGCCCGCCGACGGTCAGTGGACGATCACCACCGCGGTCCGGATCAGCGAGGTGGAGCAGCCCGCGGCAATTGCCGACGTCGTGGTCGTGGGCTGAGTCCCTCCCCGCCGCTATCGTCGAGTCATGCCGAGCGACGAACGCCGCGCCTCGCTCGCCGCCAGGGCTCTCGACGACCAGTCCGCCCGGTGGGTCGCCGCCCTCGGTAGTGACGGCCCGCGGAGGGAGCAGGCGGTCGCCGACCTCTACGAGCTGCTGCTGCGCATCGCCCGCTCCGAGCTCGGGCGACGGGCCGGGGGCTTGCGGCTGGTCGGGGTCGAGATCGACGTCATCGCCCACGAGGCGGCGGCCGATGCCATGCTCGCGATCCTGGCCAAGCTCGACCTGTTCCGCGGCGAGAGCCGGTTCACCACCTGGGCCTACCGCTTCGTCATCCTCGAGGTGTCCAACAAGGTGGGTCGGCACTTCTGGCGGCGTCCGTCGGTCCCCATGGAGTCCCACGACTGGGACCGGCTGCCCGACCGCCTGGGGGTGGCACCGGATGACCAGGCGCAGTGGGGCGAGCTCGCCGCTGCCGTGAGGCACGCGGTGGAGCACGACCTGACCGAGCGCCAGCGGGAGGTGTTCGTGGCCATCGTGGTCGACGGCATCCCCCTCGATGCGCTGGCCGCCCGCACCGGCTCGAACCGCAACGCCATCTACAAGGTGATGTTCGACGCCAGACGCAAGGTGCGGGCGGCGCTCGTCGCCAAGGGTCTGATGCACGATCCGGGCCCCGTGCCGGACGGCCGGTCCGGAGTGGCACCCGTTGAGAGGCACCCGTGACCGAGCCGTCTGCGCTTGCGCGCTTCCTCGCCACCGACCCGTCGGACGTCGGCTGCGACGAGGCGATGAGCCTCCTGCACGTCTACGTCGACCTCGTCGTGACGTCGGGGAGGGCCGAGGCCGCGTCGCGCCACCCCGGCATCGCCGCGCACCTGCGGGCGTGCGGCCCCTGCGACCAGGACTTCGAGGGCCTGCTCGCCGCCGTCGAGGACGGCTCGTCCAACGACGCGCCGAGCTAGGCACCGGTTGCGAAAGCCTTACGGGGGCAGCGGTTCGACCGCGGCCAGGTAAGAACGGACGACGGGTGGGCGCTCACTGGTGCGGTGACCGACACCGCTTCCACCTTCACAAGGAGAACAGGGATGCGCACCACCACCACGCTCGCTGCCACCACGTTGACCGCGGTAGCCGGCCTCGCCCTCATGGCACCGCTGGCCACCGCCAGCGCCACGACCGGGACGACGGCTACGACCGCCAAGGCGGGCTCCGCCGCGACCGGCGGCGGAGGCGACGACCACGAGTACGAGGTCTTCTCCCGCAGCTTCGTCGAGGACGCCAGGAACCACACGGTCTCGCTGCCCCGCTACACGGGCACGAGCAAGGGTCGACCCGTCACCTACGTCATCACCGACGCGTCGACGAAGGAGGCTGCCCGCCGGCTCGGGGTCAACTTCGCCCCGCGCCTGGCCAACGCCGTCGGCACGGCCGCGGTCCAGAAGGTCAGGGGCGGCGCCCGCTCGCTCGACTTCCCGGCGACGGTCGACTTCACCCCGACCCGGGTCGTCGTCCCGGGACCGACAGGCTTTCCCCCGGCACAGGCGGTTCCGGGGGCCGTCGGTGAGGCCGGGTACAGCCCGATCGTGCGCCTCTCGGACGGCACGGTGCTCAACGCCCCCCAGCTGGCCAACGCCAGCGGCCAGGCCGACAAGGTCGTGAGCAACAGCGCGGCCACCGGGCGCGTCGTCTACCGCGAGACCGACGGCTTCTACGACCACAAGAAGGTTCACTACGTCTCGTTCGAGGCCTCGATCCCGCTGGCGGCTGCCCTCGAGAACGCTGCCCTCGCCCCCAACCTCAACGCCGCGCCGCCGGACCTCAGCCCGCTGCCCGACCCGGTGCCCCCGGCCCGGGAGGAGATCGCCATCTTCACCAACGGGCAGACCGGAGCGTCGAACCCGCAGCGGCAGGGCCTGTCGAGCGCCCTGCTCGACGGCCTCGACCCGCTCAACATCCTCGGCGAGGTGCCGAGCCACAGCCGCACGTCCAGCTACAGCCCCCTGTGGGACGCCAACCTCGCGCAGTGGACCCCGGAGGCTGTCGCGGCCGGGCTCAACACCCGTCAGACCGCTTTCGACGACGTCCGTCGACTGGCCGCTCGGGGGCTCGTGACCGCTCCCGACGGGAGCCCGTTCGCCCGCTCCAACTTCCTCATCAACTGCCCGGCCATCTCCATCCAGCGCTGACCGGCGGTGAGCTCCTGAGGTGACCCTGGCTCGGCCGAGCACGAGCTCGGCCGAGCCAGGCTCACGGCACGGTGACGGTGCGGCAGCCGAGGGGGGTGTCGATTCCGGCGCCGGTGTTGAGGGCGGTGACGCACACCGAGTGGGCGCCTCGGTTGGCGCGGGTCGTCACGGAGAACCCGTGGTTGGGGCCGTAAGCGGGGTAGACGGTGCCCACGTCGGACCGCAGGGCGTTCGCCGTCCTGGTCCGGGCGCCGCCGTCGACCGAGACGGTGACCGAGATCGGGGCGCTCGTGTCGGGGTCGATGGCCCAGCCGCGGGTGACCAGGGCAGACCCGTTCCAGGTGACGGCGTCGAGGTGCCCGAAGGGGCTGGGCGTCGGCACGGTGACGGTGCGGCACCCGAGCGGGGTGTTGACGGTGCCGGCGCCGACGTTGACGGCGGTGACGCACACCGTGTGCGGCCCCGGAGCGGCCGGGACGGTCACGGCGTAGCCGTGGTTGGTCCCGTAGGCGGGGAAGGCCCGGGTCACGTCGGCACGGA
>JBBRNQ010000197.1:0-5907 GCA_038230235.1 Actinomycetales bacterium
AGCGCCCGCAGGCGTACGGCGAGCCGGTGCTCCGGGTCGTCGCCCGTGAGGTCGACGGCCGCGACGACGAAGAAGCGGAGCGGCCCGACGTACTCCAGGTGCAGGTAGGTGACCCGGTCGACCTCCTCGAGGCCCACCAGCACCCCCAGCACGCGCTCCCGCAGCTCGGGGCTGATCGCCTCACCGAGCAGGAACTGGCTGTTGCGGCGGATGAGGAAGATGGCGACCCCACCGAGGAGCAACCCGACCGCGATGGAGCCGACGGCGTCCCAGGCGGCGTTGCCGGTGAGCTGGTGCAGCAGCACGCCGACGGCCGCGAGCACCAGCCCGGTGAGGGCCGAGAAGTCCTCGACGAAGACCGCGCGCAGCGTCGGGTTGGAGGTGCGGTTGATGTACGAGAGCGGGTGCAGGCCCCACTGGCGCGCGCTCCCCCGCGTCTGGCGCAGGGCCTGCAGGAAGGAGACCCCCTCGAGCACGAAGGCGACGCCGAGGACGACGTAGTTGAGCAGGTAGTCGCCCTCCTCGCTGCCGGCCGACAGCTGCTGAATGCCGTGCAGCACGGACACCGCGGCGCCCACCATGAACAGCCCGAAGGCCGCGAAGAGCGACCACACGTAGGTCCCGCGCCCGTAGCCCCGGGGGTGCTCGGCGTCGCGTGGGCGCGCCCCGCGGCGCTCGGCCACGAGCAGGAAGATCTCGTTGCCGGTGTCGGCCCACGAGTGGGCCGCTTCGGCGACCATCGAGGCCGAGCCGCTCAGCAGGGCGGCCACCGTCTTCGCGATGGCGATGAGCCCGTTGGCGACCAGGGCGACGATGACGGTGACCACGCTCTCGCCCTGCTTCTCCGAGCCACCCGAGGCCCCCGAGGCCGCCGAGTCACCCGAGACCGCTGAGTCACCCGAGACCGCTGATCCGTCGGACGGGGGCTCGGCACTGACGGCGGCATCCAGGTCTGCGAAGGTCACGTCCCCCAGTTTCCCGTCCCCACCCGCCGGCGTCGACCGTGGGTCGTGACCTGGCCCCCGAAACAACACGCGAAGCGGGTGGGGTGGCGTTCGTCACAGATCCGGGGCATGATGCCCAAGCCGGACGATGACGTCCGGCGTCCACCTTTACGACGGATCGTCCGGCACGTTCCTGCCGGTGAAGGAGAGTCAGCAATGGCAACCGTGACCTTCGACGAGGCCACCCGGCAGTACCCGGGCAACCCCGTCCCCAGCGTCGACAAGCTCAACATCGAGATCGCGGACGGTGAGTTCCTCGTCCTCGTCGGTCCCTCCGGCTGTGGCAAGTCCACCTCCCTGCGCATGCTCGCGGGTCTCGAGGAGGTCAACGGGGGGCGCATCCTCATCGGCGACCGCGACGTGACCAACCTGTCCCCCAAGGACCGCGACGTCGCGATGGTCTTCCAGAACTACGCGCTCTACCCGCACATGACGGTCGCCGACAACATGGGCTTCGCGCTCAAGATCGCCGGCGTCTCCAAGGACGAGATCGCCAAGCGCGTCAAGG
Organism: Actinomycetales bacterium; assembly: GCA_038230235.1. Taxonomy (GTDB): domain Bacteria; phylum Actinomycetota; class Actinomycetes; order Actinomycetales; family Dermatophilaceae; genus Lapillicoccus. The sequence continues at coordinate 1,513 of JBBRNQ010000197.1, forward strand.
AGGCGGCTCGCATCCTCGACCTCGACCCCTACCTCGAGCGCAAGCCCAAGGCCCTCTCCGGTGGCCAGCGCCAGCGCGTGGCCATGGGTCGCGCGATCGTCCGCTCGCCCCAGGTCTTCCTCATGGACGAGCCGCTGTCCAACCTCGACGCCAAGCTGCGCGTGCAGACGCGCACCCAGATCGCCTCTCTCCAGCGGCGCCTCGGGGTCACGACGGTCTACGTCACCCACGACCAGGTCGAGGCCATGACCATGGGCGACCGCGTCGCGGTGCTCAAGGACGGGCTGCTCCAGCAGTGCGACACCCCCCGCAACATGTACGACCGTCCGCAGAACGTCTTCGTCGCCGGCTTCATCGGCTCGCCGGCGATGAACCTGCTCGAGGTGGCCGTCACCGAGGGCGGCGTCAAGTTCGGCGACTCGATCGTGCCGATCTCGCGCGACGACCTGGCCAAGGCCGGCAAGACCGTCACCGTCGGGGTCCGCCCCGAGGACATGACCCTCTCCGACACCGGCGGCCTCGCGGTCACGGTCGACGTCGTCGAGGAGCTCGGCGCCGACGCCTACATCTACGGCACGACCTCCGAGAAGCAGGCCATCGCCTCCGCCGACAACGAGGAGTCGGTCAAGCCCTTCATTGCCCGCGTCGACGGTCGTCGCCCCCCGGAGAAGGGCTCGACCATCCACCTCGTGCCCAGCGAGGGACACCTGCACGTCTTCAACAGCGAGACCGGCCTGCGCGTCGGCGCCTGACCCGACCCGCTCCATACGCACGCCGAAGGCGCCTCCGACCACCCGGCCGGGGGCGCTTCCGGCGTTCAGGTAGTCGAAGAATCACCTCAACCAGCCATGGTTGAGGTGATTCTTCGGCTACCCAATGGAGCCGTGGTCACCCGGCGCAGCACGGCCAGCCGGTACGGGGCCGCAGCCCCGCGGGCGCCCGCGGGTGGCAGGATGGACGCGTGGCACTGGAATTCACGACCGCCCGGCCGGCACCGGCCCTGCTCGACCTGCCGTGGTCGACCCCGCTCGAGGAGTGGCCGACCGAGACGCTCGCGGCCCTCCCCCGAGGCATCTCCCGGCACGTCGTGCGGTTCGTGAAGTTCCAGGGCCGGGTCATCGCGGTCAAGGAGATCAAGGCCGACCTCGCTCGCCGCGAGTACTTCATGCTGCGCAACCTGGCCCGACTCGAGGTGCCGTCGGTGGAGCCCTTCGCTGTCGTCACCGGCCGGATCGGCGCGGACGGCGAGCCGCTCGACGCCTGCCTGCTCACCCGCCACCTGCAGTACTCCCTGCCCTACCGCGCCCTCTACAGCCAGTCGCTGCGCCCCGACACCGCCGCGCGGCTGATCGACGCCCTCGCCGTGCTGCTGGTGCGCCTGCACCTCACGGGCTTCTGGTGGGGTGACGTCTCCCTGTCGAACACCCTCTTCCGCCGCGACGCCGGCGCCTTCGCGGCCTACCTCGTCGACGCCGAGACCGGTGAGCTGCACGCCCGGCTGACCGACGGTCAGCGCGAGCACGACCTCGACATCGCCCGGGTCAACATCGCCGGTGAGCTGATGGACCTCGAGGCCGGCGGGCTGCTCGAGGAGCGGGCCGAGCCGATCGAGGTGTCGAACCACATCCTCGAGCGCTACCACTCGCTGTGGACCGAGCTGACCCAGGTGGAGCGCTTCGAGACCGGCGACCGCTGGCGGGTCGAGGAGCGGATCCGCCGGCTCAACGAGCTCGGTTTCGACATCGACGAGCTGTCGATGTCGACCGACCTCGACGGCACGAGCATCTCCATCCAGCCCAAGGTCGTCGACGCCGGGCACCACTCCCGCCGCCTGCTGCGCCTCACCGGGCTCGACGCCGAGGAGAACCAGGCCCGCCGGCTGCTCAACGACCTCGACTCCTTCCAGGCCGCCACCGACCGGCAGAACGACGACGAGGAGATCGTCGCGCACGACTGGCTGGCCCGGGTCTACGAGCCGACGGTGCGGGCCGTGCCGCGTGAGCTGGCCGGCAAGCTCGAGCCGGCCGAGATCTTCCACGAGGTGCTCGAGCACCGGTGGTACATGTCGGAGCGGCTCGGGCGCGACGTCAGCGTCGCCATAGCGGCCGACGACTACGTGCGCTCGGTCCTGCCCGCCAAACCCGACGAGGCCTCCGTGCTGGGGGTCGACACCGCGTCGATGCCGGTCGTCCCCGGCCGCGACTGAGCTCGACTGCGCTGACCACGGCGGACGCACCACCAGGCAGAAGCGACAGTCCAGGGCTCCATACCCGTATGAAGCGGACTCCTTCTCGCCTTCTGCCTGTTGGTGCGTACACCCCACCCGCCCACCCGTCCCAGCCGTCAGGCCAGCGACTCCTGCGAACCGGCGGGCAGCACCGGCGGGGTGCGGAGGGAGAGCGCGGCGACCACCGCAGCGACCACCAGCACGAGGGCGGCGACGACGAGGGCGAGGGCGAACCCGCCCTGGGCGGCGGTTGCGACATCGGCTCCCTGCCCGAGCAGAGCATCGCTGCGGACGGCGAGGACGGCGGCGCTGAGCGCGATCCCCAGCGCCCCGGTGATCTCGCGGGCCGCCGTCATCAGCCCTGAGGCGGCCCCGGCCTGAGCGGCCGGCACGACCGCGAGCACGTGGGCCATGACGGGGGTGGTCAGGGCCGATCCGACGCCGATGAGCAGCAGGGCGGGCAGCAGCGCGACGTACGGGTCGTGGGGTCCGAAGCGGGTGGCGAGCAGGAGCCCGACGGCCACGACGAGCAGGCCGGAGACGACCGTCGGCATCATGCCGCGAGCCCGGGCGACGGGCCCGGCGAAGGGCACGACGACGAGCAGCGCCCCGGCGAGGGGCAGGAAGGCGAGGCCCGCGGTGCCGGGCGAGTAGCCCACGGTCTGCTGGAGGTAGAGCGCGGTGACGAAGAAGACGCCGCCGATGCCGCAGCCCCACAGCACCTGGGCGAGGGTGCCCCCGACGAAGACGCGGTTGCGGTAGAGCGCGAGCTCGACCAGGGGTCGGACGGCGCGGCGCTCGACGACCGCGAACAGCGCTCCGAGCCCCACCGCGGCGCCCACGAGAGCCAGCACGAGCGGGTCGGCGAGCCCCCGGTCGGCGCTGATGATCAGGGCCGTCGTGAGCGAGGCCACCGACCCGGTGCTGGTCAGCAGCCCGGCGACGTCGACGTCGAGGCCGCGGGCGTGGGTCTCGCGCAGGGTCCGTTCGGGCAGGGCGCGGGCGGCGGCCATGACGACGAGCACGAGGGGCACGTTGCCGAGGAAGAGCCAGCGCCACGAGGCGTGCTCGCTCACGAGGCCGCCAACCACCGGCCCGAGGGCGAAGGCCACCGCCACCGCGGCCGCCCAGACGGCGCCGGCGGCCTGGCGGCGCCGCCCGTGCAGGTCGGCCGCGACGACCGCGAGGGTGGCGGGCACCACGAAGGCCGCGCTCACGCCCTGCGCCAGCCGGGCGAGCACCAGGGTCAGCACGTCCTGGGCGACCGCCCCGACCGCCGAGGTGAGGGCGAAGAGGGCCAGCCCGCCCTGGAGGGTCCGCTTCCGCCCGAGCCGGTCGGCGAGGGTGCCACCCACCATGAGCAGCGCCCCGAACCCGAGGAGGTACGACGCCGAGACCCACTCGAGCCCCGAGAGCGAGGCCCCCAACGAGGCCGCCACCGACGGCAGCGCGACGTTGACGACCGTGTTGTCCAGCGAGGTGAGGAAGGTGGAGATGCCCACGGCGACGAGCACGGCGACGACGACCCGACGCTCGTCAGCGGCGGGCTCACCGCCCCGCGCCACCTCGACCATGCCCCGCAGCATGCCCCACGCCGCCGACGCCCGCGCGGTTTCAGTGCGAGGTCGCCCTATTCGTGGGTGATGAGGTCGATGCAGGCCCTACCGTTGAGCCCATCGTCATCCAGTACGCAGGACTCGAGGGGACATCATCGTGAGCACCAACCCGCCGTACGGCGCCCCGCAGCCACCACCGGAGCGGCCCGGCGAGGCTCCCGCCTACGGCCAGCCGCCCGCCTACGGGCAGCAGCCTCCCGCCTACGGGCAGCAGCCTCCCGCCTCCGGCCAGCCGCCCGCCTACGGGCAGACCCCCGCCTACGGCCAGCCGCCCGCCTACGGGCAGGCCCCCGCCTACGGCCAGCCGCCCGCCTACGGCCAGGCCCCCGCCTACGGCCAGGCTCCTGCCTACGGCCAGGCTCCTGCCTACGGCCAGGCTCCTGCCTACGGCCAGGCTCCTGCCTACGGCCAGGCTTCTGCGTACGGGCAACCCGTCGCCGGAGGGTCGCCGTACGGCGCGAACCCCTATGGTCAGTCTCCCTACGGCGGCTACGGCTACGCGGCCGCGCCCGGTGAGCTGGCGGGCTGGGGGACCCGCGTGGCCGCCACGCT
>JBBRNQ010000198.1:0-5886 GCA_038230235.1 Actinomycetales bacterium
CAGGTCGATGCGCTCGAGGCCGAGGCGGCGCAGGCTCAGCTCGACCTGCTGACGCAGGTACGCGGGGCGGCCGACCGGCGTCCAGATGCCGGGGCCCTGACGGGTCAGGCCCACCTTGGTCGCGATGACGACGTCGTCGGCGTAGGGGTGCAGCGCCTCGCGGAGCAGGTCCTCAGCGACCTCGGGGCCGTAGGAGTCGGCGGTGTCGAAGAGGGTGATGCCGATCTCGGCGGCGCGGCGCAGGACGGCGAGCGCGCCGTCGTGGTCGGCGGCGGGGCCCCATACGCCCTCGCCGGGCAGCTGCATGGTGCCGTAGCCGAGGCGGACGACGGGCAGGTCGCCGCCGAGGGAGAAGGTGCCCGACGGGGCGGCGAGGTTCGTGGTGGTGGTGCTCATGTGGGTGCTCCTTCGATCAGGGGCTCGGGGCGTGACGTCACCCGAGCAGGTCCTCTTCTGCCAAGTCGGCGGACGGTGCAGGTGTTCCCCGCACGCTCACGCCACGCCCGATCTGGCACTCGACTTGACCGAGTGCTAACCGCGCTCCTAGATTTGGGTCAGTTGGCACTCTCACTGTGGCAGTGCTAATCAGCTCGATGGGTCGACCCCCGCGACGGCGGCCCCCGAGCACCCCATCCATCCGCTTTCGACATTCCCGAAGGGGAGGTCAGCATCGTGTCGGTTTCCATCAAGCCGCTCGAGGACCGCATCGTGGTCAAGTCCCTCGAGGCCGAGCAGACGACCGCGTCCGGCCTCGTGATCCCGGACACCGCCAAGGAGAAGCCCCAGGAGGGCGAGGTCCTGGCGGTCGGTCCCGGTCGCATCGACGACAAGGGTCAGCGCGTGCCGCTCGACATCACCGTCGGCGACCGCGTGATCTACAGCAAGTACGGCGGCACCGAGATCAAGCACGGAGGCGAGGAGTACCTCATCCTCTCCGCCCGTGACGTGCTCGCCGTCGTCGCCTGACGACCGCGTAGACACCACGCACCACCGCACCACCTCGTATGCCGGGTGCTCGCCTCTCGGCGCGCACCCGGCATACGCGTCTGTTCCGTTTCCCGCGTGCCGGCGTGCCCCGGCACTCCGCAGCACCGTAGACAGTAGAGAAGGACATCCATGGCCAAGACGCTGGAGTTCGACGACTCCGCCCGCAAGTCGCTGGAGCGCGGCGTTGACGCGCTCGCCAACGCGGTCAAGGTGACGCTCGGCCCGAAGGGTCGCAACGTCGTCATCGACAAGAAGTGGGGCGCCCCCACGATCACGAACGACGGGGTGACCATCGCCCGCGAGATCGAGCTCGAGGACCCGTACGAGAACCTCGGCGCGCAGCTCGCCAAGGAGGTCGCCACCAAGACCCACGACGTCGCCGGTGACGGCACGACGACTGCCACGGTGCTCGCCCAGGCCATGGTCAAGGAAGGCCTGCGCAACGTCGCGGCCGGAGCGGCCCCCTCGGCCCTCAAGCGCGGCATCGACAAGGCCGTGCAGGCCGTCAACGACCGCCTGCTCGAGAACGCCCGCGAGGTCGACGGCACCGCAGAGGTCGCCGCGGTCGCGTCGCTCTCGGCCCAGGACGAGACCATCGGCAAGCTCATCGCCGAGGCCTTCGACAAGGTCGGCAAGGACGGCGTGATCTCGGTCGAGGAGAGCTCCTCCACGGTCACCGAGCTCGAGTTCACCGAGGGCATGCAGTTCGACAAGGGCTACATCTCGGCCTACTTCGTCTCCGACCCCGAGCGCATGGAAGCCGTGCTCGAGGACTGCTACATCCTGATCAACCAGGGCAAGATCTCGGCCATCTCCGACGTCCTGCCGGTGCTCGAGAAGGTCGTGCAGTCGGGCAAGCCGCTGCTCATCGTGGCCGAGGACGTCGACGGTGAGGCGCTGTCGACCCTCGTGGTCAACAAGATCAAGGGCACCTTCAACGTCGCGGCCGTCAAGGCCCCCGGCTTCGGTGACCGCCGCAAGGCCATGCTGCAGGACCTCGCCATCCTCACCGGTGGCCAGGTCATCGCCGAGGAGGTCGGCCTCAAGCTCGACCAGGCCGGGCTCGAGACGCTCGGGCAGGCTCGCCGCGTCGTCGTGACCAAGGACAACACCACGGTCATCGAGGGCTCCGGCGACAAGGACGAGGTCGACGGCCGCGTGGGCCAGATCAAGGCCGAGATCGAGCGCACCGACTCCGACTGGGACCGCGAGAAGCTCCAGGAGCGCCTGGCCAAGCTCGCCGGTGGTGTCTGCGTGATCAAGGTCGGCGCCCACACCGAGGTCGAGCTCAAGGAGAAGAAGCACCGCATCGAGGACGCCATCTCGGCGACCCGCGCGGCCATCGAGGAGGGCATCGTCGGTGGTGGAGGTTCCGCCCTCATCCACGCGGCGACCGTCATCGACGACCTCGCCCTCGAGGGTGACGAGGCCACCGGTGCGGCCATCGTGCGCAAGGCCGCGTCCGAGCCGCTGCGCTGGATCGCCGAGAACGCCGGCGTCCAGGGCTACGTCGTCACCTCCAAGGTGGCCGAGCTCGAGCTGGGTCAGGGCTACAACGCCGCGACCGGTGAGTACGGCGACCTGATCAAGGCCGGCGTCATCGACCCGGTCAAGGTCACCCGCTCGGCGCTGCGCAACGCCGCGTCGATCGCCTCGATGATCCTCACGACCGACACCCTGGTCGTCGAGAAGCAGGAAGACGCCCCGGAGCCCGCTGGCGGTGGCCACGGCCACGGTCACGGTCACTGACGTCCTGCACCAAGCGGCACCTGCACCACGAGCACGACCCGCACGACCCGCACGACCCGCACGACCCGCACGACCCGCACGACCCGCACGACCCGCACGACAGTCGGCCCCACCCGGTTCCTTCCGGGTGGGGCCGCTGTCGTCAGCCGTCACGAGCGCGTGAGCCAACACGCGCGGGGCCGCGCCGGCCGCTGAGCAGCTCTCCGGCCGGCGCGGCCCTTTCTCACGGTGCCCTACTCCACCGACCTGCGTGCAGCTCGCAGTCCGGCGGACCCTCGTCCCGTGTCCAGGGGGTCGAAGGCTGCTCCCGCAAGGCGGGGAGCGCCGCGCACCGTCGACGTGGAGGGTGTCGACGCAGGCGGGGTCTCGTGGGGGGTTCGGGTGTTCGGGTGGGGTGCTGGCGCAGGGTCGCCGGGGTGTGGTGCGTCTCAGGAGGCGGCGGCGACCCGGTCGGCTCCGAGGTAGATGGCCTCGCGGTCGTCCTGCGTCAGGCCACCCCAGACGCCGTACGGCTCGCGGACCCGCAGGGCGTGGTCGCGGCAGAGCGCGAGCACGGGGCAGGCCGCGCAGACGGCCTTCGCCGCGCTGTCGCGGTCACGGCGGGCGGGCCCGCGCTCGCCCTCGGGGTGGAAGAACACCTCGGGGTTGACGCGGCGACAGGAACCGTCCAGCTGCCAGTCCCACAGGTCGGCGACCGGGCCGGGGAGCCGGGAGATCTCAGCCATGCGTGTGCCCTTCGGGTGATCGGCCCTGCGCCCTGGCGCAGTGGGGATGCGCGGTGCCGGCGAGCAGTCGACAGTGACCGCCCCCCGGCTGAGCCGCCCCCGTCAGGGGGGTCGACCGCTGCTCCGACGCTAACGACCGGAGCTTCCGGTCGTGGTCGGGAGTTGGTCAGGACTTGACCAAGAAATCTTCAGGGGCGTGAATGTGCCCCGCCTCAGGCCCGGTGCCGGCACGCCGTACGGAGCCCTGCCGGTGCGGCTCTAGAATCGGGGTATGACCTCCGGAGCGTTCGACGTCCCCGCCCCGTTCGCCATGCTCGGCCTGACCTACGACGACGTCCTGTTGCTGCCGGGCGAGACCGACGTCATCCCGAGCGAGGTCGACACCACCAGCCGTCTGACCCGCGACATCTCGCTGCGCATCCCCCTGGTGTCGTCGGCGATGGACACCGTCACCGAGTCGCAGATGGCGATCGCCATGGCGCGGCAGGGCGGCATCGGGGTGCTGCACCGCAACCTCTCGATCGAGGACCAGGCCTACCAGGTCGACCTCGTCAAGCGCACCCAGACCGGCATGATCAGCAACCCGGTGACGATCGGGGCCGATGCGACCCTCGAGGACCTCGACACCGTGTGCGGTCAGTACCGCGTCTCGGGACTGCCCGTGGTCGACGCCGACAACCGGCTGCTCGGCATCATCACCAACCGCGACCTGCGCTTCACCCCCCTCGCCGAGTGGGCGACGACCAAGGTCGAGGAGGTGATGACGCACATGCCGCTCATCACCGCCCCCGTCGGCACGAGCCGCGAGGACGCGACCGCGCTGCTGCGTCAGCACAAGCGCGAGCGGCTGCCGATCGTCGACCCGCAGGGCCGGCTCGCCGGCCTGATCACGGTCAAGGACTTCGTCCGCAGCGAGCAGTACCCCCTCGCGAGCAACGACGGCCAGGGTCGGCTGCTCGTGGCCGCGGCCATCGGCTACTTCGGTGACGCCTGGGAGCGGGCGACGACGCTGGTCGAGGCCGGGGTCGACGTGCTCGTGCCCGACGTCGCCAACGGTCACGCCCGGCTGATGCTCGAGATGATCCGCCGGCTCAAGTCCGACCCGGCCACGCGGCACGTTCAGGTCCTCGGCGGCAACGTCGCCACCCGTGAGGGCGCGCAGGCGCTGGTCGACGCCGGCGCCGACGGCGTCAAGGTCGGGGTCGGACCGGGCTCGATCTGCACCACGCGCGTGGTCGCCGGGGTCGGGGTTCCCCAGGTCACGGCGATCTACGAGGCCTCGCTCGCCACCAGGCCGGCCGGGGTGCCGTTGGTCGGTGACGGTGGTCTGCAGTACTCCGGCGACATCGCCAAGGCGCTGGTCGCCGGCGCCGACACCGTGATGCTCGGGTCGCTGCTCGCCGGGTGCGAGGAGTCGCCGGGCGAGCTGGTCTTCACTGGCGGCAAGCAGTTCAAGACCTACCGCGGTATGGGGTCGCTCGGCGCGATGGCCTCGCGTGGCAAGAAGTCGTTCTCCAAGGACCGCTACTTCCAGGCCGACGTCGAGAGCGACGACAAGATCGTGCCCGAGGGGATCGAGGGCCAGGTCGCCTACCGCGGGTCGCTCTCGGCGGTGGCGCACCAGCTGATCGGCGGGCTGCACCAGTCGATGTTCTACGTCGGCGCCCGCACGGTGCCCGAGCTGCAGGCGCGCGGCCGGTTCGTGCGCATCACCGCCGCCGGGCTCAAGGAGAGCCACCCCCACGACGTGCAGATGACGGTCGAGGCGCCGAACTACGGCTCCCGCCGCTGAGGGTGGGGTGAGCTCGTCGGGCTCGGGCTCGGGCTCGGTGGGGCTCGGCCGGGCGCTGGCGCTCTTCGCCGTCCCCGAGGCCGACGTCGAGGCCGTCCGCGCCGCCGACGACGCCGTACGACGTGACCCGCGGCTCGCCGCCTGGGTCAGGGAGTCCGCCGACGCGCTGGTGACGGCCATGGGCGACCCGTCCCCCGGCCCGGCCCTGACGCCCCACCCCCAACCCCCGTCCTGCCCCCAGCCCCACCCGCCAACCCCACTCGTTGCGGCCAGCGCCGAAAATCTGGCCTCCGAGGCCCCCGGTTCGCGGCGCTCACCGCAGCACGTGGGATCGGTGGGGGAGGTGAGGGAGAGCAGGGCGTCGTACCTGCCGGTCGTGGCCTTTGCCGGCGTGCTGCCGGCGCTGCTGGCGGAGCACGAGCGGCGGGGGGTGGCGCCGCGGGTCACGGCCGACACCCTGGCCGACGTCGGTCGCATGCTGACCCGCAACCAGGCCTGGTTCGGTGAGGCGGGCCTCGGCGACGAGCTCACCGGCTGGCTCTCGCGCCACCTCCACGGCGCGCTCTACCAGATCGGGCGGCTGCAGTTCGAGCGCCGACGCCTCGCACCCGGTCTGGGGGTCGAGCTCCAGCA
>JBBRNQ010000199.1:0-5672 GCA_038230235.1 Actinomycetales bacterium
GACGCCGTCGCCGGTCATGGCCACGACGTGCCCGCCCTGGTGCAGGGCGTCGGCGATGCGCAGCTTGGCCTCGGGTGCCGCGCGGGAGAACACGAGCTCCTCGGGCCCGGCGAGAAGGGTCTCGAGGCCGTGGTCGGTCAGCGCGTCCAGGGCGGTGCCGTCGATGACGCGGTCGGCGTGGATGCCGACGCGTCGGGCGATCTCGGTGGCGGTGCGCCCGTTGTCACCGGTCACGACGTGGATCCGGATGCCGGAGGCGTGGCAGGCCGCGACGGCGGCGGCGACCTGTGGTCGGGGTGGGTCGAGCAGGCCCACCAGCCCCAGCAGCGTCAGACCGGGTGCTTCCGCCTGGTCGCGGTCCGGGGCCGGCCCGGTCCAGTCGCGGCAGGCGACGGCCAGCACCCGCAGTCCCTGGTCGCCCATGGCCTCGACGGTCTCGGCGAGACCCCGCAGCTGCGCGGGGTCGGTGGCGCACAGCGGCAGCAGTGACTCGGGTGCTCCCTTGACGTGCACCCGCACCGCCCCGTCGATGTGGTCGAGGGTGGCCATGAGCCGGCGGCGTGGGTCGAAGGCGAACATTGCCTCCCGTTGGCTGAGGCGGTCTGCAGCGTCGATGCGCACTCCTGCGGCGACAGCCATGTCGAGCAGGGCCAGCTCGGTCGGGTCTCCGGTGCGGGAGTCAGGGTCGGCGGTGCAGCACCGGGTGACCGCCTCGGCGAGGTCCCGGCCGGGCCCGGCGAGCACGGCGCCCGTGGGGTCGCGCACCTGCTGGACGTGCATCGCGTTCGCCGTCAGGGTGCCGGTCTTGTCGGTGCAGATGACGCTCACCGACCCGAGGGTCTCCACCGCGGAGAGCCGTTTGACCAGGGCACCCCGCCGGGCCATGGACCGCACCCCGGCGGCGAGAGCGAGCGTGATGGTGGGCAGCAGGCCCTCCGGGACGTTCGCCACGAGCAGCCCCACCGCGAAGACCAGGGCCTCGGTCCAGCTCAGTCCGGCGTAGACCCCGAGCGGCAGGAACATGATTCCCACACCGACCGCGACGGCGGCGATCAGGTAGGCGACCCGGCGGACCTGGCGTTCCAGCGGGCTGTCGCCCTGAGGTCGGGGGCCGGTCAACGCGGCGATCCGGCCGATCTCGGTGTGCGCGCCGGTGCGGTGCACCACCGCCTCGGCGGAACCGCCAACGCATCCGGTGCCACTGAACACCAGCACCGGGGAGTCGAGCGCTCGTACGGCGTCGTCGACGGTGTCGGCCACCCGCTCCACCGGGGCGGACTCGCCACTGAGGGCCGAGGCGTCGATCTCCACGGCCCCCGACAGCAGTCGCGCGTCGGCCGGGACCCGGTCGCCTTCGGTGAGCAGGAGGACGTCGCCGGGCACCACCTCGGTGGCGGGTACGGGACGCACCACGCCGTCGCGACGGACCTGGGCCTGCGGTGGCAGGTAGCGGCCGAGCGCCTCGACCGCCCGGCCCGCCTGACGTTCCTGCCCGAACGCGAACAGCGCGTTGAGCAGGACCACGGCCACGATGGCCCATGCGAGCTGCGGGGTGCCGGCGGCCACCGACAGACCCGCAGCGAGAACGAGGAGTACGGCGAGAGGCTGGGTGAACTGCCGGGCGAGGGCGCGTGGCCAGGTCCGGGTGCTGGCGGTGGTGATGGTGTTGGGTCCATAGCGTTCCAGCCTCCGCGCGGCCTCCCGTTCCGACAGCCCCGACGAGCGGGAGCTCAGGTCGCGCAGGAGCCGGGTGACGGGCTCGCGAGGGTCCGGGGGTGCGGCGGGGCTCGTCAAGGGGTCCGAGGCCGGAGGGTGGCGCCCGACGCGTTCGCCAGGGCGTTGGTGGGCGGGTTGGGTGGCCTCATGCCTCGGCTGCTCATGGGTCCTGACCCCTTCGGTGTCGGATGCGGCGCCAGCGCGCCCCTCCCAGTACCGGTCCGAGCGGAATGATCGGCTAGGGCCGAAGGGCCCCCAAGAGCTTGGACACCATCTCCATCCCCGCCGCGCGGACCTCCCTGCTCCCGATCGAGCACCACCGCTACAGCTCCCCAAACGGCGGAAACCACGGGCCAAGGACCTCGGCGGGCGCCCTCGAGGTCAGCGTCGAAGAATCGGGTTCAGAGGACGCACTCTCGAAAGCGGGCCACCAGTGCGGCCATTCACCGGGTCGTGCGGCTGGGTTGACCCGCGACCAGGTGCGTCGACGAGGTGGGGAAGGCCGGGGTGGCGGGCGTCAGGCAGTCGCGTAGCCGCATCAGTCCGTCTCGGATGCGGGACTTCGCTGTGCCGAGTGGGATGTTCAACAGGCGTGACACGTCGGTGTGCGTGTGTCCGCCGAAGTAGGCGAGCTCGAGCGCTTCACGCTGGGCCGGGGAAAGCGTGGCCAGGGCGGATCGGACCCTGTCGGTCTCGAGGGACGCATGCGCTGCTTCCGCGGTCTCGTCGAACGGGGCCTGGATGCTGAGGTGGGCATCGAGCGTCTCTCGGCGGCGACTGGACTCGACGGAGCGGACGCGGTCCACGGCTCGCCGGTGGGCCATGGTCATGATCCACGACAGCGCGGAACCGCGATCGGGGTCGAAGCGGTTCGAGGTTTGCCAGAGCTGGAGAAACACCTCCTGGGTGACCTCTTCGGACTGGTGCCGGTCCCTGAGAACCCGAACGACGAGACCGAAGACCCGTGGGGCCACGCTTTCGTACAGGTCGGCGAAGGCCGACTCATCACCACGACTGGCGGACACCAGCTGGGCCTGAAGACGGTCGCGGATCGAGCTGCCTGCGGCATCGGGCTCTGGTGGGACCAGAGCTTGGCCGTCTTCGAGTCGTGCGTACTGCATGGATCTGATCCCCCGTGTGCTGCACCGCAGCGCGGTCGAGCCGCCCCGTCTCACTGAGAATAGGCGGCAATTGCCCGGGCTGTACAAGGTTTGTCGAAGGTTCCCGTCGGCTAACCTGTACCAACCATGTACACGATCGCTCAAGCCGCCCGACTCAGCGGCGTCAGCGTGGCATCTCTGCGGGCGTGGGAGCGACGCTACGGCGTCGTCGTACCCCAGAGAAACGACTCGGGGTATCGGGTCTACAGCCCAGAGGATCTCGCAGCACTCTCGACGATGCGTCGGCTTGTCGAGGAGGGCTGGTCCCCAGCCGAGGCCGCCCGCGCGGTGAACAGCGAAACGGTATCGACGGCCTGGAACCCACCCGCCGGACCCGGGAGGGTGAGCGAGTCCGTCGGGCACCCGGATGCGGCCGCCTTCACCCAACTGTTCCTGACCTCGGCTACCCGGTTGGACACCGCGGGCTTGGAGCAGAGCCTCGACGGGGGATTTGCGCTCGGATCGTTCGAACAGGTCGTCGACTCGTGGCTCTTCCCGACCCTGAAGGCTCTTGGGGATGGCTGGACGAGCGGTGCGATCGACATCGCCGGCGAGCACATGGCCAGCCACGCAGTCCACCGGCGACTCTCGATGGCGTTCGAGGCCGCCGGCACAAGGTCCAGAGGGCCAACGGTCGTGGTGGGACTGCCAGCAGGGAGTCACCACGAGCTCGGTGCGCTGGCGTTCGCCGCAGCCATTCGCAGACGGGGTCTGGACGTCCTCTACCTGGGCGCCAACGTCCCAGCTCCAAGCTGGGACAGAGCCGTCCAGACTCGCTCGGCTCGTGCCGCAGTCTTGTCCATCGTCACTCCCGAGGACCGACCTGCAGCCCTCGAGGTCGCCCAGCAGCTACTTGCCCACGACGTGGTCCCGTTGGTCTGCACTGGTGGCGCCTCCGACGCAAACCTCGCCGTCGGGGTCCACCGCCTCCCTGCGAGCGTCGGAGCCGCGGCCCATGAGCTCGATGAACTCCTCCACGTCACAGACCGCATCTCCTCGTAGGGCCTTGTCGCAGCTCCGTCGATGCGGCGATCAGGTCCCGTCGCAGGTGGGCGACCTGGCGGTAGACCGACAACTACTGCCCGACACCCCGGCGAGCGTGCACTACGGCAGGTCTCCACCAGGGTCGGAGTCCATGGTGACCAGAGGGTCGGGATCCCGACCGAGAGCGCACGGGCTCAGGCCCGGCGGCCGAGGGCACTGACAAACCGACGGGTGATGGACGTGGGGTGGGTGATCGCGGTCCCCACGACGACGGCGTGTGCACCGGCAGCGAGAGCGATCCTCGCGTCCTCCGGTGTCCGCATGCGACCCTCCGCGATGACGGGGACGGTGCTGAAGGTCATCAGTTGGGCGAGGAGGTCGAAGTCGGGGCCGTCCGTGCGGCGACGTGCGCCGCTGTATCCGGCCAGGGTGGTGCCGACACAGTCCACGCCGGCGTCAAGACTGGCCCGGGCGTCTTGGGTGCTTCCACAGTCCGCCATCGCGAGGGCGCCCTCGGCGTGGATGGTGGCGACGCACTGGGCCAGTGAGGCGCCGTCCGGGCGGGGGCGCCCGGTGCCGTCGATGGCGACGATGTCTGCTCCTGCGCGAGCGACGGCAATGCTGTCGGCGACGGTGGGGGTGATGAAGACGCCGTCGCTGCCCACCTTGACCAGACCGATGAGAGGCACGTCCAGGACGGCGCGCATCGAGCGGATGTCCTCGAGGCCCTGGGCGCGGATGCCGAGAGCGCCACCTTCGACGGCGGCCAGCGCGATGGCCGTCATGATCACGGGGCTGCGCATCGGCTCACCGGGGTAGGCCTGGCAGGAGACGACGAGGCCGGAGCGGAGGGCGGTCAGGACCGTGCTCATCGTGCGCTCCTCATGGCCTGGGCGTAGGCGGCGGCACCCCGCAGGGCTAACCAGGCCCCGCCGTCGGAGAACGCGAGTGGCATGGCCTCGAGGGCCGGGATCAGGGTCGCACGAAAGGATGCCTCGAGCGGGTCTCGCCATCGAGCTCCGGCTTGGGCCACTCCCCCGGCGATGACGACGATGTCTGGATCGAAGGCGTTGGTGAGTCCACCGGCCGCGCACCCGAGGGCCTGGGCGGCGTCAAAGATCACCGTGCGGGCGGCGACGTCCGTGTCGAGCCGGTTCATGAGGTCGCGGGCCTGGGTGACGACCCGGGTACCGCCTGCGCGGTGGTAGGCGCGGAGCATCCCGGCTCCTGAGGCCATGGCCTCGAGGTGTCCGGTGCGCCCGCAGTCGCAGAGGATTCCCATGGCTTGGGGGACGGGGAGGTGGCCGAAGTGACCTGCGGCCCAGTGGCTTCCGAGCATCGGTCGTCCACGGTCGATGTAGGAGCCACCGATCCCGGTGCCCACGGCAAGCACCAGCGCGGTCGCCCGCCCTGCCGCCTGACCGTAGGCCGCCTCGCCGAGGGCGAAGGCGTGTCCGTCGCCGATCGCGACGGTTGGCAGCTCGAGAGCCTCGCTGATCTGCGCGGCAACGGCGGTGCCGGCCCACCCGGTGAGGCTCTGCGTGGCCCCGACGATGCGGCCCTCCGCGGCGTCGACGACGCCGGCGCAGGAGATCCCGACCGCAGTCGCAGTGAGGTCGCGCACCCCACGCAGACACGCGATCGTCGCGCGCAGGATGGCAGCGGGACCCGCAGTGGCCGGAGTGGCGACGCTGACCACGTCACCCTCGACCTGCCCGGTGTCGGTGATGCGGGCGGCGGCGATCTTGGTCCCGCCGATGTCGGCAGCAATGGTCGTCACAGGTTCACCCCCACGGCGACCTCGAAGCTGTA
>JBBRNQ010000200.1:0-5671 GCA_038230235.1 Actinomycetales bacterium
CCTGGTGCGCGACCTGGCAGAGCGGCGCAAGCGCCCGCACGTGCTCGTGCGCCGCGGGCTCGCCCTCGCCCGGGCCGAACCCGAGGTGGTGCGCCGGATGGAGTCGCTCGGCGCCCGGTGCGCCACCCCTCGGGAGGCCGAGGCCGTCCTCGCGGGGTGACGGTGACGGGGTGACGGGGTGACGGGCGCAGCCAGATCTCGAGGAGCTGCTCTCACCCACCCGGCGCCGATGAGGGTCTGTCACTGCTCGCTGATACGTTTGCAGCGTCCGGAGACCCGAGGGGTCGAGGGACCTTCGAGCGCACATCAGGGACGAGCGGCACCGCGCCGCCAGGGCGACAGGGGCGACGGTGGCAGAAGCGGCTCGGGGGTGGTGGGCGTGAGCGGTTTCGGTCCGCCGCCCGGCACCCAGGCCGAGACCGGCCCGCGACGCCCCCCGTCCTACCTGCCGCCCGGCGGTCTGCGCGGCGGCTCCTCCGGCAGCCGGCGACCCCTCGCCACCAACGCGCACAAACCGGGCATCATCCCGTTGCGGCCGTTGTCGGTCAGCGACCTGCTCGACGGCGCCACGAAGCACGTGCGTCGCAGTCCCGGCCCGGTCCTCGGCGTCACGCTGGTGACGGTCGCCTTCGCGGCCATCCCCTCGGTGCTCGTCGCCGGGCTGGTGTCGAGCGGGTCGTGGTACTCCGGGCTCGACCTGGGCAGCGTCATCGCCGCCAGCGAGGCCACCGGCCTCCTGCTCTTCCTCGGCGTCTCCTACGCCGGACTCGTCCTGTGCGGGGTCATGGCGGTGCCGGTGTCGCAGGCGGTGCTGGGCCAGCCCACGACGGCCCGGGAGACCTGGGTCAGCGTGCGACCCCGCCTGTGGCGCCTGCTCCTGCTCGACGCCCTGCTGCTGGTCGTGGGGATCGTGCCGGGGATCGGCGCCGTCCTCGGGCTCACCCTCGTGGCCGACGCCTCCGGCGCCGTCGTCGTGGTCGCCGGCATCCTCGCCCTGCTCGTCACGCTGGGCTGGGTCGCGGTGGTCGTGTGGCGCACCGGGCTGGCCGGCCCGGTCGTGGTGCTGGAGCGCCGCGGCGTCCGCGCCGCCCTGCGCCGCAGCTGGACGCTCTCACGCGGCAGCTTCTGGCGCATCGCCGGATCGACCGCGCTCGTCTGTGCCCTGGCAGGGCTCGTCTTCAGCGTGCTGGGGCTGGTGCTCGGCGTGGTCAGCGTGATCGTCGTCGCCGTCGTCGGCTACGAGAACTCCGCCTTCGACGTGGCCGTGCTCGTCGGCACCAACCTCACCACGCTCCTGGCCTCGGCCGTGGTCGCGCCGTTCGTCGGCAGCGCGGTCGCCCTCCTCTACGTCGACGCCCGGATGCGCCGCGAGGGCTTCGACGTCGTGCTCCAGCGCACGGCGGCCAACGCACCCGGGCTGCGCCCGTGACGGCCGTGGTCGCTGTCCACCCCACCGTGTGCCGTGCGTGCCGTCTGGTGGCTGCGCACGTCACGACCGCGACGCACACGGTGGGCGTCCGCGCGCTGGGCGGGCTCGTCGCCGTCGTTGCCGTCCCGGGCCTGGGCGCCGTCACCGCCCGGGTCTCCGGCCTCGACCCCGACCCCGACCAGGCGCGCAGCTGGGTCGAGCAGGAGCTGGCCAAGGACGACTACCGCGACCGGCGCTCCCTGCTGCAGCAGCTGCTCGACTGGTTGCAGCGCCGGCTCGGTGACCTGCAGAACCCTCAGAGCGGCGGCGGCCTCAGCTTTCCGCCGTTCGTCATCGCCGGAGTCGCCGTCCTGGTCGTCGCCGTCCTGGTCGTGCTCGCCACGAGGGTCAGGCGTGAACGCCGCGTCGTCACGACCTCGGGGAAGGTGCTGGGCGACTCCACGCTCACGGCCGCCCAGCTGCGGGCCCGGGCCGACGCGGCGCTGCGCGAGGGCCGCTACGACGACGCCGTCCTCGACACCGTGCGGGCGATCGCCCGCGAGGCCGATGCCCGCACCCTGCTCACCGACGCTCCCGCACTGACGGCCCACGAGATCGGTCGTCAGCTCTCGACGGTCTTCCCCGACCACAGGGCGGCCGTGACCCGCGCGACCGACCGCTTCGATGCCGTCGCGTACGGGCACCTGTCGGCCGACCGCGATGACGCCGACGACGTGATCGCGACCGACGGCGCGTTGCGCCGGGCCAGACCCGTGCTTCCCCACCGCCCTCGACGGGGCGGTCCGGGGTCGGTGACGTCGTCCGACGAGACAGGTCCGGCCGTGAGCGGCAGCGTCACACCCGGCGCATCGGCGCACGACGAGACCCTTCGCCCACCCGGGTCACCCGTCGCTCCGGGTGACCTCATCGGTGCCGGGAGAGGCTCGTGGTCGACGAGCGGTGGCCGGTCGGGGGGGCGCCGCGAACCGGCCAGCGGCGACCCGGGCGCCAGGACGCGCGACGACGACCCCGGCTCGGTCTGGACGACAGGCGGTGGGGCATGAGTGCCCTCTTCCGCACCCCACCGGGGGCTTCGCAGGCAACCACCGACGGTGGCGACGGTGGCGAGGCCCCGTACGACGCCTCGTACGACGCCTCCGCCGTGACCGCCGGCTCTGGCGCACCCCGCGCCACCCGCCGCCGACGGGTGCTGGTGTGGGGCGGCGTCGCCCTGCTCGTCGTCCTCGTGGTGCTGCTGATGACCTCGCGCTCCGCCTCCGCCCCCAACGCGGTGCCGCTCGACCCGCGCAACCCGACCGTGAACGGCGCACAGGCGCTGGCACGGGTGCTCACCGACCACGGGGTCAGCGTCGACATCGCCCGAGGGCAGCAGGAGCTGCTCTCCGCCGGGATCGACGCCGACACCACCGTGCTGCTCACCCGCACCGACGACCTGGCGCAGGAGACGATCGAGACCCTCGCCGGTGAGAGCATCGATGCCGCACGGCTCGTGCTCGTCACCCCGCAGGACTTCACGCTGCGCTACCTCGACCCCGACATGGACGCGGTCTCCGTGCTGCACCAGAGCGGCGACCTCCAGACCGGCTGCGACGGCGGTGACGTGCGCCGGGGCGAGCAGCTGTCGCACTCGCAGGCCGGCTACCGCTACCAGCCACCGACCGACGAAGGCGTCAGCACCGACCAGGTAACAGCATGCTGGAGGGACGCCCAGGGCTACGCCACCTACCTGGCCGTGCCCGCCACGGAAGACCACGCCCCGCTGGTGCTGCTGGGCTCGAGCGCCGCCGTCCGCAACGACGAGATCTCCCAGGCCGCCAACGCCGCCGTGGTGCTGCGCACGCTGGGTCACTCGGCCCGCGTGGTCTGGTACATCCCGTCGGCTGCCGACATCCCCACGACCGACCGCTCCCGCACCGGTCAGCTCCTCCCCCCGTGGCTCGGGCCCGCCCTCGCCCTGGTCGCCGTCTCGGTGCTCGGCCTCATGCTCTGGCGCGGCCGCCGGCTCGGTCGTCTCGTGCGCGAGCCGCTGCCCGTGGTCGTGCGGGCCATCGAGACGACCGAGAGCCGGGGCCGGCTCTACCGCAAGGCGCGAGACAGCTCTCGCGCTGGTCTCGTGCTCCAGGAGGCCACCCGCCGCCGGCTCGCCGTCTTCCTCGGCCTACCCCCAGGTGGGCCCGTCGGCGTGCTCGTGCGCGCGACCGCCGTCGCCACGGGCCGGCCGGAGCCCGAAGTGGGCTACCTGCTGGCCGGCCCCCCACCTGCCACCGACGACGACCTGCTCGGCCTCGCCGGGCGGCTCGCCACCCTCGAGAAGGAAGTACGTCGCACATGACCGACCCTCAGCCGCCCTACGGCCAGGTGCCGCATCCGTACGACGCCGCGCCCCCACCGCCCGCGACCCCACCCCGGCCGACGCCCTCGGCCCAGCCGGCGCCCTGGGGCGACTCCGACCCGGGCAGCGCGCAGGCGCGCGAGGCACTGCTGGCCGTGCGCCGCGAGGTGGGCAAGGCGGTCGTCGGTCAGGACGCCGCCGTCTCGGGCATCATCATCTGCCTGCTCACCCGGGGCCACATCCTGCTCGAGGGGGTGCCCGGCGTGGCCAAGACGCTGCTGGTGCGCACCCTCGCCCGGGCCCTGTCGATCGACACCAAGCGGGTGCAGTTCACCCCCGACCTCATGCCGGGAGACATCACCGGCTCACTGATCTTCGACAACAAGACCAGCGACTTCGCCTTCCGTGAGGGGCCGGTCTTCACCAACCTGCTGCTCGCCGACGAGATCAACCGCACCCCACCGAAGACCCAGGCCTCGCTGCTCGAGGCGATGGAGGAGCGGCAGGTCTCGGTCGAGGGGTTGGCGCGGCCGCTGCCCGCTCCCTTCATGGTCGCGGCGACGCAGAACCCCGTGGAGTACGAGGGCACCTACACGCTGCCCGAGGCCCAGCTCGACCGGTTCCTGCTCAAGGTCGTGCTCCAGGTGCCGGGTCGCGACGACGAGATCGAGGTGGTGCAGCGCCACGCCCGCGGCTTCGACCCGAGTGATCTCGCGGCCGCCGGCATCGAGCGCGTCGCCGGGCCGGCCGACCTCGCTGCCGGGGCCGAGGCCGTCCGCCGCGTGCAGGTCGCTCCCGAGGTCGCGGCCTACATCGTCGACATCGCGCGGGCCACGCGTCAGGCCCCGTCGCTGTCGCTCGGGGTGTCCCCACGTGGTGCCACGGCGCTGCTGGCGACCTCGCGCGCCTGGGCCTGGATGAACGGCCGGTCCTACGTCACGCCCGACGACGTGAAGGCCCTCGCGCAGGCGACCCTCGCGCACCGGCTGTCGCTGCGGGCCGAGGCCGAGCTCGAGGGGGTCAGTGTGGACTCCGTGCTCGCCAGCGCCATCGGGTCGGTCCCCGTCCCGAGATGACGCGCGTCCCCCAGCCCCCTCCCGCGCCGAACCGGCCAGGTCCGGGCCTGCCCAGCGCCGCGGGCCGGCCGAAGCCGCCTGGGCCGCCTGGGCCGCCTGGGCGGTGGGTAACGTGCGTGCCGGGCGGAGCAGGTCGCCGTACGGAGGTCCGCCCGTGGCGGTGAGCTGGCGCCTCCCCCTCCTGCTGCTGCTTGGCGTGGTCGCCGTCGTCGTGCAACCCACCCGGCAGGTCGTGCTCGCCTGGGTGGGCCTCACCCTCGTGCTCACGCTGGCCGACGTGCTCCTCGCTGTGAGCCCGCGCCGACTCGCCGTCGTGCGGGAGGCCGACCCGCAGGTCAGGCTGGGCGACAGCGGCACCTCGAGCCTGCTCGTGACCAACCCCGGACGCCGCACGCTGCGGGCGGTGGTGCGCGACGCGTGGCAGCCGTCGGCCGGGGTGGGGGTCGACCGTCACCGGGTCACCCTCGCCGGTGGGGAGCGGCGACGGATCACCACGACGCTCACCCCCACCCGGCGCGGTGACCGCCTGGCCGACCGCGTGACCGTGCGCAGCTTCGGCCCGTTGCGGCTCGGTGCGCGACAGCGGTCGCTCGATGTCGGTGGCTCCATCCGGGCGCTGCCGCCCTTCTCCTCGCGCAAGCACCTGCCCTCGCGGCTGGCGGCCCTGCGCCAGCTCGATGGGCGCTCGGCGGTGCGCATCCGTGGGCAGGGCACCGAGTTCGACTCCCTGCGCGACTACGTCGACGGCGACGACGTGCGCTCGATCGACTGGAGGGCGACCGCCCGGCGCCAGCACGCCGTCGTCCGCACCTGGCAGCCGGAGCGCGACCGCCG
>JBBRNQ010000201.1:0-5659 GCA_038230235.1 Actinomycetales bacterium
CGTCTACTACGGCGACACCGCGCGCGCGCCGTACGGGCCGCGGCCCATCGCGCAGACCCGCGCCTACGCGATCGAGTGCCTCGACAGGCTGGTCGTGCACGGGGTGAAGCTGCTGGTCATCGCCTGCAACACCGCGAGCGCGGCGGTGCTCCACGACGCCCGTGAGCGGTACGACGTGCCGGTCATCGAGGTCATCCGCCCGGCCGTACGACGCGCCGCGGCCGCCACCCGCAACAACCGGGTCGGCGTGATCTCCACCCTCGGCACGCACCAGTCGGGGGCCTACACCGATGCCTTCGCCGCCGCCCCGCAGATCGAGGTGACCAGCCAGCCCTGCCCGCGCTTCGTGGAGTTCGTCGAGGCGGGGGTCACCAGCGGCAAGGAGCTGCTCGAGGTGGCCCGCGGCTACCTCGAGCCGGTGTCCGCGCTCGGCGTCGACACCCTGGTGCTGGGCTGCACCCACTACCCCCTCCTGACCGGCGTCATCTCCTACGTCATGGGCGACGAGGTCACCCTCGTCTCGTCGGCGGAGGAGACGGCCAAGGACGTCTTCCGCACCCTGGCCGACCACGACCTGCTGCGCGACGACGACCTCGGTCCCCCGCAGATCGCCTTCTCCACCACGGGAGACCCGCACGAGTTCCGCCGGCTCGCCCGACGCTTCCTCGGTCCCGAGGTGGGCACCGTCTTCGGCAACCTCGGAGGCGCCGCATGAGGCTGACCATCGTCGGGTGCTCGGGCTCCTTCGCCGGCCCCGCCTCGCCCGCGTCGTGCTACCTGCTGCAGGCCGAGCACGAGGGCCGCACGTGGAACCTCGCGCTCGACATCGGTGCGGGAGCCCTCGGCACCCTGCAGCAGCACCTCGACCCGCGCGACCTCGACGCGATCGTGCTCAGCCACCTGCACCCCGACCACTGCATCGACCTGTGCGGGCTCTACGTCGTGCAGAAGTACCACCCCGAGGGCCCCAACCGTCCCCTGCCGGTCTACGGACCCACGGGCAGTGGCAAGCGGATGAGTGAGGCCTATGGTCTCGAGGACCCCCACGCCATGGACACCGAGTTCGACTACCGCGACCTGGTCGACGGCCGGCCGGTCACCGTCGGTCCCTTCACCGTCACCCCGTACGCCGTCCACCACCCCATCGAGTGCTACGGCGTCCGCGTCGAGGCCGGTGGGGTCGTGCTGGCGTACACCGGTGACACCGACAGCTGCGACGCGCTCGTGCCGCTGATGAAGGGCGCCGACCTCGTGCTGGCCGACTCGGCCTTCCTCGCCGGTCGCGACACCGCACGCGGCGTCCACATGAACGGTCGCCAGTGCGCCGAGGCGGCGGTCGAGGCCGGTGGCGTACGACGCCTCATGCTCACCCACATCCCCGCCTGGAACGACCGGGAGCAGTGCCGGTCGGAGGCGGCCCAGGTGTGGCACGGCGACGGGCGCGAGGTCGAGCTGGCCGAGCCGGGGGCGTCGTACCTGCTCGAGCCGGTGCCGGCTGCCCTGCCGTCCGACCTGCCGTCTGCGACGTCGGATCTGCCGTCGGCTCCACCGTCCGAGCTGCCGTCCGAGCTGCCGTCCGGGGGGTCGGCTCTGGCGTCCGAGCCGAGCAGCGTCAGCGTCCTGTAACCACGCAGGGCGGCGCCGACAGGCGACGCCGACCTAGCCTGAGGGCGTGGTTAGCCTTGCGGTCATGAGCGTTCAGACTGACGGCACCCTGTCCACCCCGCGCCACGACGGCCGCGCCCCCGACCAGACCCGCGAGGTGCGCATCACCCGCAACTGGCTCGACCACGCCGAGGGCAGCGTCCTGGTCGAGTTCGGTCGCACCCGCGTCCTCTGCGCCGCGTCCTTCACCGAGGGCGTGCCGCGTTGGCTGAAGGGCAAGGGGAGCGGGTGGGTCACGGCGGAGTACGCCATGCTGCCCCGCTCGACCAACACCCGCTCCGACCGCGAGTCGGTCAAGGGCAAGATCGGTGGCCGCACCCACGAGATCTCGCGCCTCGTGGGTCGCAGCCTGCGGGCCGTCATCGACACGTTGGCGTTGGGGGAGAACACGATCGTGCTCGACTGCGACGTGCTCCAGGCCGACGGGGGCACGCGTACGGCGGCCATCACCGGCGCCTACGTCGCGCTCGTCGACGCGATCGAGGACGCCCGCTCGCGCCGTCTGATCTCCGCCAAGGCTCAGCCGCTGACCGGCTCGGTCGCGGCCGTCAGCGTCGGCGTCGTCAAGGGGCGCCCCGTGCTCGACCTCGACTACCCCGAGGACTCCACCGCCGACACCGACATGAACGTCGTGATGACCGGTGACGGCCGCTTCGTCGAGGTGCAGGGCACCGCCGAGGCCGAGCCCTTCGACCGGGTGGTGCTGGGCGAGCTGCTCGACCTCGCGACCAAGGGCTGCGCCGACCTCACCGTCCTGCAGCAGCAGGCGCTCGCTGCGGCGCCGCGGGAGCGCTCATGACGACCACGACGGCGGCCGCGCCGACAGCGCGTCGTACGCTCGTGCTGGCCACCCGCAACGAGCACAAGGTGCACGAGCTGCGCCAGATCCTCGGGCACCTGGTCGACGAGCTGCAGCTCGACGTCGTGGGGGCCGGTGACGTCGCGGGCGCCCCGGACGTGCCGGAGACCGAGGTCACCTTCGAGGGCAACGCCCGCCTCAAGGCAGTGGCCCTGGCCCAGGCCACCGGTATGCCGTCGGTCGCCGACGACTCCGGCCTCACCGTCGAGGTGCTCGGGGGCTCACCCGGGGTCTTCAGCGCCCGCTGGTCGGGCTCCCTGGCCGGAGGGGACGACCTACCCCGCGCCGAGCGCGACGCCGCCAACGTGCGGCTGCTGCTCGACCAGGTGCACGACGTCACCGACGAGCACCGCAGCGCCGCCTTCGTGTGCGCCGCCGTGCTCGCCATGCCCGACGGTCGGGTCGTCACCACCCGCGGCGAGGTGGCGGGCCGCCTGGCCCGTGAGCCCCGCGGTGAGAATGGTTTCGGCTACGACCCGATCTTCGTCGTCGACGGCGACGAATCCCCCCGCACCCTCGCTGAGTACACCGACGAGCAGAAGAACGCGATCTCCCACCGGGGAGAGGCCTTCCGCGCGATGGTCCCGCTGCTCCGCGAGGCGCTCACCACCTGACCTCACCTCCACCTAACCGCAGAAGCACCAGAGAGCGAGCCCATGGCCACGTCGACCTCACCCCTCGGGCGGGGCCTCACCCCGCCCGCCCCGGACAGCGGCGACGGCGGCTCCTCCAGCGCCGCCGCAGAGGCTGCAGATCGCCGCCCGTGGTGGCTGGCCGCCCTCGACGGAGTCGTCGCCGGGGCGGTGGCGGTGGGCGTCTCGAGCCTGCTCGGTGGGGCGATGACCTTCCTCTCCTTCAGTACGGGGACCCCGTCACCGTTGACTGCCCTCGCCGGCGCCTTCATCGACCGGACCCCACCGTGGTTGAAGGACGCTGCCATCAGGGCCTTCGGCACCTACGACAAGACGGCGCTGCTGGTCGGCATGGTGGTGGTGCTGGTGCTGGTCAGCGCTGCCGCGGGGGTGCTGTCGCGACACCGCCCCACGGCCGCCTACGTCGTCCTGGCGATCGGCGGGGCGCTCGCCGCCCTGGCCGTGACGGGCCGACCGCAGGCGGGGGCGTTCGACGTGGTCCCGACCGTCGTCGGCACGGTCGCTGCCATCCTGGTGCTGGCCCGCACCAGCTCCGACGATGCCGCTGGAGTCGCCGGACTCACCCGCCGCCGGGTGCTCGTCGGAGGCGGGGGAGTCGTGGCGGCGTGGCTCGGCAGCCGTCTCGACAGCGGCGTCGGGCAGGCAACGAGCAGCCGTGCCGCGGTCGAGCTGCCCACACCGGCCACCGCACTGGCGACCCCGGCGCCGGGGGCTGCCGGGGCGTCGCTCGGCATCCCGGGCGTGACGTCCTGGATCGTGCCGAACGCCGACTTCTACCGCATCGACACGGCCTTCGTGGTGCCACACCTCGACACCGCCTCCTGGCAGCTGAAGGTGGTGGGTGAGGTCGAGCAGGAGATCACCCTCGACTGGAAGACCCTGCTCAGCAAACCCCTGGTGCAGAAGGTCGTCACCCTCACCTGCGTCTCCAACGAGGTGGGCGGAAACCTCGTGGGTAACGCGGTGTGGACCGGCTGGCCCGTCCGCGAGCTGCTCGCCATGGCGAAGCCGAAGGCGGGTGCCGACATGGTCCTGTCGCGCAGCAGCGACGGATTCACCGCGGGGACCCCCATCGAGGCCCTCACCGACGATCGCGACGCCCTGCTGGCCGTGGCCATGAACGGTGAGGCCCTGCCCTTCGAGCACGGGTTCCCGGTGCGTCTGGTCGTGCCGGGCCTCTACGGCTACGTGTCGGCCACCAAGTGGCTCACCGAGCTGAAGGTCACGCGCTTCGCCGCCGACGAGGGCTACTGGACCCCACGTGGGTGGTCGGCCCTCGGCCCGGTCAAGACCGCCTCCCGGGTCGACGTGCCCAGCGACGGGGCCCGTGTCGCCGCCGGGAAGGTAGCCGTCGCCGGGGTCGCCTGGGCCCAGCACCGGGGCATCACCTCCGTCGAGGTGCAGGTCGACGGGGGGGCCTGGCAGGCCGCACGGCTGGCCCTCGAGCCGACGATCGACGCCTGGCGCCAGTGGGTCTACGAGTGGGACGCCGGGCCGGGGCAGCACACGGTCGCCGTCCGGGCGACCGACGGGAGCGGGACACTCCAGCCGAGCACCCCGGCCGACCCGGCGCCCAACGGCGCGCAGGGCTACCACACGATCTCGGTGCAGGTGGGGTGACGTCTCGTCGCCTAGGCTGGGGGCTGCTTCGCGGGAGTGGTGGAACTGGTAGACACGCAGGATTTAGGTTCCTGTGCTTCGGCGTGCGGGTTCGAGTCCCGTCTTCCGCACCGATGTCGGCTCGTCCGGGTCGCGTGCCCGGGTCGCCCCGGGCGTCACGGCGGCCCGGCCGGTCGAGGTCGGCTAGGTTTGGCCTCCAGACCTGCCAGACGACCGAGGAGACCCCGTGACCACCAGGCTCGAGCCCGGGGACCAGGCGCCCCCGTTCACCCTTCCCGATGACCAGGGCCGTGAGGTGTCGCTCGCCTCCCTCGCCGGCCGCAAGGTCATCGTGTACTTCTACCCGGCGGCGATGACGCCGGGCTGCACCACCCAGGCCTGCGACTTCAGCGAGTCGCTCGACGCGCTGAAGGCCCGGGGTTACGAGGTCGTCGGCATCAGCCCTGACAAGCCTGACAAGCTGGCGAGGTTTCGCGAGCGGGACAGCCTGACCATCACCCTGTTGTCCGACGTCGACCGCCAGGTGCTCGAGGCCTACGGTGCGTTCGGCGAGAAGAAGCTCTACGGCAAGGTCGTCCAGGGTGTCATCCGCTCGACCGTGGTGCTCGATGAGGCGGGCGTCGTCATCGACGCCCGTTACAACGTCAAGGCAACGGGGCATGTGGCCAAGCTCCGGAAGGACCTCGGTCTCTAGACCCGGTCAGGACGAGAACCACACGTCACCCGACGACCCCCCCACACACACCCCAGACCCCCAGACCCCCAGACCCACAGACCAGGAGAGTCCGCCAAGAGCGACACCCATGAGGGCCAGGCCGGCGGGGGCGGGAAGGAGTCCAAGGCGCCCCAGCCCCCCGCAGCC
>JBBRNQ010000202.1:0-5560 GCA_038230235.1 Actinomycetales bacterium
GCCTCGAGATCGAGGTGGCCCCGGCTGACGTCACCGTCGACCACTCGGACGGGATGCCTCGGCTGGTGCCCGCCGAGGAGCTCGAGCCCCTCACGACCGAGACGGTCAGGGCCACCCTCGACGCCACCCGTCGGTGAGCCGTACCACGGTCGACACCAGTGTGGTCGTGGCCGCGCTCTCCACCTGGCACCCTGACCATGCTGCTGCGCGGCGAGCCCTGAAGGCTGCCGACGCCCTCCCTGCGCCCGTCCTCACCGAGACCTACAGCGTGCTCACCAGGTTGCCGTCCCCCCACCGGATCGCCCCGCGGGTGGCGGGCGAGGCCGTGCTCGCCCTCGGTCTCGAGGTCGTCGGCCTCTCCCCGGTCGGGGCCCGTGCCGTGATCACCACGCTCGCTGCGGCCGGGGTCGGCGGGGGGGCCACGTACGACGGGCTGGTGGCGGCCACCGCCCGCGAGCACGACTGCGCCCTGGTCTCCCTCGACCGCCGGGCTGCCCGCACCTACGAGCTGCTTCGCGTCAGCGTCATCCCGCCGTCCTGAGCCGGCCGTCGCCTCACGGGCCCGCAGACCGTAGCTCGGTGAGGCGCCGCGCAGCCTCCTGGTCGGGCAGGTCGACCTCGACCAGCTTGTCGCGGCCCGTGGTGCCGCGCACGAGGCGCACGGCGGAGCGTCGTACGCCGAAGGCCTGGGCGACCGCCTCCACCACCGCCGCGTTGGCACGGCCCTCGACCGCGCGGGCCCGCACCGCCACCACGAGCGGGCCATCGGTGCCGTGGGTGCCGGCGACGAGGTCGCGCGAGGCACCGGGCTTGACGCGGACGGGGAAGCGCATGGCGCCCAGCATCTCGGACAGTCCTCAGGTGCCCTTTTTGGTGGCCAAAGAATCACCCCCAGCCGCGGGCTGGGGGTGATTCTTCGGCTACCTGTGTGCGGGCGGGCGGCGGGTCAGAAGGACTCGACGGCCTTGACGGTGACGGGCACGTTGCCGCGGGTGGCCTTGCTGTAGGGGCACAGCTGGTGGGTGCGCTCGAGCAGCTCCTGGCCCTTGTCGAGGTCGACCCCCGGGATGATCGCCTCGATGTCGACGGTGATGGCGTAGCTCTCGCCCTCGGGGCCGAAGCCGACGTGGGTGCGCACCTGGGCACCCTTGGTGTCGACGCCGAGCTCCTTGCCGGCCAGGCCCATCGCGCCGGTGAAGCAGGCGCCGTAGCCGGCCGCGAAGAGGGCCTCGGGGTTGGTGCCGGTGCCCGGGCCACCCATCTCCTTGGGCGCGGTCAGCGTGAGGTCGAGCAGGCCGTCGTCGGTCTTGGCGGTGCCCTGGCGACCACCGATCGTGGTGGCGTGCGCGGTGTAGACGATCTTCTCGGGGGTGTTGGTCATGGTGGGGAGAACACGCCAGCGGTCGGCCCGATTCCCGGATCCGGTGACGGGTGGGCACGACGTACGGCACGTGGTTGCCTCACCCTCACCTCAGGGGCCGAGCAGCGCGAGCGGGACCACTGCGACGCCATCGGGCCGTCGATAGGCGTGGGTCCCGGTTGTGAGGACAACGAGGTCGACCACCTCATCCGGGAGCTGCTCGCGCAGCCACAGCAGGTGCCGGACGTAGCGGTCGGTCACGCTGGCGGAGAGCCTCACCTCGATTCCCAGGACACCACCGTCGGTACCCTCGACGACGGGGTCCACCTCGTCGTCGACGACGCCGCGGCGAACGCCTGCAGCCAGCGGCGCAGTGTGTCGGGTCGTCGCACCGAGAGACCGTGCTCGGGCAGGTCGCGGTCGACGACCCCTTGCAGGTAGGCGTCGAGCAGCCCTCTCCGCAGGCGGGCCGGCTGCCGGCCGATCCCGGGGAAGCCGCTGGCCTCGATGGCGGAGAGGTAGTCGGAGGCCCCGTACGTGGTGCTCGCTACCATCAGCCGACTCGCGTCGACCGCGGCCTAGCATCGGGCGGTGCCTTCCCGCTCGCCGCTCCCTCTGCGCCACGGCCTCTCCGCGGCCTGGGTGCGCACCCCCGACCGAGCTGCGGCTGGGCCGGCGTGGCCGACCTTCGGGGCGTGGCTGCACGACCGGCTCGGCGAGGGCGTTGACGTGGCCGCCCTGCTGGCGGGCCAGCGGTTCGTGTACGACGACCTGCGGGTGGTCGGTGCCGACGACGCCTACGCACCGCACACCTTCGTGTGGTTCCACCGCGACCTCCCCGACGAGGCCCCGGTGCCGGGCGAGCTGACGGTGGTGCACCGCGACGAACGGCTCGTCGTCGTCGACAAGCCCGCCTTCCTGTCGACGATCCCACGCGGGCAGCACGTGCGGCAGAGCGTGGTCGTGCGGCTGCGTGACGAGCTGGGGCTGCCCGAGCTGTCACCGCTGCACCGGCTGGACCGGGTCACCTCGGGCCTCCTGGCGCTGGCCACGCAGCGCAGGTGGCGGGCGCCGTACCAGCGGTTGTTCGAGACCGGCTCGGTGAGCAAGGCCTACCTGGCGCTGGCGCCGTACCAGCCGGGGCTGGCCCTGCCGCTCGTCGTGCGCAACCACCTCCGCAAGGAGCGCGGCGCCGTGCGCGCCGAGGTCATGCCCGGCGCCGCGGCCAACGCCGAGACGCTGGTCGAGCTCGTTTCCCAGGACGGGGGTCTCGGCGTCTACCGGCTCACTCCGCGTACGGGGCGCACGCACCAGCTGCGAATCCACCTGTGGGGGTTGGGGATCCCGATCGTCGACGACCCGCTCTACCCCGTGGACCGCGGCGTCTCGCTCGACGACTTCAGCCGCCCGCTACAGCTGCTGGCCGCTGAGCTCTCCTTCGTCGACCCCGTGGACGGGGCGGCACGACGCTTCGTCAGCGGGCGGACGCTGCCGCTCCTGCAGCTCATCAGCGGCGGTAGGTGAGCAGCGCGACCCCGCGGGGCAGCACCTCGCTGGCTGTCAGCGTGAGCTCGCGCGGCTCGTAGCCCAGCCGGGCCAGCGGCACACTGGAACCCAGCAGCACCGCGGTCCTCGACGCGCGCTCGCGGTTCTCGGCCATGAGGGGGGTCGAGCCCTCACCCACCGGGCGGTCGACGCGCGGGCGGGTGTGCCGGTCGGCACGACCGTCCACTACTTCCGCCGTCGGGTCGACCTGGTGCTCGGGATGACGAGACGGATCTTCGAACGACTGGCCCCAACGCATATCGGCTGTCCCTGCTCGAGGACGAGGAGGGAGACGGTGCCGCCGCAGCCTACGTGGGGTAGGTGGTCGAGCGGTTGCTCGCTCACCCCGACCTCGCGCTGGCCCTGGTCGACCTGCGGCTCGGGGCGGCGCGCCACCCGGAGGTGGCGGCCGTGCTCACGCCCTTCCTGCGGGAGGCGTTCGCCGCCGACGTCGCTTTCCACCGCGAGCGCGGGCTACCCGGTGGGGCCGAGACCATGCTCGGTCTGCACCACCTCGTCAACGGGTTGGTGCTCGACCGGCTGAACGTCCCGCTCGACCCGGGCGCCGACGCTCGGGAGACGGCGTCGCGGCTGGCGACCGCCCTCGTGCGATGACGGCCGTCGCGGCCCTCATCCAGGACACGTTCGAGGTGCCCTCCACCGGCACGATCGAGTCACTTCGAGTCGGTAGGTGCTGGCCGGGCATCGGAGGTGCGCGCGCCGAATATGCGGTGGTTCGAAACCGTCGCGAGGTGAACCGGACCTACGGGCGCTGGCGTCTTACCAGCGTGGGCTGGCGCTCCCCAACGGCGGTGCACAACCACCCCTACACGTCACTTGGGGCCGTGCGGACGCATGTCGTTCCGGGGGCGGGGGGCAATGCCGGGACGGACGCTCGTCGAACTCAGATTCCAGGAAGGTGACAACACGGTGCTCCCCTGAGGCCACGCACGGGCCGCATCCGCCCACGGCGCTCCGTGGCACGCCATCAGCGCGGGCACGGTCGCATCGGTGCGCACGCGCGAGTTAAACCCGACGCGTTGTAGCCCAAATCTGCCCCTGAACCTCAGGGAGCCAGGGCCAGTGCCCGAATGTGTTCGAGGTCGAGACCAGCGAAGTGGTCACAGCCAGCAGCTGTGAGTCGCGCGGGAAGGTCAACCTCAAGGCCCTGACGACCCCAGTAGTCCACCTGCTTTCTGGTGGCGGCGCGGACAGCTGCCGGAACCGATCGGTTGACGAGCACGAAGAAGTCGTCCGGGGTCATGACGTCGTAGTGCTCGCCACCGACGAAATCCTTGGTGTTGCACGTCAGCAGGATGTCGGCGTCACAGGCGAGTGCCGCGGCGTGGACATGCAGGTCGTCAGGGTCTGTCACAGCGTCAGACGGACTGACGGTGTAGTCGGTCACCCGACCCACCTCGAACGAGGACGTGAGCCGGTCGCGGACAGTAGCGATCTGCGTACCGTCCCAGTCCGGGTGCTTGCGCCGAAGGTGGTAGACGACCTCAGCCATAACGTCCTCGGACCAGAAGACGACGAACGGAGACTGATCACCCTCGAGATAGATCAGACCCAACCAGTCGCGAAGCGTCCTCGAGTAGAAGACGTTGGAGTCGACGAAGACCCGATGCACCCCGGCATGAAGACATGCTAGGCGTAGCCCTCTCAACGGCGAGATGAGGGCTACGTCACTCGTCGCCGTCGCCGTCGCCGTCGTCGTCGTCAAGAAGCCTCAGGCTGTCGAAAGCAGCTCGCTCACGCGCCCGGCGCGCCCGCCGCTCTGCGAACACGTCAGGCGCGTGGAACCTGGTGTGGCTCCCGACCCGGTGGGCGGGCAGCCGACCCTCAGCAACCATCTTGAGCAGCGTCGGACGAGACACGCCGAGGACCGCGGCCGCAGACGAGGTCGTCAGCTCATCCGGAGTCGCGGAGATCGTCACGGTCCCGCCGTTGGCCATCACCTCGAGCACCTGCTGGAGGATACGACCCAGCTCCACCGGAATGGGACTGGTCTGCGGCCCACCCTGATCCACCCGCAGCGAGCCATGAGGCCCGTCCAGGTCGTCCAGCACCCCGCGGGCCATCTCTGCATCGCGGTCGGTCGTCAGGACCCGACTGGTGGACTCGACACGTGAGGCCATGATGACGTCCCCTTCTCTTCCGCAGCAGCACCACCGGTGCAGGCGTGCATAAACTGTAACTGCAATCAACGCAAGTTACAACTGTAAGTCGGACGTGCTCAAGCCGGGACGGAGCCGCCCGCCTGCTTATGCCTGTCGGCCCGTCGGCCCGAGCTCGACGAGGTCCTTGAGGCGTCGCAGGTCGGCGGCCACCATCGCCACGTCGCGGTCGAGCTCAGCGTCGGTTTGGTCGAGCTGACGGACGGTGAAGACCACCTCGGCGCCGTCGGGGTGGGCGAGCACGCGCACGGGGTTCGTCACCGTCTGTCCCGAGGGGAGCGTGACGTCGTGGTCGAGGACGCCGAGGTCGTTGCGGGGCACGAAGCGCACGGTCACCCGGCCCATCGGCGAGTCGACGACGAGCGCGTCGCCCTCACGAGCGACCTCACCGTGCGCGAGCCCCTCGGCCCACCGGGGAAGCAGGTCCGGGTCGGACGCGACGTCGTACACCTGCCGGGGTGTGCGGTGGACGACC
>JBBRNQ010000203.1:0-5518 GCA_038230235.1 Actinomycetales bacterium
GGCCAGCGAGCTGTCCGGCACCGGGGTCACCGTCACCGCCTTGTGCCCGGGC
The DNA here is from genome assembly GCA_038230235.1 of Actinomycetales bacterium. Taxonomy (GTDB): domain Bacteria; phylum Actinomycetota; class Actinomycetes; order Actinomycetales; family Dermatophilaceae; genus Lapillicoccus. Next base: position 53 of record JBBRNQ010000203.1, read on the forward strand.
TTCGTGCACACCGAGTTCCACGACCGGGCCCGGCTCAACATGTCGGCCCTGCCCGAGCCGATGTGGCTCGAGGCCCCCGCCCTGGTGCGTCGGGCCCTGCAGGACGTCAACCGTGGTCGGGTCGTCTCGGTGCCCGGTGTGCAGTACCGCGCCCTCGTGGGGCTCATGCGGGCAGCCCCCCGGGCAGCGGTGCGCCGAACCTCCGGATCGCTGCACCGGCGGCGTCGGAAGACCGACGGCTCGTAGGCACGGAGCGGCGGGACCGGTCCGCTCCAGCAGCGCCGACTACGCTGGGCGCTCGTGACCCTCGACGTGACCGCCGCCCGCGCCCGCCTGCTCGAGATCATCAAGGAGAAGGCGATCGTCCACGGACGGGTCACGCTCTCCTCGGGGAAGGAGGCCGACTACTACGTCGACCTGCGCCGCATCACCCTCGACGGCGAGGCTGCCCCGCTCGTCGGCCTCGTCCTGCGCGACCTCACCAAGGACCTCGCGTACGACGCCGTCGGTGGCCTCACGCTCGGCGCCGACCCGGTCGCGACCGCCATGCTCCACAGCGCCGCCGCGGCCGGCGAGCGGCTCGACGCCTTCGTCGTGCGCAAGGAGGGCAAGGCCCACGGCCTCCAGCAGCGCATCGAGGGTCCGTCGGTGAGCGGGCGTCGCGTGCTCGTCGTCGAGGACACCACGACGACCGGCGCCTCGCCCCTGGCCGCGCTGGACGCCGCCCGCGAGGCCGGGGCCGAGGTCGTGGCGGTCGCCACGATCGCCGACCGGGCCACCGGAGCCGGGGCCAGGATCGAGGCGCGCGGGGTGCCCTACGTCTTCGCCTTCGGCCTCGACGAGCTCGGTCTGTCGTAGGCCTCCCCTAGGATCGAGCCAGGCCACCGTCTTCGCCGCGTGGCCCACCTCCGAAGGGAACGCGCATGGGCAAGCTCCTCGTCATCGCCGTCGTGCTGGTGGTGGTCGTGGTCCTGCTGGTCGGGATGTACAACGGCCTCATCAAGCTGCGCAACCTCGTGCAGGAGGCCTGGGCGCAGGTCGACGTGGAGCTCAAGCGCCGGCACGACCTCATCGGCAACCTCGTCGAGACCGTGAAGGGCTACGCCACGCACGAGCGGGGCACGCTCGACGACGTCACCCGGGCCCGGTCACAGGCCATGGCGCCCGGCCAGACCCCGGGGCAGACCGCCGCGTCGGAGTCCCAGCTGACCTCGGCCCTCGTGCGGCTGAACGCCGTGTCCGAGGCCTACCCCGACCTCAAGGCCAACCAGGGCTTCCTGCAGCTGCAGGCCGAGCTCGCCGCGACGGAAGACCGCATCGCCAGCGCCCGGCGCTACTACAACGCCAACGTGCGCGAGCTCAACACCAAGGTCGAGACCATCCCGACGAGCTTCCTCGCTGGGCCCGCGGGGGTGACGAAGGCGGAGTACTTCGAGGCCGAGGGCATCGAGCGGCAGGCGCCGCAGGTCAGCTTCGGGGCCGACCCGTCCACGCGCGCGGCGCCCACGGTGAACCCTGCCGGGTCGCCGCCGCCTGTCGACCCGCCCCCGGCGCCTCAGGACGCGCCGTACCCTCCGGCGTCGACGACCCCACCTCAGGCCTGAGCGGCGCCGGCCCGACGGTGCTGCGGCGGCTGACCGGCTTCACGCTGCTGCCGCTGCTCTCGCTCGTCACGCCCTTCCTCCTGCTGCCGGTGGTCGCCCGGGTCGCCGGGGCACCGGGCTGGTCGAGCGTGGTCGCGGGGCAGGCCGTCGGCACCTTCGGGGCCACCGTGACCTTCTGGGGGTGGAACGTCGTCGGGCCGGTCGCCGTCGCCCGCGCCACCGACCGGAGCGCGCGGACCGCCCTCTACGGCGCGAGCCTGCGCACCCGGTTGCTCCTGCTGGTGCCCGTGCTGCCGGTCGCGGCGCTCGTCACGGCGGTCGTCGCGCAGCCCGGCTACCGGCTCGTCGGAGGGTCGATGGCCGTCGCCACCAGCCTGCTCGGCCTGTCGCCGGCGTGGTTCGGCATCGGGGTGGGGCAGCCGTGGCTGCTCTTCTGGTACGACACGCTCCCGCGGGTGGTGGCCGCCGTGGTCGCCGTGCCGGTGGTGCTCGTGACGAGGGCGGTGTGGGCCTACCCCCTCATCCTCGTCGTCGCGACCCTGGTCGGGCTGGTGGCGTTCCAGCGTCGTCAGGCGTCCGGGGCCGAGTGGTCGCCGTTGCCCCTGCACCGACCGGTGCGGGAGCTGCGCGAGCAGGGGGGCACGGCCGGGGTCAACCTCGTGGCCACGGCCTACGCCTCCACCCCGGCGCCCATCGCGACCGCGACCTTCCCGGGGGTGGTGGCGTCGGGGCTGTCGTCCGCCGACGCGGTCTACCGGCTGGGCCTCTTCTCCGTCGTGGCCGTCGGCAACGCGTTCCAGGGATGGACGCTCGAGCCCCGGCTGCCCCACCCGAGCGACCGGGCCCGTCGTCATCGCGCGGCCCTGGCGGCCCACGCCGGGCTCGGGGTGGCCGGCGCCGCCTTCCTCGTCGGCCTCGGGCCCTGGATCACCGGGCTGCTCTTCGGCGATGCCGTCGCGGCCTCGCGGGAGGTCTGTGCGGGCTACGCCGCCTCGTTCCTGCTGATCTCGGCGAGCACCCCCTTCGTGCGCAACCTGCTCATCCCCGCCGGCCGCACCCGGCTCGTCCTGCTCTGGACCACGGCCTCGGCCGTGGTGGGCGTCGGCGTCATGGTCGGTGCCGCCCTCGCCGGCTGGCTGGCCGGAGTGGCCTGGGGCATGGCCGCCAGCGAGGCCGCCCTCCTGCTCGGGCTCGCCGGGCCGGCGTGGCGCGAGCTGCAGTCGTCCCCGTCGGCCGACCTCGGGGCCCCGGAGGGCGGGAACCGCCCGGCGCACGGACGGAGGGGGCCGCCCCCCGCCCCTCGGGGGACGGCATGAGTGCGAGCCGGGTCGTGGCGGCCGTGGTCGCCTGCCTCGACCCGCCGGTCTCGCTCGTCGGGGCCGCCCGCGAGACGTTGCGCCAGCTGGGCGAGTCGGCGGCCGGTGGGGTCCCGGCTCGGGTCGTCGTCGTCGACGACGGGTCGACCGCCCCGGAGGCCCCGGCGGTGTTCGCCGCGCTCGCGGCGCTCGGCGTCGAGGTCGTGCACCAGACGAACGCAGGCATCGCCGCAGCCCTCAACGCCGGGATCGCGCGGCTGCGGGAGCCAGTCGACGGGAGGCCCGGCCCGTCGTACGTGCTCACGCTCGACCAGGACAGCCGGCTGGGGCCGGGGTACGTCGCCGCGGCGCTCGCCGCGGCGGCCGCGCTGGAGACGACAGGCACGCCGTACGGGTTCGTGGCGAGCGAGAGCTACAGCGGGCGGCGGGCGCCGACGGACGGTCTGGTGGCCGGGGTGCTTGGGGGGCCCGACGTGCGCGGGGGACCGGGGGTGCCGGCTGGGCCGGGCGTGAGCGCGCTGCGACGGGCCTTCGACCCCATGCAGTCGGGCTGGGTGGTGCCGGTGAGCACCTTCACGACGGTGGGGCTGCTCGACGAGGGCCTGGTCATCGACGGGGTGGACTCCGAGTTCACGGTGCGGTGCCGGGCTGCGGGGCTGACCCCGGTCGTCGCGCCCGGCGCGGCTCTCGAGCACGGGCAGGGTGAGCGGGTCCCGGGACGGGTGCTCGGGCGCACCGTCGGCGCGGTCAACCACCACAGCCCGACTCGGGTGCGCTACATGGCCCGAAACGGCGTGCTCATCACGCGCCGGTATGCCGCGGCCCAGCCCCGGTGGGTCCTGCGCCGCCTGGTCGAGGAGGCCAAGGCGCACCTGCTGCGGCTGGCGCTGGATCCCGACCGCAGGCCGTTGGCCGCGGCGATGCTGCGGGGGTGGCGCGACGGGGTGCTCGGGCGCAGCGGTCTGCTGAGGCCGCCGGCGAGCCGACGCTGGTCCTGACGCTCAGATGGCCTCGTCGATGGCCTTGCGGTGGCGCCACCACTCGACGGCCACGGGCACGAGCGAGAGCGCGACGATGACGACGATGGCGACGTCGAGGTTCTTGCCGATGGCGGGGAAGGCCGACCCGAGGAAGTAGCCGAGCAGGGTGACGACCAGCACCCAGAGCACCGCCCCGACGCCGCTCCACACGAAGAAGTGGCGGCGCTGCATCCGGCTGGCGCCGGCGACGAGGGTGATGAAGGTGCGCACCAGCGGCACGAACCGCCCGATGACGAGGGCCTTGCTGCCGTGCTTGTCGAAGAAGCCACGTGACTGGTCGAGGTACTGCCGCTTCACGAGGCGCCCGTCGCGGTCGTAGAGCGGCACCCCGATGATCCGGCCGAGCTCGTAGCCGGCGACGTTGCCGAGGAAGGCCGCCACGAGGAGAGCCAGAAGGGCCACCGGGAGGGACGGCAGGTGCGGCTTGCCCGAGGCGATGAACAGGCCGATCGCGAAGAGCAGCGAGTCGCCGGGCAGGAACGGGAAGAGCAACCCGCACTCGATGAAGACGAAGACGAGCGCGAGCACGAAGAACGTCGCTCCATACGTCTCGAAGAGGTAGTTGGGGTCCAGCCAGCTGGGACCGAGGGCAGGGGTCATCATCGCGGCGAAGGTCGTCATCACGGTGCCAACGGTAGGGGACGGCGAAGGGTTCCGACTCCGCATCCCGCCGGGCGGGCCCACCAGTCGCCGCACGGAGGGACCGGCCGCCCACCCCTGCCCTCGAGCCGCGGCGCTACCGTGCGAGCCGTGAGTGACACGCCAGCAGACCGTCCACCCGTCGAGGGCGTCGGCGTCGGTCCGTGGGCGGGCCCGGCCCCTCACGGTGACCACTACGACCCCGACCTGCTCGCGGGGGGCGACCGGCGCAACGTGCTCGACCGCTACCGCTACTGGCGGCACGACGCGATCGTCGCCGACCTCGACACCCGGCGCCATCCGCTGCACGTGGCGGTGGAGAACTGGGGGCACGACTTCAACATCGGCTCGGTGATCCGCACGGCCAACGCGTTCAACGTCGCCGCCTTCCACATCGTCGGGCGGAGGCGGTGGAACCGGCGCGGGGCGATGGTCACCGACCGCTACCAGCACGAGGTGCACCACCCGACCGTCGCCGACCTCGTGGCCTGGGCGGCGGCGGCGCCACGCGCTGACGGGGGACGCGGCCTGCCGCTCCTCGGGGTCGACAACCTGCCCGGGTCGCTGGCCATCGAGACCGCCATCCTGCCGCGCTCGTGCGTCCTGGTCTTCGGGCAGGAGGGGCCGGGCCTCAGCCAGGAGGTGCGCGACGTGTGCGAGGCGACGCTGCACATCACCCAGTTCGGCTCGACCCGCTCGATCAACGCCGCCGCGGCCGCGGCGATCGCCATGCACACGTGGGTGCGCCAGCACGCCGATCTCACTACGGTTTCCCCCATGTCCCCCCTGCCCTCCCTGCCCTCGCTGCCCTCCCTGCCCTCCCTGCCCTCCCTGCCCCCGAAGGAGCCCACCCCGTGACGTCCCCCA
>JBBRNQ010000204.1:0-5498 GCA_038230235.1 Actinomycetales bacterium
CTGGGTGGTCTCGTTCTGGGGGTCACCGAAGGGGTCGAGGCCCAGAGCATCCTCGTGCCAGTGGGCCATGATCGCCGCGAACTGCTCGTCGACGTCCTTGTCAGCCAACGGATCGCCCTTCTTCAGCGCTCAGGCGCTCGATGAACCGTACGGACTCTGCATTGATCAGCGGGGCGTCGTTGTCGAGGGTCGCGACGTGGTAGGAGTCCTCCAGCCAGACCTCGCGCACATCGGTGCTCGAGATCCGCGAGAGGAACCACGCCGAGCTGAGCGCGGGGACGACGTGGTCGACGCGGGAGTGCATCAGCAGCACCGGCTGGGTCACCTCCGGCAGGTCGCGGGAGACCTCCGACCACGCCTGGGTCTGCGAGTGCATGGCCTGCAGGGGGTTGCGGTCGTAGCCGATCTCGCGTTCCCCCCCGACCTTCTTGATGTCGCCGACGACCCCCGGCAGCGACGGCACCAGGTGCCGCAGCACGGGCAGCAGCGGCAGTGCCTTGTTGTCGTGCTTGAAGACCGGGTTGACCAGCAGGAGACCACTCACGCGGGGCCCGTGCTCGATGGCGAGCCTGGTGGCGAGCAGCCCTCCCATCGACAGGCCGGCCACGAAGACGTGCCGACACGTCTCGTGCAGCTCACGGAACTCGCTGTCGAGCGCGGCGTACCAGTCGGGCCAGCGCGTCGTCGCCAGCTCCTTCCAGGTCGTGCCGTGCCCCGGCAGGCGCGGCAGGCGCACGGTGTAGCCGGCGTCGGCCAGGTGCTGCGCCCAGGGCCGCACCCCCTGGGGGGTGCCGGTGTAACCGTGGCTGACCACGACGCCGATGTCGCTGCCGTCGTGGCTGAACGGCTCGGCGCCGGGCATAACAGACACGAGGAGAGCCTTCCCGGGGAGTCGTCGCTGGGAGATCCGGGGCGGCGGCGCGCCCCACACGCGATATCGTCGCACGAGCGGTGGGAGACCCGGTAGTGGCCCGCCGTGCCGTAGAGTGCGCGACGTCCCAACTGGTGTGACGGAGGACCTGCGGTGTTCTACTGGGTGCTGAAGAGGATCGTCCTCGGACCGATCCTGCGGGTCCTGTTCCGGCCCTGGGTCGAGGGTGCCGACCACCTGCCCGAGTCGGGGCCGGCCATCTTCGCCAGCAACCACCTGTCCTTCTCGGACTCCATCTTCCTTCCCCTCAGCGTGCCCCGGAAGATGACCTTCCTGGCGAAGTCCGACTACTTCACCGGTAGCGGCCTCAAGGGCTGGCTGACCGCGGTGTTCTTCCGGGGCGTCGGTCAGGTGCCGGTCGACCGCTCGGGAGGCTCGGCGAGCGAGGCGGCCCTGCGCTCGGGTCTGAAGGTGCTGCGCCGTGGAGACCTCCTCGGCATCTACCCCGAGGGCACCCGGTCTCCCGACGGACGGCTCTACCGCGGCCGTACCGGCATCGCGCGGATGGCGCTCGAGAGCGGTGCCCCGGTCATCCCCGTCGCGATGATCGGCACCGACAAGGCCCAGCCAACCGGCAAGATGGTGCCCAAGATCATGCGGATCGGGATCCGGATCGGGGCGCCGTTGGACTTCTCCCGTTACGAGGGCATGGAGAACGACCGCTTCGTGCTGCGGTCGATCACCGACGAGATCATGTACGAGCTGATGCTGCTGTCGGGTCAGGAGTACGTCGACGAGTACGCCACCTCGGCCAAGGACCGGTTGCTGAAGGCCGCGCGGATCAAGGCGCGCGAGCTGCAGGAGGCGGCCAAGCCGGGGGCTGCGGCCCGCGAGCTCGAGGAGGCACTGGGGGCGGACGACGAGCGACCCCCGCCCCCGACGAGCGGCACCACCCCTGACCCCTCGGACACCGCAGCCCCGCACCGCGCCGCCAGCTGACCTCAGCCGACGTCGACCCCTGACGTGGCCTCGCGTAGCTTCTGCAGGACGCGCCCGTCGACGTGTCCGGGCACCAGCAGCAGCTCGTAGTTCTCGACGCCGGACCACGAGCTGAGCGCAGCGTCGACGTCGGCCGCCGTGTGGCCCAGTGCGGCGAGCCGGGCCGTGACCTCGGCCTGCAGCTCGGGATCGAGTGGCTGGAGGTCCTGCGGCTTTCCGAAGTACAGGTCGTTGAGGTCGAGCAGGCGCTGCAGCTCGGCCGGGGGGTCAGGGTGGTCGTCGACGCGCAGGTCGACCTCGACGCCCGAGCGGTCGTAACCAGCATCCGGGGTGACGACGACGAGCGCCGCCGACTGCCGGCCGCGGGAGTCGCCGCCAGCGGCGTCACCGGCCAGCAGGGCCGCGAGCAGGCGACGGGCCAGGGGCTGCCCGGCCGCGCTGCGGAAGGCGCCCTCCATGGCCGTGACGACCTGCTCCCCGACGAGGATGTTGCCCTGGATGGCGTAGCGGAGGGTCTCGCCGTCCTGCGAGAGCTCGCCCGCGACGCCGCCGGCCCAGTCGTCGCACCCGGGTCCGGTGAAGGTGGCCTGCCCATCGGCCGACACCACGCCGAGCTGCCGCTGGGCCCGGCCCTCGTCGGCCCGGGTCACCCGCTCGACGCTCTCCTCGGCGGAGACGCCCAGCTCGAGCAGCCGCAGCACGTCGGCGCGGTACGACACCTTGGCGAAGGCCTGGGTCGCGACCGCGCCCACCTCCAGCCGCACCTGCGGCACGACGGACCCCACGGCAAGGAACCTGCTGGCCACGGCGACGCCGTACGACGAGCCCTGGCTGGCGACGATGGAGAAGGTCATGGGAGGACCTTAACGTCGTCGCACCGGTCGCTTCCTGCCTGCCCGAGTGACGGGGAACACTCGGCCGACCGACCGGCATACGGACCTCGGGGTGGCCCCGCGAGCGGCGCTCCTACACTTCGTAGCGTGAACCAGCAGGACAGTGCGCTCTTCCGGACCGAGCTCGAGGAGGCCGGCCGCAGGCTCGTCGCCGCGCAGCAGCCGGAGTGGCCCGACGCCGACGCCGTGCGCGCCGCCGTCGACACCCTGGCGTCCTGCCCACCGCTGGTCTTCGCCGGGGAGTGCGACGTGCTGCGCGCCCGGATGGCCTCGGCCGCCCGCGGCGAGGCCGTCGTCCTGCAGGGGGGCGACTGCGCAGAGACCTTCGTGGACGCGACCGCCGACAACATCCGCGACCGCATCAAGACGCTGCTCCAGATGGCCGCCGTCCTGACCTACGGCGCGTCGGTTCCGGTCGTCAAGATCGGTCGGATGGCCGGGCAGTTCGCCAAGCCGCGCAGCTCGGGCAACGAGACGCGCGAGGGCGTCACGCTGCCGGCCTACCGCGGTGACATGGTCAACGACTTCGCCTTCACGCCGGACGCGCGCCGACCCGACCCGCAGCGGCTCGTGCAGGCATACCACGCCGCCAGCTCCACGCTGAACCTCGTGCGGGCCTTCACCATGGGTGGCTTCGCCGACCTGCGGCACGTGCACGACTGGAACAAGGGTTTCGTCGCCAACGCGGCGAACGCGCGCTACGAGCGCCTCGCGCACGACATCGACAAGGCGATGCGCTTCATGGACGCGTGCGGCGCCGACTTCGAGAGGCTGCGCACGACGGAGTTCTTCTCGGCGCACGAGGCGCTGCTGCTCGACTACGAGCGGCCGATGACGCGCATCGACTCCCGCAGCGGGCTCGCGTACGACACCTCGGCGCACTTCGTGTGGGTGGGGGAGCGCACGCGCGACCTCGAGGGCGCCCACATCGACTTCGTCTCCCGCATCCACAACCCGATCGGCATCAAGGTCTCCAACAAGGCCGACCCGAGCGACCTGCTGAAGATCATCGACAAGGTCGACCCCCTCCGCGAGCCCGGGAGGCTCACGCTGATCACCCGGATGGGCTGCCACACCGTGCGCGAGGCCCTGCCGCCGATCGTCGAGGCGGTCACCGCCTCCGGCGCCGAGGTGACGTGGATCTGCGACCCGATGCACGGCAACACCTTCGAGTCGGTCAGCGGCTACAAGACCCGCAACTTCGACGACGTCGTGGAGGAGGTGCGCGGCTTCTTCGACGTGCACCAGGCCCTCGGGACGGTGCCGGGTGGCATCCACGTCGAGCTGACCGGCAACGACGTGACCGAGTGCCTCGGCGGGGCCGAGAAGATCCTCGACGCCGACCTGGCCAACCGCTACGAGACCGTGTGCGACCCGCGACTCAACCACCAGCAGAGCCTCGAGCTCGCCTTCCTCGTCGCCGAGATGCTCGGTCGCGACTGACGCCGGGCAGCGCTGAGCGGCGCCGAGCACCACGTCACCTGCGTCGAGGGCGGCGCCGTACGACGTGGTGGGTGAGGATGGCGAGGTGCCGGAGCTGCCCGAGGTCGAGTCCGCCCGCAAGGTCCTCGAGAAGGCGGCGCTGGGGCGCACCATCGCCGACGTCGACGACAGCGACACCTTCGAGTGCCGCCCGCACCACCCCGGGGAGATCCGGGACGCGCTGGTCGGCCGTCAGCTGACGGTCGCCCTGCGGCGCGGCAAGACCATGTGGTGCGAGACGTCGGGCGTGGGCGAGCACGACGGGCCGGGCCCGCGGCTCGGGGTGCACCTCGGGATGAGCGGGCGCATCCTCGTGGCTCCGCCGGCGGATGCAGACGGCGACTCGTCACCCTCCGCGCGTGAGGGGAAGGTGCAGGAGGGCGGAGACTACGTCGGCTCGGGGCCGAGACGGGGGCGCCGCCCGCCCAGGGAGGTGTGGTTCCGCTTCACCCTGTGGTTCGAGGACGGAGGCTCGATGCGGCTGCTCGACACCCGCCGGCTGGGGCGGGTGCGGCTCGAGCCCGACCTCGGCGCGCTGGGACCGGACGCGGCCGAGATCAGCCGGGAGGCGTTCCGGACGACGATCGGGAAGGGGACGGCGCCGCTCAAGGCCCGCCTGCTGGACCAGGGCAAGATCGCGGGTATCGGCAACCTGCTGGCCGACGAGGTGCTGTGGCAGTCGCACCTGTCGCCGCAGCGTCCCTGCGGCCAGCTCGACACCGCCGAGCTGGACGACCTGCGCCGTCACCTGCGCGCGTCGATCCGCACGGCCATCCGCAAGGGCGGGGTGCACACCGGGGAGATCGTGCGTCACCGGCGGCGCGGTGGCCACTGCCCCCGGTGCGGTGCTGAGATGACCCGGGCCACCGTCGGCGGCCGGACGACGTGGTGGTGCCCGCAGGAGCAGACGTAGCAGGGGAGGACGTAGCGGTGGGGATCCAGGGCAGGACGGGGCTCTAGTCGCTGACCGCCCGGTTGCGTCCCTCCCGCTTGGCCGCGTAGAGCGCCCGGTCGGTCCGGGCCAGCAGGTCGGACAGGCCCTCCAGACCCGGCGTCGCCCGGGCGTGACCGATGCTGACCGTCACGCTCAGCGGGCCGGAGCGGGTCGGTATCGGAGTGTCGGCGACCCCTGCGAGCAGCCGCGTCGCGGTCTCCTCACCGGACTCCGTGTCCGGGAGCACCACCGCGAACTCCTCGCCGCCGTAGCGACCGACCACGTCGAGGGTGCGCACCTGCTCCTGTAGGCGCTGCGC
>JBBRNQ010000205.1:0-5485 GCA_038230235.1 Actinomycetales bacterium
CGAGCTGACCCAGCTCTACTACGGCGCGCGCACCCGGGTGCGCGACCCCGGCAACGGGCTGATCCTGCTGCACGACCTCGACGAGGTCAGCGCGCAGACCAACGCGCTCGTCGCCGGGGCGGTGGAGCAGATCTCGGTGAGCCGGGCACCGACCCGACGCTCGCGCCTGCTGCTCGACGCCCCACTGGAGTCGCATCGTGAGCCGACCGTCGGCCTCGACTCGCGGCCGGTACGACACCGCACCCTGTGGGCCACCGAGCTGATGGAGACGCCGGGCACCATCGAGGTGCTGAGGGCCCGGCGCACCGGTGGCGAGGAGCAGCGGTTCCTTCCGCGGGTGCCCCTCAGCTTCGTCGTCGTCGACGAGGCCGCCTGCATCCTGGAGTGGACCAGCGACCCGACCGACGACGCGGACGCCGCGGTGGGGCTCGTCGTCCACACGGCCGGCGTGGTCTCCGGGATGCTGCGGCTCTTCGAGCGCATCTGGGACCTGGGCAGCCCGGTGGGCCGCGGCAGCGCGAGTGACGACGTCGAGCGGCGGGACCTCACCATCCTGCGCCTGATGTCGGCCGGCGTGGCGGACGCCTCGATCGCCCGCCAGACGGGGGTCTCGCAGCGCACCGTCGAGCGACGCATCCGGTCCCTCATGGAGCGTCTGGGCGCAGGGACCCGCTTCCAGGCCGGGGTCCAGGCCGTGCGGCGGGGCTGGCTCTAGCCCTTGGGTAGCCCAAGAATCACCCCTGGACGCCGGCGGGAGGTAAGTCTTTGGCTACCTAGCGAGCGACGCGCTCCTCGAGCGACTGCCGCACCGTGGGCCACTCGTCGACGAGGATGCTGAAGACGACCGTGTCGCGCCAGGACCCGTCGGCCCGGCGCACCATCCGCCGCAGCACGCCCTCCCGCACCGCCCCCAGCCGGGCGATCGCGGCCTGCGACCGCAGGTTGAGCACGTCGGTCTGCAGGCGCACCCGCCCGAACCCGCAGTCGTCGAACGCGTGCCCCAGCAGCAGCAGCTTGGCCTCCGGGTTGACGACCGTGCCCCACCAGCGCGACCCGTACGTCGTCCACCCCAGGTGCACCTGCTCGGTCGGCAGGTCGACGTCACCGAGCGACGAGGTGCCGACCACCGTGCCGGCCCGGCCGAGGGCGGTGTCCGCCACCAACCGCACCGTGTATGCCGTGCGGCCGGGTCGGGCGGCCAGCTGCCCCTCCACCGCCTCCCGGGCCTGCGCCTCGCTGGTCAGGCGCTCGCTCATGAGGTACCCGTGGCGGTAGACCTCGGGGTCGGACCACACGGCCCACAGGCCGGGCACGTCGTCGGGGGTGACCGGGTCGAGCCGCACGACCCGACCGACCAGCGGGAGCCCGCTCGGGGGACGGGTCGCGAGCGGCTCCATACGCGAAGACTAGACTCGACCGTCCTGCCGGCGGGTGACGTCGGCGCAGCGAGGAGACGAAGGCGGAGTGCGTGAGCAGCAGTGGGGACACGACGACGCCGACGACGCCGCGGGGGGCTGACGCGGCCGCGGAGGTCACCGCCGAGATCGCGGCCGAGCAGCGCCACGTCGACCGGGTCTACGAGGAGCTGGCCAAGGCCGGGGTGCGCGCGGGGCTCGTCGAGGCCGACGGCCTCGCCCGCGGGCGCACCGACCGGGTCGGGGAGGCGCGTGACGAAGAGCTGACCGGGCTCTTCGAGCGCGACGCCATGGTCATGCACGCCGCCCGGCGCCGCCACGCCCTCGAGAGCCAGTACGAGGGTCTCGTGTTCGGCCGGCTCGACCTCGACCACGAGGTGCGCTCTCCCGCCGGTGAGGCCAGTGCGCCGGAGCGCGAGGTGCGCTACATCGGCCGGCTCGGGGTGCGTGACGACGACTACGAGCCGCTCGTCATCGACTGGCGGGCGCCCGCCGCGTCACCCTTCTACCGCGCGACCCCCGTGGAGCCGCTCGGGGTGCTACGCCGGCGGGTGCTGCGCTGCAAGGGGGCCGCCGTCGTGGGCGTCGAGGACGACCTCATGGTGCCCGAGGCCCCCGACGACCTCGTGATCGTCGGTGACGGGGCCCTCATGGCCGCCCTCACCCGCAGCCGTGGCACCCGGATGCGCGACATCGTCGCCACCATCCAGGTGCACCAGGACGAGGCCATCCGCGCCCCCGCCCGGGGGGTCACCGAGATCACCGGCGGCCCCGGCACGGGCAAGACCGTCGTCGCCCTGCACCGGGCGGCCTACCTGCTCTACTCCGACCGACGGCGCTACGAGTCGGGCGGCATCCTCGTCGTCGGTCCGTCCGCTGCTTACACCGCCTACATTGAGCGGGTGCTGCCGTCCCTCGGCGAGGACACCGTCGCGCTGCGCTCGCTCGGCGACGTCGTCGACGTCGTGAGCACCGAGCGCCTCGACCCCCCGGAGGCGGCGGCAGTCAAGGGGTCGATGAGGATCCGGGAGGTGCTGGCCCGGGCGGCTCGCGACGCCGTACCCGATGGGCCGCAGGAGTTCCGCGCCTTCGTCGCCGGGCAGGCCATCCGGCTCACCCCGCGCCTGCTCGGCGGGCTGCGCAGCCGCGTGCTGCGCGGCACCCAGCGCAACCTCGCCCGCTCCGCCGTGGTCAAGGAGCTCGGTGACCTCGCCTTCCGCGAGAGCGGGCACGCCGACCGCGCGACCTTCCTCGACCGCTTCGACGACTCGCGGGAGGTCGAGGCCTTCGTCCGCGGCTGGTGGCCGCAGGTCGACGCCCGCGAGGTGCTGCTGTGGCTCACCGACGAGGAGCGCGCGAGGCGCTACTGCGACGGGGTCCTCAGCCCCCACGAGACCACGCTGCTGCACGAGTCCCTCGTCACGGCGCTGCAGACCGGCACGTGGTCGGTCGCCGACGTCGCCCTGCTCGACGACCTGTCGTCGCGGCTCGGTCCGGTGCAGGAGACCGAGCGCGAGGAGCGCGACTGGCTCGAGGTCGAGGAGCTCGACGACCTCGCGTCGTACGGCGTGACGCAGGTGCAGCAGGTGGGTCGCGCGGGCGAGCCCGACAGCCGTCCCGACGACCGGTCGCAGATGGGGCCTGACACCCGCCCCGACGTCGTGCGCCGCGCCTACACGACCACCCCGGAGTCGATGCGCGCCCGGTTGATGCTGGGGCGGATGGGCCGGCCCGAGGAGTACGCCCACGTGCTGGTCGACGAGGCCCAGGACCTGTCGCCGATGCAGTGGCGCATGCTCGGGCGTCGCGCGGGTCACGCCTCGTGGACCGTCGTGGGCGACGCCGCGCAGAGCTCGTGGTCGGGCGCGGCCGAGTCGGGTGCGGCCCGCGACGAGGCCTTCGGTGGCCAGCCCCGGCACCGCTTCCACATGCAGACCAACTACCGCAACGCAGCCGAGATCTTCGCCTACGCCGAGCGCTTCATCCGCCTCCACGTGCCCGACGCCGACATCCCCGACGCCGTGCGCGAGACCGGCATCGAGCCGCTGGAGCTGCCGCTCGGCGATGACGTGCTCGCCACCGCCCGCACGGCACTCGACGACCTGCTCGAGCAGGTCGAGGGCTCGATCGCCGTCATCACCGCGAGCCGGTACGCGCGGGAGCTCGCGCCCCTGGCTGGCGCCGGCGGCGGGAGGGTGCAGGTCATCGACCCGATGTCGACCAAGGGCCTGGAGTACGACGCCACCGTCCTCGTCGACCCCGACGAGATCACCCGGGAGTCACCTGGCGGGGCGCGGGTCACCTACGTCGCGATGACCCGGGCCGCCCACCGGATGACGGTGCTGCAGGCAGAGGTGGTGCGGCACGGAGCCTGACGCAGCCGGAGGGGGCCCTCAGTTCGAGGTGATGATTCCGGTCGTCACGACCTGACCGTCGGTGGAGATGGTGACGGTGCGTCCCCGCAGGTCGGGACCCAGGACGGGTGCCGGGTCGCCTCCGAAGGGCACACCCTTCGGCACCCGGTAGGAGTAGACCGTTGTGCTCTGGTTCGGCCGGCCCTCGATCACCCGGTCGATCTGGATGAGGGTCGAGCCGTCGGCCTGCGCGACGGACGACGTCACGAAGCCGTGGTCGTAGAGGCGGGTCGTCCACCAGCAACGCTCGGGGGGCCAAGGACCGGGGGTCATACCCCCGGGTCAGCTGAAGAGATACCCGGTGACGGCAAAACCGGTGACGGCGGTGCCGTCCGTGTAGACGTTGAGCGACTTCCCGACGAGATCGGCCGAACCACCCGGGGACAGGCTGGTGCCCGCCCAGATCGCGGCCGGAATCGTGTAGGTGTAGACCGTCGGGGACCCGTTGGGCCTGCCAGGGACCGCCCGGTCCAGGGTGATCGTGGCCGATGCGTCGGTATGCACCGTGACACTACGGACAATCCCTGCATCGAAGAGCCGCATCGACGAGGTGGCCGGAGGGAAGACCGCCGTGCTCATGATGTCGGCCATGTCCGCCTGCACCTTGGCCGTCGCCTTGCCGCTGTAGAGGATGTAGGCCTGAGGTGTCATGACGGTGTACTGCGCGACGTCGACGTTCGGGCCCTCGGGGCAGAACCAGTGCCACACCCGCTGCTCCCACGCGCGACCGCCGGACTGCCCCTCGTGGTACGCCGTCAGCTCGCGCGTCTTCCCGGTGATGCCCTGGGCGCAGAGCATGGGGTACGGCGGGCTGCCGCCCTCCGCGTTGCTGTCGTGCTCTTGGGTTGCGTTCAGGGGGCTGAAGGCGATGATGCAGTCGGAGCTGCCCGCGGTGTCGAGGCACCAGGTGGGACCTGTCGTCCCCGCGGGCATGGAGCCCCCCGTGCCCTGGGCGTCGCGGAACGTGTACCCCGCCGGGACGACCAGCGTGGCACCGGCCGCCTGCACGCGGGTCCCCGTGGGTGTGGCGGGTGACGTCGGGCCGGCCGGCGCACTCGAGGTGGGCGCGAACGGCGGGGTCGGCACAGTCGACGTGGACGGCGCTGCCGACGTGGACGGCGCTGGCGACGTGGACGGCGTCGACGGCACCGCAGTCGGCGACGGCGGGGCCGTGGTCGTCGTCTGGCCAGCCGGCGGCAACGTCTGGGACTTCTGGTGCAGCACGGTGAACCCGAGGCCACCGGCGACGACGGCGATGCTGGCCGCGACCGCCAAGGGCGCGACCCAGGCCGGACGCGCCCTCGGCGCGTCCGCCCACACGATCGGCGGCGGCCGACGCTCGTCCGGCACCGCCTGACGCGCCCGCGCCTCGAACGTCTCACGCAGCAACCGCTCCATCTCGGCATCGCCGTCGACCTCGTCGACCCGGTCAACCCCATCGAGCCAGCCCATGTCACCACCCTCGTTCCCACTCATCGCGACCCCTCCAACCCCGACCGCAGATGCGCGATCCCTCGACTCGCCGTCGACTTGACCGTCCCCGGCGAGATCCCCAACGTCTGCGCGATCTCGTTCTCCGACAACCCCGTCCAGTACCGCAGCACCAACACCTCACGCATCCGGTCCGGCAACGCCTGCAACGCCGCCACCACCTCC
>JBBRNQ010000206.1:0-5443 GCA_038230235.1 Actinomycetales bacterium
CCACCTGACCACCGCGCCCCAACGGCACCGAGGAACGCCCCCCGTGGAACAGCCGGACAGACCGGCGAATCCCGCACGCCCTCACGCGCACAGCGCCCTACATGACCCCGCGGCAAGGCCAGAACGGTCCCGCAAAAACAGCGCCGGTGGATTCAGGCTCAGTCTCGCCGGAAACGCAGGTAGAATCCGCTGAAGGCGAGCGCGACGCCGACAGTCACCATCAGTTGCGACCAGGTCTGGTCGCGGAAGAACGCCAGGTCGAGGCCGACGTTGAGCGCAACCAAGATCACGCCGTGGAGCGCGAGCAGTGTGGTTCGGCGCGCGATGTCCCCCTACCTGACAGACTTCGTTGAGACGCGAGTACTCAGTCTGTAATGAGGCTAGGGCTCGAGCTTGAGGAGGATCGATGGATCACAGTGCTGCAGGTGCGGCGGTGGATCGTGCGGGCAAAGAGTCGCCGTTCGAGGACGTGGCCGGGCCGCGTGAGGGTCGGGCGAAGCGTCGGTCGTTCACGGTGGAGTACAAGGCGGCGATGGTCGCGGAGTACGACGCGGCGCCGCATGGGCTGAAGGGGGCGATCCTGCGGCGGGAGCGGTTGTACGACTCCCACATCCAGGAGTGGCGGGCCGCGTCCGCGGCGGGGACGCTGAAGCACCCCGTGAAGCGGGGCCGGCCGAAGGGCACGGGCAGGGCCCGGTCGCCGGAACAGGCGCGGATTGCGGCGTTGGAGCGGGAGAACGCCGCGCTGACGGCCCAGCTGGTGGAGCGGGACGAGGTGATCGCGCAGCGGGACGGTGCCTTGGAGGTACTGGGAAAAGGAGTCGCGTTCTTGGAAGCTCTGTCATCGAGGAACGCGCGATGAGCCGGGCCGGGTACACGGCATGGCAGACAGAGACGGTGGACGAGCTGACCCCGCTGGTCGGGGTCGGGAGGGCGTGCCGACTGGCGGGGCGGCCCCGGGCCACGCATCACCGTCAGGCTCACCCGGCCCCGCCGGTGCTGGGGCCACGACGTCGCGCGCAGCACCCTTCCGAGTTGAGCCCGGCCGAACGGGCCCGGGTGTTGGCGTTGTTGACGTGCGAGGCGTACGCGGACCTGTCCGTGACCCAGGTCTGGGCGTGTGAGCTCGACGAGGGCCGGTACTGGTGCTCGGCCCGCACGATGTACCGGATCCTCGCCGGTCTCAAGCTGAGCGGGGACCGTCGCCGGCAGGCGACCCATCCACCACGCACGATCCCTGAGCTGGTCTCGACGGAGCCGAACGAGGTCTGGTCGTGGGACATCACGAAGCTGCGGGGGCCGGCCCCGGGGGTGTGGTTCCACGCGTACGTCGTGCTCGACATCTTCTCCCGGTATGTCGTGGGGTGGCGGATCGAGGCCGTCGAGGACGGCGAGCTGGCCGCGGACCTCGTACAGGACATCGTGACCGAGCAGGGCAGGCCACCGGGGTACCTGCACGCGGACGGTGGGGCGGCGATGACGTCGAAGGCGTTGGCGTCGTTGCTGGTCGACCTCGATGTCCGCCGGTCTCACAACCGGCCGAGGACCAGTAACGACAACCCGTTCTCGGAGTCGCAGTTCAAGACGATGAAGTACGTGCCGGACTACCCGTCCCGGTTCGCCACGATCGGTGAGGCCCGGGCGTGGATGGGCGCGTTCACCCAGTGGTACAACCACGAGCACCGACACTCCGGGATCGGCCTGCACACCCCTGCGAGCGTGCACTACGGCACCGCTGACGCGGTCCGCGCCGGCCGGCAGGTCACCCTGAACGCGGCCTACGCCGCGCACCCCGAGAGGTTCCCCGGGGACGCCCCCAGGCGCCCCCGCTACCCGTCCGGGTCACCATCAACGACCCCGCCACCCGGCGCGTCAAGACCCCAGCAAATTAGGCTGGAACGTCTCACTTGACTTGACAACTACCGCCCTCCCCGCGCCGCTAAGGCTCGGCTTGAGCCCTGGCGCCCGCTGCGTCGCCGCCGCCAGTCCTCACGTCATCGTGCGGGGCCGGTCTCGAGCGCAGGCGGCACCAAGGTCCCGTCGGGGGGTTGGGCCAGGCTCCAGTCTTGGGGGACGGGTCGTCAAGCAGAGTGCGATTCCGAGAGGCGGTGCAGGGATCGCCACTGCGACCCTCCTCGTGAGCAGGTCGCCGGGCCTCGGCGTCCCTGCCCGTCCACCTGGGGTCCTCTATTTCGACGGGAACGGAACGTCTGCTCTCCCCCGATACAGGCGCCGCGTCGTCACCCTATCTTCCCTTAAGTGGGTAATAGATTCCATCTATGCGTAGTGACGCCCCGCCCCTCCTACCGATCTTCCGCTCGCAGCACCAGGCAGTGCTACTGGCCTGGCTCCTCATGCACCCCGAGAGCGAGTACACCCTCACCGAGCTGTCCCAACGGCTCAGCGTGCCGCTGACCACCGTGCAGCGCGAGGCTGGTCGGTTGGTCGGCGCCGGCCTCCTGCTCGACCGGACGCTCGGACGGGCCCGACTCCTGCGTGCCAACACCGGGCACCGCGCCACGCAGCCGTTGACCACCCTGTTGGAGATGAGCTTCGGGCCGCAGGTCGTGGTGGCCGAGGAATTCGCCATCCCGGGTGCTGAACGTGTGCTGATCTTCGGCTCCTGGGCTGAGCGCTTCCTTGGACGAGTGGGTGAGGCCCCCCGCGACGTCGACGTCATCGTGCTAGGTAACCCGGTGCGGGCTGACGTCTATGACGCTGCCGACCGCGCTCAGGCCCGCATCGGGGTGCCGGTGAACCCAGTGGTGCGCACCGTCGAGCAGTGGGACACAGCGTCGGACCCGCTCGTTGCCCAGATCAGGGCGTCGGCGATCGTCGACGTCACTGCTGGCCCCGGCGGTGGAGCCCCGTGAACCGGTGGCCAGTCGTGGAGGCAGAGATCGAGCAACTCGTCGCAGCCCGACCGCCTCGAAGGCGACGACAACGCAGAGCGGACGTCGCGCACTCTGCTCCACGTGAACGCGCAGTTACGAGCTCCGCACGGCGAGACACTTCTGCGCCGGTCGGCCGGCAATGACGACGCCGAGGCCCTCGACGCCCTCCTGGACGCGGAGCAGCACGCGACCCCAGTGACGGTGCAGAGGTCACGATCGCGACGACGCTCACGGGCTGATGCGCGGCAATCCACGTGACCTCTGCACCGTGTACGACTGGTCTCGCTCAGGATGCGACTCATGCGCCTCGACGATGCACCCGAGGATCACGAGTCGTCGCGACCACCATCGAGCCCCAGGGCGTCGGTGGCCTGCCCGGCAGCCCACCGGGCAGGTCCCCGTACGGCGGCCTGCGGGTCGTCCCAGGGCATGGGCACCCAGGGGCGGGCCTCGCCGCAGCCCCACTTGGGCACGGGGGCGTGCTCGATGACCGCGGCGCCGGGGGCGCTGTTGAAGACGGCGATGCGCGAGCCCCACTCGAGGTGGGCGACGAACGCGCTCCGTACGTCGGGGTCGGGGTTGAGGCCGACCGCGTCGGCGGTGCGGATCAGGCGCGACACCCATGCTGCGCGCTGCTCCTCGGTGAGCCCACGGTCGCGGTGGGCCGCCACCATGTGCTCGCAGCCGCCGTGCTCGGCCGTGTAGCGCGCGGGCCCACCGAAGGTCTCGGCGAGCCAGGCCGCGACGTGCTGCGGGTGGTCGAGGTGCATGCCCCGGAAGACCGGCTCGAGCACCGGGTCGGGCTCGCCGAGGATGCCGGCGTAGAACGCCTCGGTGAGCCGCTCGAGGGCCTCGAGGCCACCGATCGCGTCGTAGACCCAAAGGTCCTCGGTAACGACACCGTCGACCGCGCGAGGTCGGTCACCGGCAAGCTCTCGCGGGGGGTGGCCGAGCGGGCATCCAGGCTCCGCAACGGCGACGTGAGACGTGACGAGGACAGCTGACCCGCTGCGTACCCCGAGCGATGCGACACCCGGCCACGACCTGACCAGGGGTGGCTGGTCCGAAGTCTGTCGGCCGTGATCGAACGTGGGGGAGTGGGCATCTGCGGGCGTCAGGAGACGTCTCCAAGAATGTCCAACGTCAGCTGGGCCTGGGTTCGGCCATCCTGGGGCAGGGCTCGCCATGCAAGGTGGGTGGCGGCGAGGTCGGCGGTTAGAGTGGCGATACGGCGACGGTCCGACCCGGTGAACTGCGCCCGTTCGGCAAAGGGGTCGTCGATGCAGGCGAGGAGCGCGGCGGCGTCGAAGAGGTGGCGCTCGCGGTCACGGGAGTCGGTGGTGTAGGCGGCGGCTTTCAGGACCAACGCGCCGAAGGCGCGGGGCACGGAGATCGCGGTAGTCGTCCCTTCGAGGATTTCCATCCTCGCGGTGACGGTCCGGCGCAGGGCCTGGGTGCCGCCGGCGATGCGGATCATGCCGTGTCCGCGCAGTCTCTCGACCACCCGCGGGGCGGGATGGTCAGCGATGAGTACGTCGACCTGCTCCTCCGTCTGTTCGACGGCGCCCGCGACGAGGTCGACCGTGATGAAGCCGCGGACGAAACGGTGCGCGGTGTTGGCGCGGACGTCGAAACCCGGCTTCAGTCGGTAGCCGAGCGAGCCCGCCCACAAGGGTCCAGCTGCCCACTGGGAGCGCATCGGCCAGCTCGGCCACGCTGGGCCACGGCGCTGGCCACCCGCCGGAAGCGGCAGCGACGTCGATGCTTACCCCGGCTCGTTCCGGGTTCACCGGTACGACTCGAGCAACTCACTCAGCGTGCGGCGACCGGTCCCTTGGAGCCGCGGGTCAGTGCTTGTCGACGCATCCAGGGCGGAGACCAGGTCGGTAGCGACGAGCAGGCGCACCCTCTCGATGTCGAACGTGGTGACACGCAGCGTGACCGATCCACCCGGGTCGGGTCGCAGGGACAGGGAGGAGACCACGACATCCATGTCGCTCGCGGCCACGTAACCGTCGACGCGGTCGCCGGCGGCATCGGTGACACCCAGGCGACGCAGGTCGTTGGTCGCGACGAGAGCACGCAACCGAGGGACGGCTGCGCGATGAGCGGCGAAGGTGTGTACCCGGGCGCGATGACGCAGCCGGGTGAGCAGGTCGTCGACTTCTGCAAGGTCCCGCAGCGTATGGCGCAGCCGGGAGGCCTGCGTGGTGCCTAGGAGACTGCTGAACAATGGCGCGCCTTCGGAGTGGGCGTACCGGGTCTTGGGAGCATGGGGTTATGCAGGGTCGTGCACGGGACCAGCGTGATGTGCTGGATGTGGAGTCGGTCGCGGGGCATCTGCTGGAGGCCGGGAGCGTGTACGCGTTCCTCGCGGCGTACCGGCACCGGTTGTTCCCGGCGGAGATGTGTCAATGGCCAAGCTCAGGTACCCGCTGGTGGCCAAGTGAAAGTCCCCACCCCTTGCGGTGATTTTCAGGTGATGGGGCGGCCTCCTGTCCGGGTTTTGGCGTCGCGCATGCGGTAGGACTGGCCGGTGGTGACGACGG
>JBBRNQ010000207.1:0-5391 GCA_038230235.1 Actinomycetales bacterium
TCAGGCGTGGTCCGCGCAGCACGGTGTCGGGTCGGGCTGCTCGAAGGGCAGCACCGCACCGCCGGGGGCCGGACGCACCAGCAGGCGCAGCCGCCCGTCGACGAAGGTCGGTCGGACGAAGTCACGAGTGAGCAGCGCGGTCTCTGCGTCGACGGGAGCGCCCCCGATGCCGACGACCTCGTCGACCGCGGTGAGGCCGAGCAGGGCACCCACCGCCGTCGTGCCCACCAGCGACTCGCTTCCCGGGAAGACGAACAGCCGCCCACCCCCGCGGGCACGGTGCCGCTCCAGCGCCCAGCTGTCGTATGACGACTCGCTGGCGCCGAGAACCTCGATCTCACCGTCGGCGTGCTCGACCGTCACCGCCACCCCCTCGTGGCCGGGGAGGAAGTGCGTGGCCGCGACGACGACAGGCGAGGGCGGAGGCGTCGTACGCCACTGCTCGCGCACGTCGTGCTCGGCCTCGGCGGTGGTGCGCCACGCGATCGCGCGACGCACCACCGGGGCACCGCTCATCAGGGGTGGTCCGTCGTCACCGGGGCAGCACCCAGATGGGGTTGGTGTAGAACCACAGGTCGGCCCACGGGTCGGCGTCACCGAGCACGTCGGCGGCCGGGCCGGCCGGGTCGACCGAGGCACCGCCCAGACCGGGGGCGCTCCGCTTGCCGTCGGTGCCGCGCACGCGCACGTAGAACGGCTCGTCGGCCACGCCGAGGTCGAGCACGATCTTGACCGTGCCGACGGCGCCGCTCACGTCACGCTGGAGCACGACCTTGGTGCCGGGCGCGGTGATGGAGTCGCGGTCGGTCGCCGGGCCGGTGAGGGCGCCGCGCACGACGTCGACGCGGGCCAGCTGCGGCACGAACTGGGCCCAGTTGGGCAGCGTCGCGGGCGTCACCGAGATGACGAGCTCGAGCCGCGTGCCCCGCTTCGGGCTGGTCATCGAGCCGAGCGTCGAGCCGGGGCTGCGGTCACCCCTGGCCCGCAGGCCCACCTCGAGGCCGCCGACGAGACCACCGTGGTCGACGAACACGCGCCCCGCGCGCAGCCCGTTGAGCACGGCCGCGTAGCCACGGGACGTGGCCCCGACGTGGGTCTTGCTGTAGTAGCCGGGCCAGAAGTCACCGTTGGTCGTCTTGCCCCCCGTCGTGCCGTGCACCGGGTCGACGTAGTGGCCGAGGGCGTTGAACTCGTCGATCGTCCCCGCGCCCCCGCGCACCGAGTCGTCGAGGTAGATCGTGTGCGAGTCGGAGTTCGCGGTGATCCACCACGGCTTGCCCTCGGCGAGCAGGCTGTCCCACAGGCCTCCGACGGTGCTGGTCATCCAGTCGAAGCCGCCGTAGGTGATGTAGCTCTCGAGGGGGTACCCCGCGAAGCTGTCGGCGGACGGGGAGTTGTCGTAGAAGCCGCGCCCTGCTCCCGTGCCGTACGGCACCTTGATGCCGGCCGCCTGGTGGCCGGGCGCGCCCTCCATACCGAGCGCGATCCTCGGCTGGCGCTCGCGCCACCCGCGGATCTCGTGGGGTGAGTCGAGCCCCTTGCGGGCCGGGTGGTTGGCGAAGAAGGCGGCGTCCTGCACGCGACGGGTGACGACGGCGCCGGCGAGGAAGTCGAGGCCTTCGAGGGCGTGCTGCTCGTTGGCGGCCGAGGAGGCGGTCCAGCCGTTGACGACGCCGTCGAAGGAGTTCTCGAACTCCTTGAGGACGGCGACCTCGTTGCTCCCGGGGTGGACGAAGACGGTGCCGTGCTCGGCGGAGGGGATGTTCCACTCCAGGCCCTGGAAGACGAGGGTCTCGTCCTTGACAGCCTTGCGGGCGGCGACGATGTCGGGGTTGACCTGGTCGACCCCGAGCTTGGCGTGGGTCACGCTGCCGTGGTCGGTGATGACCATCCAGTCGAGACCGTAGGCCGAGCCGTGGAGCACCTGGTCGAGCACGCGGTACTGGGCGTCGGAGCTGTACTGGGTGTGGATGTGGTGGTCGCCCGCGAGCCACTGGTAGGCGCGACCCGAGCCGCTGTCGCTCCCGGCGAGCGACGGTGCGGCAGCGGCCGACTCGCCCTGGGCCAGGATCGAGGCCCCGGCGGCGGCGGCGCCGATGAGGCCCGCCCGCGTCAGGAGGGAACGGCGACCGAGGCCGGCGGGTGAGAGCTGGCTGTCGGGGATCTCGAGGTCGAGGGCCTCCCTGGTCGCCTCCGGCAGGTCGGCCGACGACCCGAGGGTCGGGCCGTGCGAGTGGTCGTGGGGGTGGTCGTGGGGGTGGTTGTGCGAGTGGTCGTGTGCAGGCACTGCAAGCCTCCTGGTCCAGGTGCGGGCGCAGTCCGCCCGTCCCGCCATCCCAGAGGGCTCAGGTGTCCGGGACAAGGGCGTTGAATGAACATTGAGTCAAGGAATCCCGGCGGTCTCGTCCGTCGTCTGCGCCCGGGCCCCCGCCGGGTCCGGCCCCCCGGCTCGGGCCCGTAGGTACTGCTGCTCCGGCTGGCTCCTGGTGGCCCGGGCGGCCCGCAGGTACGCCACCCGCGCGCCGTCCCGGTCGCCGAGCCGGTCGAGCAGGTGGGCTCGCACGACGTCGACGCGGTAGTGGCCGACGAGCGCGGGGTCGGTGGCGACCACGTCGAGCTCTGCCAGCCCCACGGCCGGGCCGCGCACCTCCGCGACAGCGACGACCCGCCCGAGCGTGACCATGGGTCCGGGCGCCACCAGGGTGTGGACGTCGTAGAGCGCGAGGACCTGCTCCCAGTCGGTCTGCTCCGCGGACGGCGCCTCGTCGTGGACGGCCGCGATGGCCGCCTCCAGCTGGAAGGGGCCGGGGACGGCCCGCGGCAGCACTTCGCTGAGCAGCGCCACCCCCTCGGCCACCATGTCGGCGTCCCACCGGCTGCGGTCCTGCTCGGCCAGCGGCACGAGGGCGCCGTGGCGCGTGGTCCGCGCGGGGAGTCGCGCGTCGGTGAGCAGCATCAGGGCGAGCAGCCCGGCGACCTCGCCCTCGTGGGGGAGCTGCGCCCGCAGCTGGCGGGCCAGCCGGATGGCCTCGGTCGACAGCTCCACCCGTTGCAGTGACGGGCCGGAGCTGGCTGTGTGCCCCTCGGTGAAGACGAGGTAGAGCGTGCGGAGCACGGCCGGCAGCCGCTCGGCGACCTCCTCGTCAGTGGGCTCGACGAAGTGGGCACCGGCGGCCCGGATCCTGCTCTTGGCGCGGCTGATCCGTTGCGCCACAGTGGGTTCCGGCACCAGCAGGGCGCGGGCGATCTCGGCCGTCGTCAGCCCTCCGAGGGCCCGCAGGGTGAGCGCCACCTGGGCGGTGGGGGTCAGGGCCGGGTGGCAGCAGAGGAAGAGCAGGGGCAGCGTGTCGTCGTGCGCCGAGCCCGGCCCCGGCGCCCCGGGGTCCTCGAGGGCGTAGCGCTCCTCCCGCCGCCGCCGAGCCGACTCGCTGCGCCACCCCTCCACCAGCCGCCGCGACGCGGTCGTGATGAGCCACCCCAACGGGTTTCGTGGCCGGCCGTCCTGCGGCCACTGGCGCGAGGCCGCGACCAGCGCCTCCTGTACGGCGTCCTCGCACGCCTCGAACGAGCCGTGCCGGCGCACGAGCACACCGAGGGCACGCGGCGCCAGCTCGCGCAGCTCGGCGTCGAGCGTCACATGTCCCACCCGCTCATGTCGAGCACGGGCCGGACCTCGACGAGGCCCCATACGGCATCGGGGATGCGCGCGCCGATCTCGACGGCCCGCTCGGGCGTCTCGCAGTCGACGAGATAGAAGCCGGCGAGGTGCTCCTTGACCTCGGCGAACGGGCCGTCGCTCGTCATCGTCTCGCCGCCGCGTGAGCGCACCCAGGTGGCCTGGGCCGGGTCGACCAGTCCCTCCGAGACGACGAGCTCGCCGGTGTCGGCCAGCTCGGCGCTGAGGGCGAAGTGGCCCCGGCCGAAGTTCTCCCGCTCGGCGTCGGTGAGGGCGTCCCAGCGCTCCTGGAAGTGCGGGTTGCTGTGGATGAGGATCAGGTACTTCATCGGACCTCCTGGCCGTCGGGGTGGGTGGAGGGGGACGGACGTTGCCCGGGCCACCTCCTGTCGCACTGTCGAGACTGCCGCTCCCGTCTCGACACCATGGTGGAGGCGCCCGTCAGCAGGCGCCAGCGAAGGGAGCACGTCATGACCACCACCCCGCTCGACCCCTCGACCCCCACCGGGCGCCGAGAGCCCGCTGAGGTCGCTGTGCGAGCCGTCCTGGCTGAGCACGCAGCCGCGCACGCCGCGCGCGACGTCGGGCGCCTCCTCCGCCTGTACGACGACCTCGCCGTCTCCTACACGCTGGCCCCGCCCCTGCAGCAGGGACCGGACTCGCCGTACGGGACGCCGGAGGGGATCGCGCGCTGGTTCGGCACCTTCGACGGTCCGGTCGTCATCGACTACCGCGACCCGGTCGTCACGGCCGACGGCGACGTGGCGTTCGTGCACACCCTCACCCGGATGACGGCCAGGTCGGTGGGTCAGCCGGAGTCGTTCTCCCTCTGGTACCGCTCGACCTTCGGGCTGCGCCGGCGCGTGGACGGGTGGCGCATCGTCCACCGGCACGAGTCGACTCCCTTCCACATGGACGGCAGCTTCCGTGCGGCGGTGGAGCTGCAGCCCTGAGGACGGCGGGCGGCGGGCGGCGGGCGGCGACTGCCGGTGTCGCCGACGGAGGAGAGGGAGGGGGCCGAAGAGTCCGTATGATCGGGAGGACAACCCAACCCCCGGAGGGGGAGTGTCTCGTGAGCAAGGCAGACAGGGAGTTCCTCTCGCTCGGTTACCGCATCGGCTGGCGGATCCGCTCGACCACGTTGAACATCTTCGGGCCGGCGCAGATCGGCCAGGACGACCCGCAGATCCGGCTGAGGCGGGAGCGGGCGGCCAAGGTCGTCGCCGCCCGCCGCGAGCGCGGCTTGGGCGACTCCTAACCCCCCCCCCGACGTTTTACCCTGGTGCTCAACGGGGTGATCCGTCGCTCCCAGCCGCGACCAGATACCCCGTTGCGTGCGGAGGGGGTACGACGTCGCGAACCGAGAGGGGTGAAACGTCGTCTCTGGGCACGACGTTTCACCCCGGTGACGTAGCGGGGTAGAACGTCGCTTCCGAGTACGACGTTTCACCCCGGTGACGTAGCGGGGTAGAACGTCGCTCCCGAGTACGACGTTTCACCACGGTGACGTAGCGGGGTAGCACGTCGCGAACCGAGACGGGGTAGAACGTCGCTTCCGAGCACGACGTTTCACCACGGAGTCGTCGTGGGGTAGCACGTCGCGGCCCTCCAGCCGCCCCGATCTCGGCCGAGCTGTCGGGACCATCGTCCCCTACCCGGGGTTGCGGACCGGGCAGGCTGAGGACCATGACGGTAGACCTGTCCTTCGTCGATCA
>JBBRNQ010000208.1:0-5326 GCA_038230235.1 Actinomycetales bacterium
CCCCGGGGAGGGGCACGGGTTCCGCTCGGCGGCCACCCGGCGGGCGGCGACCGAGGCCCAGCTGTCGTTCTACGGCCAGGTCTTCGGCTTCGAGCCCGCCGACGACATCCCGGTGCTGCCCGTCGACAACCTGTGACGGGTTGGCCAGGGGGGCGTCAGGCTCCCGCGAAGGCCCGGTCGACGACGAGGGGGGCCACCCCGGCGAGGTCGACGCCGAGCGAGCCGAAGGTACGCCCCCGGTCGGTGCCGAGCCGACTGGCGAGGAAGGCCTCGGCCACGGGGGCGGGGGAGTGCTGCACCACGAGGGCGGCCTGCAGGGTGAGGGCGAGGTCCTCGACCAGACGGCGGGCCGTGAACTGCGCGGCGTCGGGGTCGACGGTGCCACCGAGCGCCTGGACCCTGGCGAGCACGTCGTCGATGGCCCCGTCGAGACGGGGATCGACCCCCCGAGCCAACGAGACCTCCTTGGCGAAGGCCTCCACCGACAGCGCGTCCCGAGTCACGGCCCGGACGACGTCGAGCGCGTTGACGTTGCCCGAGCCCTCCCAGATCGAGTTGAGCGGCGCCTCCCGGTAGAGCCGGGCCAGACCGTTCTCCTCGACGTAGCCGTTGCCGCCCAGGCACTCCAGCGCCTCGGCGACCATCGGCGACGTGCGCTTGCAGACCCAGAACTTGCCGACCGCGACGGCGAGCCGCGAGAAGGCGGTCTCGCCCTCGTCGACGGCGTGCGCCAGCCGCATCGCGAGCAGCGACGCGGCCTCGGACTCCAGCGCGAGGTCGGCGAGCACGTTGGTCATGGCCGGCTGGTCGACCAGCGGTCGGCCGAACGCCGTACGGTGTCGCGCGTGGTGCACCGCCCGCACCAGGGCCTGCCGCATGATCGCCGCCGAGCCGATCACGCAGTCGAGGCGGGTCGCACCGACCATCTCGATGATGGCCCGCACCCCCCGCCCTTCGTCGCCCAGCCGCGAGCCCCAGGTGCCGTCGAGCTCGACCTCCGAGGAGGCGTTGCTGCGGTTGCCGAGCTTGTCCTTGAGGCGTTGCAGGGCGAAAGGGTTGCGGGTGCCGTCGTCGAGCACCCGGGGCACGACGAAGCACGTGGGACCCGCGTCGGTCTGGGCCAGGACGAGGAAGACGTCGTTCATCGGGGCGGAGGTGAACCACTTGTGCCCCGTGAGCCGGTAGGTCTCGCCGGGCAGAGGTCCACCCGGGGTCGCCACGGCCCGGGTCGTGTTGGCCCGGACGTCGGACCCGCCCTGCTTCTCGGTCATCCCCATCCCGGCCAGGGCGCTGTACTTGCGCGACACCGGCTTGAGGCCGGGGTCGTAGCTGCGTGAGGCCAGCAGGGGGAGCCAGCGCTCCGAGAGCGTGGGGTCGGCGGCGAGAGCCGGCGCGGCTGCATACGTCATCGAGACGGGGCAGCCGTGCCCGGCCTCGACCTGGCTCCAGACCATGAACCCGGCGGCCCGACGCAGGTGCGCCCCGCTGCCGGCGGGCCGCAGCCACGGACCGGCGGTGAGCCCGTGGCCGACGGCGACGGCGAGCAGCTCGTGCCAGGCGGGGTGGAACTCGACCTCGTCGATGCGCACCCCCCGCGGGTCGTGGGTGACCAGACGGGGTGGGTTGCGGTCGGCCTGGTCGCCCCACAGCTGGGCCTCGTCGGTGCCGGCCTGTCGTCCGAGCCGGTGCAGCCCGTCGGCGTCGACGGGGTCTCCCCACCGGGCCACCGACTCGGTGAGCACCGGATCGGTGCCGAAGAGGTCGTAGGCCGTGAGGGCCGGCACCTGGTTGGTCACCTCGTGCGTCGCCATTCCCCGAGCCTAGGGGCTGGCCCGGCCACGTCACGACGGCTCCGCGCCTCGCGCCGGTCCGGGAGAAAGTGGCGGCATGCGGCTACCGTTACGAGAGTGACCCTCAAGGCCCGTCTGGTGCGTCGGTTCGAGCGGGTGCGCGGCGCGCCGACGCTCGCCCGCCTCGTGCTCGAGACCGTCCGGGCCTGCCTGCGCTACCGGGTGACCGGGCTGGCGTCCGAGGCGGCCTTCTTCATGCTGCTGTCGCTGCCGCCGCTGGTGCTGGGGTTGTTCGGTGGCGTGGGCTACGTCGGTCGCTGGCTGGGGCCCGACACCGTCACGCGGGTCGTCGACGGCATCCAGCGGTATGCCGCCCGCTTCCTCACGCAGCAGAGCATCAGCGAGGTGCTCGTCCCCACCGTGCAGGACGTCTTCAGCAACGGCCGCTACGAGCTGGTCTCGATCGGCTTCATCCTCTCGCTGTGGTCCGGCTCCCGCGCCCTCAACGTCTTCCTCGACACCATCTCGATCATGTACGGGCAGAGCGGGGTGCGCGGCATCGTCGGCACGCGGGCCCTGTCCTTCTCGCTCTACCTGCTCGGCATGTTCGGGGGGGTGCTGATCTTCCCGCTGCTGCTGCTCGGGCCCTCGCTCATCGACTCGTGGCTGCCCGAGGGCTCCCGCGCCGTCGGCCTGCTCTACTGGCCGGTCGTCATCCTAGCCACCGTCGCCGGGCTCACCACTCTCTTCCACATCGCGACCCCGATGCGGGCTCCGTGGTGGCGCGACGTGCCGGGCGCGGTGCTCGCCCTGGTGATCTGGGCCCTGGCCTCCTTCGTGGTGCGGGCCTCGGTCGACGCCTCCCTCGGGGGCACCTCGATCTACGGTCCGCTGTCCGCGCCGATCGTCGTGCTCATCTGGCTGTACGCCCTGGCGATCGCCGTGCTCATCGGAGCCGGCCTCAACGCCGCTACCCGCGTGATCTGGCCCGTGGAGACGCACGCGAGCGCCCGGGCGCGACTGGTGGCGCGACTGCGTACGGCGATCTCCGACCGTCGCCGTGCGACGCCCGCCAAGCGCGTCCCCACGCCCCTCAAGCGGGCCGACGCCGTCGACGAGGAGGAGCGGGAGGTGATCGACGAGCAGCGGCAGTTCGTCGACCCCCGGTGGGAAGACGACCCCCCCGCGACGGCGTCGCACGGCTCCGGCCGGGCCGCCTCCTGAGGCTCGCCACGCCGACCGCACCGGTTTTGGAAACCGTTGGCCAATCCGCTACTGTCTACACAGCATCGAGCGGGGAAATCACACCGCTGATGTTTCCGCGGACGTAGCTCAGTTGGTAGAGCGCAACCTTGCCAAGGTTGAGGTCGCCGGTTCGAGCCCGGTCGTCCGCTCGGAGGTTTAGTCGCCTTCCACGGTGGAGTGGCCGAGAGGCGAGGCAGCGGCCTGCAAAGCCGCGTACACGGGTTCAAATCCCGTCTCCACCTCGAGTCACTCAGGGAGCCCTCGGGCTCCCCGTTCGGGCGATTGGCGCAGTGGTAGCGCGCTTCCTTGACACGGAAGAGGTCACTGGTTCAAACCCAGTATCGCCCACCAACACGAAACGGCCCCTGACGCGAAGATTCCCTCGTGTCGGGGGTCGTGGTGTCTCAGCTGGCGGTCTCGAGGGTGACGGCGGTACCTCATGGCTTCGAGTTGGTGGTGCGGTTGCGTGCTCGGGTGGGGTTGATCTCGTCTCATGGACACCAGCTCCAGCCACGGTCGTATGCCGGTGACGCGTGATTCAGGAGATGACTAGGACGCCGCTCGTGTGAGGACACGCCGACCCGTCCACGCTCGAGGAGTACGGCTGCGACCTCGCTCGTGGCTACCACCTGAGCCAGCCGGCCGCGCCGGACGCCCTGGGCGACTGGCGGGCCGCACGACCACCGTCCCTCGTTGACGTCATGGTCCAGGAGCCGAGTGCCGTGACGAGCGTCTCGGTCTCGAGCTGAGGCGGAGGCACTGCCCCGCGCGAATAGGCACGGCAAACACCAGCAGGACGGACGCCCGCCGACGTGACGGTAGCGTCGCTTGACAGCCGCGGCGGATCCCGTGAGGGTCGACACATGCGATCAGACCCGTTCGGCCTCACGGGTCGCGTCGCCCTGGTGACCGGTGCCGGCGCACCCGACGGGATCGGCTTCTCGACGGCTCGCATCCTCGGGGCCCTCGGAGCCCGGGTCGCGGTGACGGCCACCACGGAGCGGGTCCTCGAGCGCGTGGCCGAGCTCGAGGCAGCAGGCGTCGTCTCGCTCGGGGTGGTGGCTGACCTCACCCAGGAGGACGCCGTGCTCCATACAATCGCTGCGGTCGAGCGCGGGCTGGGTCGACCCACGATCGTGGTCAACAACGCGGGAATGACGAGCGTCCGCGCCCCCACGCTGGAAGGGCCGTCGTCCGGCGCGGAGTCCGGCACGGTGGACGCGATGGACTACGAGCAGTGGCGGCTGTCGCTCGCCCGCAACCTCGACACGGCGTTCCTCGTGACCCGGGCGGTGCTTCCCGGGATGCGGAACGAGGGCTGGGGTCGGGTGGTCATGGTGGCCTCGGTGACCGGACCGGTGATGGCGATGCGGGGTGAAGCGGCGTATGCCGCGGCGAAGGCTGGCATGGTCGGCTTGGCTCGCTCGGTTGCTGTCGACCACGCCGGCTCCGGCGTCACCGCCAATGCCGTCGCGCCCGGCTGGATAGGCACGGGCAGCCAGACCCCGGACGAGGCGATCCAGTCCGGGCGCACCCCGGTCGGCCGGGCTGGCTCCCCGGACGAGGTCGCCGCAGCCATTGCCTTCCTGTGCAGTCCGGGCGCCTCCTACGTCACCGGTCAGTGCCTCGTCGTCGACGGCGGGAACAGCGTCGCTGAGGAGCGCGCGTGAGTCGCCCCGGTCACGCCTGAGCGGCGATCGCGAAGAGACCCGCCAGGCCGACGGGCGCAGGGCAGCCAGACGGCGAGGGAGTCGGACCCAGACGCGCGGGGCGCCGCCGGGGGCGGAAGCGCAGGCCAGCGGCCCGTATCAGGGTGAGGACGATCGCGAGGGCGGTGAGGGAGATGTCGGTGTCCTGCGCATGCGGCAGCACGCTCTGCCCCGACAGGATGGTCGCCAGCAGGAAGAGGACGGGGAGGAACGCGTTGTCGCCGAAGATGTCGCTGACCGCGAGGTGGGAGTCCCCGGCTCGCACCGAGGTCAGCCCGGGCGACGGCTCGGGCAGAGAGGTGGCGGCGGCGAGCACGGTGGCCCCGAGGAGCACCCTGGACAGGCCGATGTAGGTGGCGATGGCGTCATCGCTGCGCTTGAGCACGACGCCCGCGACCAGGATCATGAGGACCGCTGCTGAGAATCACCGCCAAGCGGAGGGTGGGGGTGCCGGCCGCTGTGGCCGCCTGCTCAGTCTGGTGCCGTCTGTGCCCGCGGGGCCGCTCCTGACGCCGGGCCGAGGTCGAGAAGGTCCTCGCCCGTCTGAGCGCCGCCGAGACCGCGAGGTGCTTGAGGCGGTGC
>JBBRNQ010000209.1:0-5325 GCA_038230235.1 Actinomycetales bacterium
CGCATATGACCCTCTTGCGAACAATGCTTCTCATCGCGGCGGCAGGCTCGATGGGAGCGGCCGTTTCTGCGACCGCGACAGCAGCGCCCTCCCCAGCGGCGCCTGCAGCATCGACGCCCAGCGTGACGATGGACCAAGGGCTGCACGTCTCGACCGGAACGGTCATCGGGACGGACTCGGTTTCGGGCGTGACCATTCCGGTCTACGCCAAGTGGCACCAGTACGACGCCACGGGGATCACCTCCGAAAGCGGGTCCGGCCGCAACTACGACGCCAAGTACACCCTCAGGAGCTACCTCGCCTTCTCCGGCGTCGCCACCACGTACAACTACACGGGCTATGCCGGCGGGTATAGCAACCTCACCGTGTCCGCTGCCAACGCGGCGGGGTACACAGGCTCTGACGGCGGCTACTACAACCTGAACCTTGCCCAGGACGGGGACGCCACCTACAGCGCTGGTTGGACGACCGGGTCCGGTGGGATCTGGAGCGGGGGCGGTGTGCACAAGAGCAGCCGCGCCGGGCAGTGGGCAACCTTCACCGCTAGTGGGAGCCAGTTTGCCCTAGTCACCGACAAGGGCCCTGGACGGGGCACAGCGGACGTCTATCTTGACGGGAAGAAGTTCGCCTCGATCAACGACCTCTCCTCGACCAGTCTCAACCGGGTCATCGACGCTCAGGTGTACAAGGTCGTCGCGGGCACGCACACCCTGAAGGTTCAAGTAACCTCAGGCCGCATCGACATCGACGCCTTCATCACGTCCTGATCCGCACGTAGGGGAAGGTCGGGTCGCCCGAACACATGTGCCGGTGTTCGCCGCGGCCCGACTGCGTGCACGATGATCCCGAGTGGCCTGGCCGGCAGCGAGCCGGAAATATCAGTTGACCTGGGTTACCGGTTTCCAAATCAAGGAGTTACGAGAGCCTCGCTCAGAAGGCCGACTCGGGCAGGTCCATCAGGTCGAGGTCGGTGCCCTCGGTGATGGCGCGCTCGGTGGCGAGCCGGGGGAGCACGTTGCGAGCGAAGAACTGGCCCGCTGCGACCTTGCCGGTGTAGAAGGAGCGGTCGGCCGCCGAGAGCGACTCGCCGCGGGTGGTCAGGGCGGTCTGCGCGACCTCGGCCTGACGCAGGAGCAGCCAGCCGACGACGAGGTCTCCGGCGCTGAGCAGGAAGCGCGAGGTGTTGAGGCCGACCTTGTAGATGTTGCGCACGTCGCCGCCCGAGCGGGGGTCGCTCTTAAAGGCCTCGCCCCCGAGGTACTCCAGCATCGCCTGCACGTCGGCCAGCCCCTGGGCCAGCAGCCCGCGCTCGCGGTCGAGCGACCCGCCCGTGGCACCGAGGTCCTTGGCGAACTCGGCGATCTGCATGGCCAGGTGCCCGATGGCGACGCCCTGGTCCTTGATGATCTTGCGGAAGAAGAAGTCCTGGCCCTGGATGGCCGTGGTGCCTTCATACAGGGTGTCGATCTTGGCGTCGCGGACGTACTGCTCGATGGGGTAGTCCTGCAGGAAGCCGGACCCCCCGAGGGTCTGGAGCGACTCCGTGCCGAGCAGCACCCAGGCGCGCTCGGAGCCGAGTCCCTTGACGATGGGCAGCAGGAGGTCGTTGAGGCGGCGGGCGAGATCGGCCGGGGAGCTCGCCGGGAGGTCCTCGCTGCCGCTCTCGATCTGCGCCTGGTCGACGATGTCCTGCTGGGTGGCGGTGTAGAGCACGAGGGCGCGCAGGCCCTCGGCGTAGGACTTCTGCAGCATCAGCGAGCGTCGCACGTCGGGGTGGTGGGTGATGGTCACGCGCGGGGCGTTCTTGTCTGCGGCCTGCGTCAGGTCGGCGCCCTGCACGCGCTGCTTCGCGTAGTCGAGCGCATTGAGGTAGCCGCTGGAGAGCGTGGCGATGGCCTTGGTGCCGACGAGCATGCGCGCGTGCTCGATGACCCGGAACATCTGCGCGATGCCGTCGTGCGTGTCGCCGTAGAGCGTCCCCACGGCCGGAACGCCGTCGCCGAAGGTGATCTCGCAGGTCGTCGAGACCTTGAGGCCCATCTTGTGCTCGACGTTGGTGACGATGGCGCCGTTGCGGCCGAGGATCTCGCCGGTGTCGAGGTCGACGTGGTACTTCGGCACGATGAAGAGCGACAGCCCCTTGGTGCCGGCCCCGGCACCCTCGGGGCGGGCCAGCACGAAGTGGACGATGTTGTCTGACAGGTCGTGCTCGGCCGAGGTGATGAAGCGCTTGACGCCCGTGATGTTCCACGTGCCGTCGGGGTTCTGGACGGCCTTGGTGCGGCCGGCGCCCACGTCGGAGCCGGCGTCGGGCTCGGTGAGCACCATGGTGCCGCCGTAGTGGCGCTCGATCATCAGCCTGCCGAGCTTGCGCTGGTCGGGCGTGCCGAAGCGGTGGAGCAGGTGGCCGAAGGAGTAGCT
This sequence comes from Actinomycetales bacterium, assembly GCA_038230235.1. GTDB lineage: Bacteria > Actinomycetota > Actinomycetes > Actinomycetales > Dermatophilaceae > Lapillicoccus. The sequence goes on from JBBRNQ010000209.1 coordinate 2,422, forward strand.
CGCGGCGTACATCGCCACGGCGGGGTTGGCCCCGAGGATCATCTCGTTGAGCGCCCACTTGAAGGAGGGCGGCACCACGGTGCCGCCGAGCTCGGCCGGCACGTCGACGTTCCAGAAGCCGGAGTCGACATAGGCGGCGTAGGTCTTCCTGAACGACTCCGGCATGGTCACCGAGTGGGTGACCGGGTCGTAGACCGGCGGGTTGCGGTCGGAGTCGAGCAGGCTCTCGGCCAGCTCGTTCTCGGCGAGGACCGCGACCTGGGCGATCATCTCGCGCGCGGTCTCCTCGTCGATGTCGGCGTAGGGGCCACGCCCCAGGACGTCTCCGCGACCGAGCACCTCGAAGAGGTTGAACTCCAGGTCGCGCACGTTGCTCTTGTAGTGACCCATCAGGTGTCGCCTCGCTTGGTCGTGGATCCATCGGTTACCCGTCGGTAACACCATGATGCTACCGACGGGTAACCTGCGCAAGGGACACGAGCGAAAATGGTCCGTACGAGTTTCAGGGAGGGCGGGTCAGAGCCGCAGCGCCGCCAGTTCGGTGAGGGTGGTGACGACCGCCGTGGGCCGGGGGTCGGCGGGCAGCGGCCGCCGCCCGTCGCGGGTGACGAAGACCGTACGAAGCCCCGCCGACGCCGCGCCGAGCACGTCCCACCCGTGCGCCGCCACCATCGCCGCCTCGCTCGCCGGCACCCCCTGCCGTTGCAGGGCCGTGGCGTAGGCCCGCGGCGACGGCTTGAGCGCCCCCGCCATGTCGACCGAGACGACGTCGTGCACGAGGTCGCGCAGCCCCGCCCCCTGCAGCTGCGTCTCGATCGTCGACAGCGGCGAGTTGCCGAAGGGCACGATGCGGTCGCCCTGCGCGCGGAGGGCCTCGAACGCCGGCACGACATCGGGGTGGGCGCGCAGGCTGCCGAACGCCGAACGCAGGGCCGCGCCATCGGCGTCGGCCCAGGTGCCGCCCGAGCCGTCCACCACGTCGGCAGCCGCGGCGGCACCGAGCCGGCCGAAGTCCTCGTACCGGTCGGCGGCGGTCAGCGTGAGCGCCGTCTTGATGAGGGTGTCGAACCACGGCTGCAGCAAGGGCGTCCCCGGTCGGCCCGCCGCCTGCTGGAGCACCTCCTCCACCGGGGCCAGGTCGAGCAGGGTCTCGTTGATGTCGAAGAGCCAGAGCACGGTGTGCCTCCTGGTCGAAGGGGACGCGGGGACGAGGGGGGGCGGCGGGGACGCTGGGCACGGCTCGAGGTCAGAAGGCGGTATAGCCCCCGTCGGCGACGAGCACCGACCCGGTGACGAACGACGACGCGTCGCTGGCGAGGAAGACGACCGCGGGGGCGAGCTCCTCGACGGTGCCGTAGCGCTGCATCGGGGCGTCCTCGATCCACATCCGGCGGTACTGCGGCTCGTCGACGGGGGACATGTCGGTCTTGATGTAGCCCGGGGCGAGGGCGTTGACCCGCACCCCCGACGGGCCCCACTCGGCGGCCAGGCTGCGGGTGAGGTGGTGCACGGCCGCCTTCGAGGCGTTGTAGGCCGGCTGCCACTGCGGGCGGTTGACGACGATGCCCGACATCGAGCCGATGTTGACGATCGACCCCGACCCCTGCCCGACGAAGTGCCGACCGACGGTGCGCGCCACCGTCCAGACGGCGTTGAGGTTGGTGTCGATGACGTGGTGCCAGTCGTCGTCGGTCACCTCGAGGGCGGGGGCGTGCACGCACGCGCCCGCGTTGTTGACGAGCACGTCGACCCGGCCGTAGGCCGAGAGGGCGCTCGCGAGCAGCCGCTCGACGTCGGCGGTGACGGTGACGTCACCCGCGGCGTACGTCGCCTCGATGCCGTCGGCTCCGAGGGCGGCGACCTGCGCCGCCCCGGCGGCGTCGTCGCGACCACCGATGATGACCTTCGCACCGGCCTCACCGAGGGCGCGGGCGAATCCCGCCCCGAGGCCCCGGGTGCCCCCGGTGACGATCGCCACCTTGTCGGTGAGGCGGAAGCGGTCGAGAGCGGTCATGGCACGTCCTTCGTCGTCGAGGGGCCGGCGCTGGGGGGCCGTGTCGTCACTCTAGGACCGACGTCGGACAGGGGCACGACCCCTCCTCGCGCCGGTCAGTCGTCGGCGTGGGTGAGGGCGCAGGCGTGGACCACGGCGACCGCGTGGCAGTCGGTGTGCGACAGCGACACCTCGAGCGAGCCCCACCGCGCGGCGGCGAGGTCGGCGAGGGCTCCATGCAGTCGCAGGGTGGGGAGACCGTCCTGCAGCACGACCTCGATGTCGGTGAGGGGCGTGGCCAGCGAGGGGTCGCGAAAGAGCTTGATGACGGCCTCCTTCGCGGCGAAGCGGGCGGCCAGCCGGTACGACGCGCCGCCGGCGTCGGCGACCTCGCGGTCGGTGAAGACGCGGCGCAGGTAGCGCTCACCGAAGCGGCTCAGCGACTCCGTCACCTCGGTGACCGTGACGACGTCGGTGCCGATGGCGCACCCCCTGGTGGTCACCCTCAGGCGGCGACGAGCCCGGAGAGGACGGCCCCGAGGTTCGCGATCGTCGCGAAGGTGGTCTTCTTCATGACCTCGTCGGGGAACTCGACGTCGAACGCGTCCTCGAGGGCGAGCATCACGTTGACGGTCGCCGCCGACGTCAGACCCCGTTGGTAAAGGTCGTCGGTGCGATCGAGGCTGCCGAGGTCGCCCGTCATCTTGCCCACCTGGGCCAGCACGGTGCGGATCGTGTCGTCCATCTGCCCTTTCGCGTCCATCGTCTCTTCGGAGTCCATCGGTCCTTCCGGGGTCGGCTTCACGCGCGAGTGCGCCACAGGAGTCTCGCCGATCGTACGACGCCGCCTCCACTTATGCCGCGATTTGGGTGAAAATAGCCCTGATCGGGCGACAACTTCTACCGTTGAC
>JBBRNQ010000210.1:0-5315 GCA_038230235.1 Actinomycetales bacterium
CGATGACCTCAGCTTCACCGTCGAGCCGGGGGTCGTGACCGGTTTCCTCGGTCCCAACGGCGCCGGCAAGTCGACGACCATGCGGATGATCCTCGGGCTCGACCGCCCGACGTCAGGACGCGCGCTCGTCAACGGCCGGCCATACGTCGACGCGCCCGCGCCCCTCGCCGAGCTCGGTGCCCTGCTCGATGCCAAGTCGGTCGACAAGGGCCGCACAGCGCGCAACCACCTGCTCGCCCTCGGGGCCACGGTCGGCGTGAACGGCCGCCGGGTCGACGAGGTGCTCGAGCTCGTGGGGCTCACCGACGTGGCGCGCACGTCAGCCGGGTCGTTCTCGCTCGGTATGGGGCAGCGGCTCGGCATCGCGTGCGCGCTCCTGGCCGACCCGAGCGTCCTGCTGCTCGACGAGCCGGTCAACGGGCTCGACCTCGACGGCATCCAGTGGATCCGGGCCCTGCTGCGCGAGCTCGCTGCGGAGGGGCGGACGGTGCTGCTCTCGTCGCACCTCATGAGCGAGATGCAGCTGGTCGCCGACCACCTGCTGGTCATCGGACGCGGCCGCATCCTCGCCGACGCGTCGATGTCCGACTTCATCGCCACCGCCTCGGACGACCGGGTGCAGGTCGAGTCGCCGGAAGCCGACCGGCTGGCGGCGCTGCTCGCCCGCGACGGCGCGACCATCACCTCGCACGAGGCCGGACACCTCGAGGTCAAGGGGGTGGGCGCCCCCGCGATCGGCGACACCGCGGCGCGGGCCGGCATCGCGCTGCACGTCCTCACCCCGGCCGTCGCCTCGCTCGAGACGGCCTACCTCGAGCTCACCCGCGAGTCGGTCGACTACGTCGGCTCCATCCACACCGAGAGAGAGGTGGCCTGATGACCACCACGACAGCATCCCCCACCGCTGACGGCACCGAACCGCGCCCCGCGCCGGGAGCCAGGCGCCACCCGGGAGCCCACGAGGCCTACCGTCTGTCCTACGCGCGGGTGCTGCGCTCGGAGTGGATCAAGCTGCGCACCCTGCGCTCGACCTGGATCGGGCTGGCGTGCGTGATCGTCGTGCTCGTCGGCTTCGGAGCCATCGCCGCGGGAGTGTCCACGGGATCGGTCACGCCGCAGGGCGGAGGAGGGCAGCCGCCCAGCCGGGGCCCGCTCGACACCGTGCTCCTCGGGGCGAACTTCGGGGTACTGCTGCTCGGGATCATCGGTTGCCTCGGCGGAGCCCGCGAGTACGCCTCGCGGATGATCACGGCGACCATCGCCGCCGTCCCGACCCGCGGTTCGGTGGTGACGGCCAAGGCCCTCGTGCTGACCGCGCTCCTCCTGCCCGTCGCGGTGGTCGGCACGCTGGTGGCGTTCTTCACCGGCATGGCGGCGCTGACGGCGGGGGGCGGCACCACTCTCGCGCTCACCGACGACGGCGTGCTGCGGGCGGTGCTGGGGACGGCCGCCTGGCTGACCGTCATCGCCCTGCTCGGGCTGGCGCTCGGCATCCTGATGCGCAACACCGCGGCGAGCATCGGCACCCTCATCGGTGGCGTGCTGATCCTCCCGGGGATCGCCGGGGCGCTCCTGCCCAGCGGCTGGGAGTCGGTGCTGAAGTACCTCCCCAGCAACGCCGCCGCCTCGTTCACCCAGCTGACCCCGCCCACGGGTGACCTGTCGGCCGGGGCCGGGGCGCTCGTCCTGGCCGGCTGGCTGGTGCTCGCCGTCGGTGGCGCGGTCGTGGCCATCCGGCAGCGCGACGTCTGACCACGCTGACCAGGGGGCCCCGGCCAGCGCCGGGAGGCCGGTGGCACAGCGTCGCGAGCCTGACGGCACGCCGTACGGGGTGCTGCCGGCTCGCGGTGCACGATCGACGCCCGGGTCTCCCCGTGATCCCCACCAGGGGGTCAGTGGTGGGTAGAATCCCCGTTCTAGGCTGGTTGGTCCACGTGCTGCGCCGCAGCATCCGCTCGGCATGACGGGGACATGATGGAACTGTTGCTCGACATCGTGGGGCTCCACCAGTTCCGCGGCTACCGCCACGTGCTCAAGGGTGTCGACCTGCAGATCGGTCGTGGCGAGATCGTGGGCCTGATCGGTCGCAACGGCTCGGGGAAGTCGACCCTCGTCCAGACGATCTGCGGTACGGCGACCCCCCGCAGCGGCACGCTGACCCTCGAAGGCCGGCCCTACCGCCCCGCCAACGTGGCGGCGGCCAGGGCCGCCGGGATCAGCGTCATCGAGCAGGACTTCGCCGTGCCCGAGGGACTCACCGTGCTGGAGAACGCGCTGCAGCACACGAGCCTCGCGCGGCGACCACTGCGCGAGCAGCTCGGGCGCGGTGAGCAGCTCCTCGCCCACTCCGGCTTCGACCTCGAGCTCACCCGTCCGCTGCACGAGCTCGACCCGGCCGGGCAGGCCCTCGCCGAGGTGCTGCGCGTGCAGGCCGAGGGCGCCCGACTGGTCGTCTTCGACGAGGTCTCGGGCGTGCTCAACGACCTCGAGATCGCGCAGCTGCACGAGGCAGCCCGCCACCTGCGCGACGCCGGGTGCTCCATCCTGCACATCGCCCACCGCATCGAGGAGGTGACGGCGTTGGCCGACCGCATCGCGGTCCTGCGCGGTGGGGTCGTGGTCGAGGTGCTTGACTCGAGCTCTGCCGGGCCGGAGCAGCTCGTGCGGGCCATGCTCGGCCGCGAGCTCGATGTGCCGCCGCGGCAGGACCGCGAGCGCGACCGGGTCGTCTACGCCGTCCGTGGTCTCACCGTCCCCGGGCGGCTCGAGCCGCTCGACCTCGAGCTGCACGCCGGCGAGGTGCTCGGCGTCGTCGGGTTGCGGCGCTCGGGCGCCCTCGAGCTGGCCCGGGCGGTGGCCGGTGGGGCCGGGTCCGAGGCCACGTCGATCCGGGTGGCGCCGGACCCGGAAGGAGAGCGGGACGATCGAGGCGAGCCGGGCCGGGGACACGACGGGTGGGTGGCCCACGTCGCCGGACCGAGCCGCGACAGTCTCGAGATGCGGCAGTCCGACGTGCTCACCACGGGCCAGGAGCACCTCGACGAGGCCGAGCGTCTCCACCTCGCCTTCGTGCGGGCCATCGAGCACGACCTGGAGACCTCCAACCTGCACAACCCCCTCGGGGACCTCAGTGGTGGCGACCGCCAGAAGGCCTCGATCGTGGCCGTCGCCCAGACCGCCGCGTCGGTGGTGGTCCTCGAGAACCCCACCCGCGGGGTCGACGTCGCGGCCAAGGAGATGGCCTACCGCGTGATCGAGGGGCTCGTCTCCCGGGGCAAGGCGCTGGTGGTGCTCTCCAGCGACCTGACCGAGGTGCTGCGCATCAGCGACCGCATCGCCGTCCTGCACGACGGCCGGCTCGTGGCGGTGCTCGACACGAGCAGCGCCCACGAGGACCTCGTCATGACCTACGCGATGACGGGTCGGGCGCCGGAGGTCCAGCCGGCCCGCAATGGGTCGCGGCGGGGCAGCGACCACCCGGCGCCTGTCGGCTGACCGGTCGGCAACCGTCGGCTGACGGGCAGAGCACGTTCACGCAGGAACCGCTCAGGTGAGGGGGTTTCCCGCCGAAGTCTTGTCCTGTGAAGGAACTCCTGGCCCGCCTACCCCGCGGTGCCCGCTTGTCCGACGAGTCGTGGGCAGCGCGGCACCGCATCATCCTGCGTCTGCTCTGGCTGCACGTGCCGGTCCTGGCCCTCGTCGGGCTGGCCGGGCCGCGGCCCTGGTGGGAGTGGCTCGTGCTTCCTGCGGTGATCGCCGGTTTCGCGGTCGGCGCCGGCGCGGCCCGCACGAAGCGGGCCGGTGCCGAGCTCGCCAGCCTCGGCCTCATCGGCTCGACCTTCGTCGCCATCGAGCTCTCCGGCGGGCGCATCGACTCGCACATCCACCTCTACGCGATCCTCATCTTCGTGGCGCTCTACCAGCAGTGGACGCCGCTGGTCTGGGCGGTCGCGGTGGTCCTCGTCCACCACGGCGTGCTCGGCATCCTCGATCCCGCCCGGGTCTTCGGCACCGCCATGGGCATGGGGATCGACCGTCGGGAAGCCCTGGTCATGGTGGGCATCCACGCCGGACTGGCCGTCCTCGAGGTGGTGGGCATCCTGGTCTTCTGGCACTTCGCCGAGATGGCCGAGCACGAGGTCCGGTTGCTCGCCGAGGCCGCCCAGGACGCGGTGCGCGATCGCGAACGAGCGGACAACGACGCCGCCGAGGTCGAGCGGGGCGCCGAACGCGGTCGGGCTGCGGAGGCCCAGCAGCGCGCCCAGAGGATCGGCGAGGACGCCGCGGAGGTCGCGGCCGGTGCCCGGCTGGCCATCGACGCGGTCGCCGCGGTCGAGGCCGAGCTGAGCAACCTCGCGATCACGGTCCGCGACATCGCCCAGCGCGCCAGCCAGGCCGTCGAGGTCGCCGCCTCCGGGCACAGCACCACCGAGTCCGCCACCGCCCGCATGCACGAGCTGCAGCAGTCGGTCATCGAGATCTCCGAGGTCAACGGCATCATCGCGCAGCTGGCCGGGCAGACGAACCTGCTCTCGCTCAACGCCACCATCGAGGCGGCCCGTGCCGGCGAGATGGGCAAGGGCTTCGCCGTGGTGGCCAACGAGGTCAAGCAGCTGGCCCGCGAGACGTCGGTCTCGGCCGGCAAGGTCAACGACGTGATCACCGCGATCACCGGCCAGACCCAGGCCGCCGCAGCGAGCTTCGCCTCCACCACCGCCGTGGTCTCCGAGATCAACGATGCGCAGATCACCATCGCCTCCAGCCTGGAGGAGCAGTCTGCCGTCCTCAGTGAGGTCACCCGTCAGCTGTCGACCGCCTCCGAGGCGACCCGCGGCATCCTCAACGGCCTCGACCGCCTCACCAGCCACGTCTGACCCGCCTGACCGGGTCGGACCTGTCCGACCCGGGGCTACCGGGTGCTGGGGTGCTCCCGGATCAGTCGTGCCATCTCGATGGCGTCCCCTTCCGGCGCGTGCGACGAGCTGTGCGGATGGGCGATGAAGAGGTAGAGCAGCCCGCTCCCGACGACGACGGCGAGCCCGACCAGCACGATCCAGTCGTCGAGGAACACTCCCGTGCTCCCCGGCCGGGCCAGCAGCACGATCGCGAAGATCCCGTAGGCGAGCGCGACCACGTTGACGGCTAAGCCGGCCGTGCCGAGGCTGAAGGGCCCGGCCGGCTTCCAGCCCTTGAGGCGCTGGCGCAGCGCCGCCAGCACGACCGCCTGGAAGGCGACGTAGATGCCGATGACCGCGAAGGCGGTGATCTTGGTGAGCAGCGAGCTCCCCCCGACGTAGATCAGCAGGCAGAGCACG
>JBBRNQ010000211.1:0-5283 GCA_038230235.1 Actinomycetales bacterium
ACCTCGGCGGGTGGAACGGGGCCCAGTCGGTCAGGTCCACCTCCGCACATCTGCAGGCAGCGACCGGCCCCCAGGGCACCGGCAACGTGCGCCTGCTGGTGGCTGCGGACCAGGAGGGTGGGCAGGTGCAGCAGCTCAAGGGCGCTGGCTTCACGAGCCTGCCGTCGGCACTGGCCCTCGGGGGGCGCTCGCCCAGCCAGATCAAGGCGGTGGGTGCGCTCGTCGGCCGCGAGCTGCGGGCCGCGGGCGTCAACGTCGACCTGGCGCCCGTCTCCGACACGGTGCCCGCCTCACTCGGCCGCGGCAACGGCCCGATCGGGCGCTACGACCGGGAGTTCGGCTACAACCACTCCATCGTCTCCAACGGTGTCGCCGCCTTCACCTCCGGGCTGCACTCGAGCGGGGTCGTCGCCACGGTCAAGCACTTCCCCGGGATCGGGCGGATCACGTCCAACACCGACACCTCCAGCACCGGCATCACCGACTCGACGGCGACGGCCACCGACGCCTACCTCGTGCCCTTCGTCAGCGGTATGCACTCCGGGGCCGGGATGGTCATGATCTCGAGCGCCCGCTACCCCCACCTCGACGCTGCTGCCCAGGCCGTCTTCTCCAGGCCGATCATCACCGGGCTGCTCCGCGGACGCCTGGGCTGGAAGGGCGTCGTCATCACCGACGACATCGGCGCTGCGCGAGCGGTATCGGCCGTGCCGGTCGGGGAGCGCGCGACGCGCTTCGTCGACGCAGGTGGCGACATCGTGTTCACCGTCTCCGCCTCGACCGCCCGGGTGATGGCGAGCGCCATGAACAGCGCATATGCCTCCAGCCCCACCTTCCGGGCGAAGGTCGAGGCGGCGGTCGGTCGGGTGCTCGCCCTCAAGCAGAGCCAGGGACTGCTGCCCTGCGGGTGAGCGGTGTCCTCCGACTGCGGCTAGCGGGGTAGGAGCTCGCCGTACGGTGCGGCTAGCGGGGTAGGAGCTCGCCGTACGATGCGGCGTTCTACCCCCCTGGCATCCGCGATGCCTGCCCGCCGCTGTTTGCCTGTCGGGTCAACGGGTAGGTCTCCTCAAGAGCCGCCCACACCCCTCGTGGCGGCACGAAGGAGAGATAGTCATGAGCGCTGACGTCAAGGTTGCCAAGGACCTGGTTGAGACCCTGAAGGACGGCCAGAAGGGCTTCGCGGCCTCCGCCGAGAAGCTGACCGACAGCGAGCGGCCCGAGTGGGCCGGCACCATGCGTCGCTTCGAGCAGCAGCGCGCGACGTTCGCGCAGGAGATCGTAGGCCTCGGTCACGAGTACGGCGACGACGTGGACGAGAGCGGCTCCGCGCTCGCCGCGGCGCACCGTGGCTGGCTGTCGCTCAAGGACGCCCTCACCGGTGACAAGCCCTCCGGCGTGCTCGACGCCGCCGTGTCGGGTGACAACCACACCGTGTCGGAGTACGAGAAGGCGCTGCAGGAGGACGACCTCAGCGACGGCTTCCGCGCCGTCATCCAGCGCCAGCACGGCGAGATCGTCGCCGCGCGCGACGAGGTCAAGGGCCTGCAGACCGCCAGCTGACGCCGGGCCCGCTCATCGTCGAGCGGGCTCGCCGTACACTCGGTACGGAGCCCCGCGGTCTCGCCACCGCGGGGCTCCGTCGTGCCCGGGCCTCTTGCGCATCAGGAGGCTTTCGTGCCCGGACGCCCACCTCCGATCACCGTTCCACCACGGGCCGACCCCGCTTCGGGACACAATCGGCCGACCGCCATCCCACTGCACCACACTCGAGGCCACCCTGATGAAGCACCCCGTCCTCTGCGCCACCGCCCTCCTGCTCGCCGCCGGTCTCGCCGGGTGCTCGTCCACGGGGAGCGAGGTCGCCGCCGGCACCAGCCCGAGCGCGAAGACGGGAGCGTCGTCCAGCCAGGCGCCTGACGGGGCCGCAGCCGCGGCCGCGGCGGCGGCACCACGGCACGTCGGTGACGTGGTGGACTTCGCCGCGGTCACCAAGACCGTGTCCTCGGCCTCCAAGGCGAAGGGGACCACCCACATCGCCCTGTCGATGGCCGGCGGAGGCGCCCTGCAGATGGACGTCGACCTGCGCAACGCGAGCGTGCGCGAGTCCGTCGACGTGGGCGGCCCGAGCCTGGTCGTGCTCATCGTCGACAAGAAGGCATACATCGGCGGCGGGATCGCCAAGACCTTCGGCGCAAAGACCCCGTGGGTGCAGATCGACCCGCAGGGCACCGACAAGGTCTCGAAGCAGCTGGCCCCGGTGGTCGCGAGCCTGGCCACCGCGGCGGAGTCGTCGGACCCGGCAGCCTCGCTGTCGCCCCTCGCCGATGCCAAGGCCACCGTCACGGCGAGCAGCACCACGTCGACGACGTACAGGGTCAAGCTGACGGCCGCGCAGCTGGCCGAGCTGGCGAAGAAGCAACCCGCCCTGGCCAAGGCGGGAGGGCAGCCCGTGACCTTCGACTACACGGTCACCAGCGCAGGACTGCCGCAGAAGATCGGCATCACGGTCGGTGGCAAGACCATCGTCACGACCTACTCCGGCTGGGGCGCCCCCCTGAAGATCACCGCCCCCCCGGCCTCGCAGGTGACGCTCACGAGCGCCATCACGGCGGCCGCCTGAGGCACGGTCTCACCGACCGCGAGGACCGGGTCAGCAGGCGGCGATCTGGACGGGGTATCCGCCGCGCAGGGCGGCCAGGCTCGTCGGTGGCGTCACGACACTCACCGTCCCGCGCCGCGGGCGAGGCTGCGGGTCGCCGTACCCCTGCACGGTCCAGGCCCGTAGGCCGTCGCCGGTCACCAGCGTCGGCTGCCCGTCGACGATGACGAAGGCGCCGTCGGGCAGCCCCGACCAGGGCTCGTCGTGCCAGCGGCGCCGACGGGTCGCCGGGTCGAGGCGCTCGGTGTGCAGGCGCCGGTCGAGGTCCGGCGCCATCAGCCGCTCACCCACCGCCTCGCGGACGAGGTCCCGGTAGGCCGCGAAGGCGGGCCGCCGGCAGAGGGCGCACGGGCGGTGCCCGGCCGCGAGGGCGACCGCCTCGTCGTGGAAGAAGAGCGCCGTCCACCGGCCGGGCTCCCACCGCGGGGCGACCCAGTCGCGGTGGGCGAGGGCGCAGGTGATCCACGCGAGCGTCGTGTGGCTGCGCACGATCTCGTGGCCCGCCGGCCCGTCGCGGCCCCCGTGGATGACGCCCCGGTTGCCCATCCAGGCACCGCGCAGGGAGGCGGTCACGACGTCACCCAGCGGGGTGACCCGGTTGCACTCGGGCACGCCCCAACCCTAGGGCGACGGCGGCCGACGACGGAGTCCCGTGCGAGAGGCGCCTTACCCGATGTATGTCGACAAAACCTGCTTCGTATAGATCCGGTCAAGGGCTCACCAAGGTTGCGCAAAACACGATCTCGGCGCTCGGAGCGGCTGATAGGCAGGCGGCACCAGGGGTGGCACCGCTGACCGACCGGTCGCCGGGCGCCCTGGCCAAGGGGAGGTCCCACGTGACTCGTTCTTCCATGCGGTACGGCGTCATCGCCACCGCAGCCGCCGCTGCCCTCGTCGCGGCGGCATCCACTGCGACCGGAGGGGCCGCCGTCGCAGCTCCGCTCCACCCGGGCTCCGGGACGATGGCTCCGGCGGTTGCGGGGGGGCCGCCCCGCGTCAAGGTCGAGGGCCCCGCGCGCGGGGCGACCGCCAGGGCCGCGGGCGCCCTGGTGTTCGGCTGCCAGTCGACCACCGTGTCGCCGCGCTGCTACGGGCCCGACCAGATGCGGGCCGCGTACGGCACCGACAAGCTCATTGCCACCGGCAACACCGGCAAGGGACGCAAGATCGTCATCGTCGACGCCTACCAGAGCCCGACGCTCCGGTCTGACCTGGCGGACTTCAACTCGACGTGGGGCCTGCCCAGCTCCACCCTGCAGGTCGTCGCCCCCGACGGCCTCACGCCCTTCAAGCCGGCCGACGCCACCATGCAGGGCTGGGCCGCGGAGATCAGCCTCGACGTCCAGTGGGCGCACGCCATGGCCCCGGACGCGAAGATCACCCTCGTCCTGGCCAAGTCGAGCAAGGACAGCGACCTCCAGAGCGCCATCAAGTACGCGGTCGACAACAACCTGGGCGACACCCTGTCGATGAGCTTCGGTGAGGCTGAGGCCTGCTACGGCGTCAACCCCGACGGCACCCAGCAGCCCGGCACCACCCTCGCCGCGCAGCACGCCATCTTGGGGAAGGCCCGCCGCCAGGGGATGACCGTCTTCGCCTCCTCCGGTGACTCGGGCTCGACCGAGCCGACCTGCGACGGCAAGAGCAACACGATCGCCGCCTCCACCCCGGCGAGCGACCCCCTGGTCACCTCGGTCGGTGGGACGCAGCTCTTCGCCAACCCGACGACGGGCGCCTACCAGCGCGAGATCGTCTGGAACGAGGAGAAGACGTACGGCTTCCGCAGCTCTGGTGGCGGCGGATTCAGCAACACCTACCCCGTGCCGTACTGGCAGGCGAAGGTCGGCTCCCTGCCGAGCCGGGGCGTGCCCGACGTGGCGTACGACGCCGCCATCGACGGCGGCGTCATCGTCGCCCTCCAGGGCTCGTTCTACATCTTCGGCGGCACGAGCTCGGGCAGCCCGCAGTGGGCCGGCATCACCGCCGACATCGCCCAGCTCAACAAGGGACCGCTCGGCCTGATCAACCCCGCCCTCTACCAGACGGCGCGGACGACGCCTGGCGCGTTCCACGACATCACCCAGGGCCAGAACGGCGACTTCGGGCTCGGCGGCTTCACCGCCGGCACTGGCTGGGACGCGGCCAGCGGCCTCGGCTCCCCCGTCGTCGACTCGCTGGCGCTGTCGCTCGCGGCGGCCATCAAGTAGGCAGTCCTCTGTACGGCGCGCCGGGGACGGGCGGGTGGGGTCTCCCCACCCGCCCGTCCTTGGTCCCTGGGGTTCGGGCGTCGTGCGCGACTGTTCGGCCATGGTGCGGGACGTCCTACTCCTCCGTTCGTTCGGGACGACCCACCGGGCCGGGCCTGACTTCGTCCCGTGGGACGAGCCCTGTGGTTCCCCGCTTCGGAGCATCCTCCGGCGTCAGATAGCCTGATCCCCGCACGGTGACCTCCGCCTGCCGTTCCACCCGGTCCGGTTGTCGGGGGCTCCGTCCACGCCCCGCCCTCGTAGCTCAGGGGATAGAGCACCGCTCTCCTAAAGCGGGTGTCGCAAGTTCGAATCTTGCCGGGGGCACACCACGTTGTGCTGGCGGCGGTCTGGGGCATGCTCCGCGCTTCGCCGCTG
>JBBRNQ010000212.1:0-5274 GCA_038230235.1 Actinomycetales bacterium
CTCGCCGTCGCCGGTGTCGTCGCCGCCGTGCTGGCCGCCGGAGCCACGATCACCAACCCCGCCGCAGCGGCACCGATCTCGACCTCGGTCGCAGCCTGCAGCGTCCACGGCCCGCTCATGGGCCTTGCGCCCTACCCGGGCACCCGCGTCGACGGTGAGCCGGCGTTCGTCAACCTCACTGCCACCGACGGCCGCGGCACGTATGCCGGCGTGTCGTTCACCGACACCGATGTGGGCTTCTCCTACACCGTGGTGCGACGCGCACCAACGGGCGCGGTCACGGTGCTGGGTCGCTTCCTCTACTTCAACACCGTCGTCAACCATCCCCAGGCCGTCCGCGTCGTGGGCATCGACCCGTGGGGTGGCGTCGTCGCCCGCGTTCAGCGCACCAACCCTGGTCACGAGGCCGAGAACGTCGGCATCCGCTACGACGCTGCCGGCGTGCGCCACGACCTGACGACCGCGGCCGGTTGGCTGTCGGTCGACCCGGTGGCGGTGGCCGACTCCGGCAGTGTGGTCGGCACGGTCACCGGCACCGACCTCGAGAAGCGGGTGGTGATCTGGCGTGGACCCGGGTCCGGCGTCATGACCCGGCTCTCCCTGCCGGGTCGCTACGCGACCGGTTTCGCCCCGAACGCCGACTGGTACGACGACGGGCAGCACGCCGGTGTCGCTGCGGTGCACCCGCACGGCAACGCCCCGACGCGACTGCTCGCCACTGCCAGCGGTGACGTCGGCCCCACGGTCACCGTGGGAGGCACCTCGTCCGACAGCGGCCTGGGCATCGACTACAGCGGCACCGCCGCCCACCTCGTGAGGTGGACGCCGGGAGCCGGGCCGAGCACCGCTGCCGTCGTCCCGACCACGCTCACGCCCATGCAGGGAGTCACGGCCGTCGGCCGCTACGGCGACGTCGTCGGCGAGCTCGCGCAGCAGAACGGCTACCACCACGGGGTGCGGGTCCTCCGCACCAGGACAGGAAAGGTCTACCCGATGCCAGCGGAATACCAGACGAGCTCGCAACCAGCGATGCCCGAGGTCGTCGACACGATCGGCAAGGTCGTCTACACCGGCAGCGCCCGGCTCCCCCTCGTGCTGGAGTGCGCGCAATGAGGCGCCTGCTCGGCGCCGTGGCCACGGGGCTGCTCGCCGCCGTCGCCGGGGCGTCCGTCGCCCCGGCCACCCTTGCCGCCAGCGCCGCCACACCAACGGTCGCCGCAGCCTCCGCCTGCACCGTACGAGGACCACTGATGGGTCTCGCGCCCTACCCGGGCACGCGCCTCAGCTCGCCGCAGGCCTTCGTGCAGCTCCAGGCCACCAACGGCCGTGGAACCTACGCCGGGGTGTCGTTCACCTCCACCAGCTTGGGCCTGTCGTTCACGGTCGTACGACGCGACCTCACCGGGGCGGTGAAGGTGCTCGGACGCTTCGTCTACCTGGGCCGGGGCGTCGACCTCACCGGCCGCACCGTCCGTGTCGTGGGAGTCGACGCGACGGGCGGGGTGGTCGTCGCGGTGCAGCGCACCGACAGCTCGATCGGCGACGAGCGCCTCATCGGCATCCGCTACGACGCGGCCGGCGTGCGTCACGACCTCACGCGCGGACCCACCTGGAGCTCCGCGACCCCGGTCGGCGTGACCGACTCCGGCAGCGTGCTCGGTGACGTCATCTCGGGTGGCACGCACGTGGTGGTCATCTGGCGTGGTCAGGGCAGCGGCACCCCGACCGTGCTGACCGCCCCGAACCACCGAGCCACGGCCTTCGTCGCCAACGGCGACTGGTACGAGGAGTCGGTCCTGACAGGCAACGCCTCGGTCCACCTCCACGGCGACCGGGGGGTGCGCCCGCTCACGGCGCTCGACGGCACGACCCTCGGCCAGGGCTCGGTGCGGGGCGCGTCGTACGCGGACGCCTACGGGGTCGACGGCACCGTCCTCGCGACCCCGAACCAGCTCGGGGTCGGCGTCCACTGGTCGCCGGGGGCGACCACGGGGTCCGCCCCGCTGGTCCCGACCCGCGACGTCCCGCTTGCCGACGTGTCGGCCGTCGGACGCTCCCGTGACGTCGTCGGCGTCCTGCCGGGTGGCACCGGCTTCCTCGGTGGCACCCGCGTGCTGCGCTCACCCACTGGTGTGGTCCACCCGTTGCCTGCGGAGTACCACCCCGAAGGGGACTCGGCGCTCACCGAGGTCGTCGACGGGGCTGGCAAGGTCGTCTACACGGGCAGCGAGCGGTCACCCATGGTGCTGACCTGCCCGCGCTGACCTCGGGGTCTGGCTGACGAACGCACCGCCGAGCTGCTGGCCGAGCACGGGGTGCAGTGGAGGAGCGCGCTGCCCGTCAAGGACTCCGGCGCGCGGATGCCGGGGACGGTGGCCGCCACCGTCCCCGGTCGCACTACAGTCGCACTGGTGACCGAACGATGAGCAAGACGGATGACATGCGTGCGATGCGCGAAGCGCGCTACGCCGCCTCGAGGACAGCTGACGACAAGCCCACCGCAGCGTCGAAGACACCGCGAAAGGCTCCCCAACCGGCAGCTCGGCCCGAACCGGCAGGGCGGCCCGAGCGGGCAGAGATGCCCGAGCGGGCAGAGAGGCCCACGCGGGCCGAGCGACCCGAGGTCGGCCCGGAGACCTCGCAGACCGGGCTGTGCGGTCACCGGGCGATCAGCGGTCGCACGTGCACGCGGGAGCAGGGCCACGCGGCGAAGAGCCACCGGTACTCCTAGCTCACCTCCGGTGGTGACCAGGGCAACCCGCCTTTTCCGCGAAGCTGAGCGTAGCGGCCGGCTCACTGGCTACAGTTCACCTGCTGCTTCCGTCGTGCTCTGACGGCACGGCCTCGGACGCAGCCGGCCTCGGTGCCCGCCCGGGGTTCGTCCGCGGTGGTGGCACCCTGGCGCACAGGAGGCGTCGTCCCATGCTGCGAGCCGTCCGTGCTCACGTCCCTCTCGCCACCGCGCTCGCATCGTCCGTCGTCCTCGGACTGGCGTTCGCCGCTCCGGCGGTGGCCCTGCCCGTCGCCAGGTTCAAGGTCGACCGGCCGACCCCTCGCGTCAACCGGGTGGTGACGTTCGATGCCACGGCCAGCCTCTGCGACGTGCCGCCGTGCAGCTACAGCTGGCGGTGGTACCGCCCGACCACCCCAACCGACTTCGACCGGCTGGGGACGACCATGGGCGTCGGTCCGATCATCCAGTTCGCCTGGACCACCACCGGGCCGAAGAACGTCGTGCTCACCGTGACGGCGGCCAACAGCACCCACGGCAGGGGATCGGCCACCAAGCAGATCGTCGTGCGGCCCTGACCCGCCGCGTCGCACGTCTGCGGTGTCACACTACGGGCACCGCTTGACCCTCACCGTGGAGGACCACCGTGCCCGAGCTCAGCCCCAGCCTCGTCCAGACGCCCCGCCTCACCGTCAACGTCTGGGCCGGCGGCCCGCCGGACGGGCGGCCCGTGCTGCTGGTCCACGGCAACCTCGTGACCGGCGGGTGGTGGCGCGACGTCGCAGCGCTGCTGCCTGACGACGTCCGCGTCGTCGCCCCCGACCTGCGCGGCTTCGGACGCACCGAGCCGAAGCCCGTCGACGCGACCCGCGGCCTCGGCGACATGAGCGACGACCTCCACGGCCTGCTCGAGGTCCTCGGGCTCACGGGCCGCGACGACGTCGTCGCGGCGGGCTGGTCGATGGGCGGTGGGGTCCTCCAGCAGCACCTCCTCGCCCATCCCGGCGACCTCGCGGCCGTCGTCCTCGTCGCGCCCCTGTCGCCCTACGGCTTCGGCGGCACCCGCGGTGAGGACGGTGAGCGCTGCACCGACGACGACGCCGGCACGGGCGGCGGGGGAGCGGCGCAGCCCTTTGTCGAGCGGCTCCGCGCTGGTGACCGCACGGCCGACGACCCCAGCACCGCCCGGTCGGTCTACCGGGCGTTCTTCGGCGCGGGACTCCGCGCCGACGAGGTCGACGAGGACTTCCTCGTCGACGAGATGCTCCTCACCGCGGTCGGTGACGACTCCTACCCCGGGGACTCCAGTGCGTCGGAGCACTGGCCCGGCTTCGCACCCGGTCGGCGTGGAGTGCTCAACGCGATGGCCCCCACGTGGTTCGATGCCTCGGCGCTGCCCGAGCTGGAGCCGAAGCCTGCGGTGACCTGGGTGCACGGCACCGCTGACCAGGTCGTCTCGGACGCGTCGATGTTCGACCTCGCCACCCTGGGCCAGCTGGGCGCCGTACCGGGCTGGCCGGGTGGGCAGGCCATGCCGCCGCAGCCGATGGCTGCGCAGATGCGCGCCCTCCTGCGCCGGTACGCCGCAGCCGGGGGAGCGACCCGCGAGGTCGCGTTGGAGGGCGTCGGCCACGGGATCCCCCTCGCCGACCCTGCGGCGGTCGCCGATGCCGTCCGGGCCCACCTGAGCTGACCCGCGCGCGGGCTCGGCACCGGCGAGGTGGGTCAGCCTGCGTGGGTCAGCCTCCAGAGAGGTCGGACGACCCGACCGGCTCGAGCACCTCGACGGCCAGGACGGTCGGGAGGTGCCGCGCGATCTCCTCCCAGGTCTCGCCCTCGTCGCGGCTGGCGAACACCGACCCCGTGTTCGTCCCGAAGTACAGCCCGGCGGGGTCGCGCCGGTCGCCGCTCATCCCCTGCCGCAATACGGTGAAGAAGCACGCCTCCTGGGGTAGCCCGGCCCGTTGGGCCTCCCACGAGGCACCGGCGTCGCGCGAGCGCCAGACCGCGGCGGCGGCGTCCGGCGGGTAGCGGCCCTCGGTGTCGCCGTTGAGCGGCACGGTCCAGATCGTGCGTCCGTCGCGCGGGTGGGCCCACAGGGGGAACCCGAACGTCGAGGGCAGTCCCGCGGTGATGTCGTGCCAGCTGTTGCCGCCGTCGTCCGAGCGCCAGACGCCGTGGTGGTTCTGCTGGTAGAGCGTGTCGCCCTCGCCGGGGGCGCGTTCGATGTGATGGACGCAGAACCCGGTGTGCCCGTCTGACGCCGCCGCGGGGTGGGCGTGGCCCTCACCGTCGGCAGGGTCAGCGAGGTCGTTGCGCCGCTCCCACGTCACGCCACCGTCCTGCGTGGCGAAGACCCCTGCGGCGGAGATCCCGACCCACATCTTCTCGGGGTCCTCGGGGTCGGCGACGATGGTGTGGAGCACGAGTCCCGCGGCACCGGGCCCCCACTCGGACGCCGACGGGTGGTCGCTCAGCCCCTTGACGGCCTCCCAGGTCACGCCGTCGTCGTCGCTGACGAGCAGGATCGCCGGCTTCGTCCC
>JBBRNQ010000213.1:0-5257 GCA_038230235.1 Actinomycetales bacterium
CCCCGGCGTCACCATGCCCAAGCTCGTCGAGGTCGAGCGTGACTTCGGCGCCGTCGCCGAGAAGATGAACGCCCTCGGGCCACTGGTGGACACGCTCGGGGCGACCACCAAGGGCGTGACGTTCGAGCTGGGCAAGCAGGTCGACTACCTGCGCGCCAAGAACGGCGCCGTCCGCGGCGGGGTCGCCAACGGCCGCCCGTCGCTCAAGCGCGACGTCTTCGTCTGCGAGGCCATCCTCGCGATGTCGGGCACCACCAACGGCCACCTCGCGACGCAGGGGTTCAAGACCCTCGAGAAGCGCACAGGCGTGCGGCTCGCCGACCTCGCGCAGGAGCACGAGGGCAAGCAGATCACCTTCGCCGACACCCAGGGCCCCCCCGTCCCGGTGATCACCTCGCCGGAGTGGTCGGGCTCGGAGACCGGGGGGCGGCGCTACTCGCCGTTCACGATCAACGTCGAGCGCAAGAAGCCGTGGCACACCCTGACCGGGCGGATGCACTTCTACCTCGACCACGACTGGATGACCGAGCTGGGGGAGGGGCTGCCGGTCTACCGGCCGCCGCTCAACATGGCGGCCCTCTTCAGTGAACCCGTCCTGGGAAACATCTCCGACGGGTCGGGCGGGCAGGTCGAGGGGCTGACCGTGCGCTACCTGACCCCGCACAACAAGTGGTCGATCCACTCGGAGTACCAGGACAACCTCTTCATGCTGTCGCTCTCACGCGGCGGGCAGAACATCTGGATGAGCGACCGCGACGCGGCCAAGGTCGGCATCGTCGACAACGACTGGATCGAGGCGGTCAACCGCAACGGGGTCGTCGTGGCCCGCGCGATCGTCTCGCACCGCATGCCGGAAGGGACCGTGTACATGTACCACGCACAAGACCGGCTCATCGACGTCCCGCTCGCGGAGACGTCGGGCAAGCGCGGCGGCATTCACAACTCCCTCACCCGCCTGCTGGTCAAGCCGTCCCACCTCATCGGTGGCTACGCGCAGCTGGCCTTTGCCTTCAACTACCTCGGCCCGACCGGCAACCAACGCGACGAGGTCACCATCATCCGCAAACGCAGCCAGGACGTGACGTACTGATGCGGGTCATGGCGCAGATGGCGATGGTCATGAACCTCGACAAGTGCATCGGGTGCCACACCTGCTCGGTGACCTGCAAGCAGGCGTGGACCAACCGCTCGGGCACCGAGTACATCTGGTTCAACAACGTCGAGACCAGGCCCGGGCTCGGCTACCCCCGCACCTACGAGGACCAGGAGAAGTGGCAGGGCGGGTGGGAGCTGAACTCCCGCGGCCGGATGAAGCTCAAGGCAGGGGGCCGGTTCAAGAACCTCCTGACGATCTTCTCCAACCCCAAGCTGCCCTCGATCAACGAGTACTACGAGCCGTGGACCTACGACTACGCGACGCTCACCGACGCACCCGCGCAGGCACACACCCCCGTCGCCCGCCCGAAGTCCCTGATCAGCGGCAAGAACATGAAGATCGAGTGGTCGGCCAACTGGGACGACGACCTCGGCGGCTCCACCGCCACGGCGCACCGCGACCCGATGCTGAAGAAGATCGCCGACAAGGTGAAGTTCGAGTTCGAGCAGACCTTCATGTTCTACCTGCCGCGCATCTGCGAGCACTGCCTCAACCCGTCCTGTGCCGCGTCGTGCCCCAGCGGGGCGATCTACAAGCGCGAGGAGGACGGCATCGTCCTGGTCGACCAGGACAAGTGCCGCGGCTGGCGCAAGTGCGTGTCGGGCTGCCCCTACAAGAAGATCTACTTCAACCACCGCACCGGCAAAGCCGAGAAGTGCACCTTCTGCTTCCCCCGCATCGAGGTCGGTCTGCCCACCGTCTGCGCCGAGACCTGCGTCGGTCGGCTGCGCTACATCGGCCTCATGCTCTACGACGCCGACAAGGTCCTCGAAGCGGCGTCCCAGGAAGACGAGCAGGGACTGTACGAGGCCCAGCGCGACGTCTTCCTCGACCCCTTCGACCCCGAGGTGATGCGTGAGGCCGAGCGGGCCGGCATCGCCCGCGACTGGGTCGCCGCCGCCCAGCGCTCCCCGATCTACGCGCTGATCAACACCTACAAGGTGGCGCTGCCGCTGCACCCGGAGTACCGCACCATGCCCATGGTCTGGTACATCCCGCCCCTGTCGCCGGTCGTCGACGTCGTCGCCGAGACCGGGGAGGACGCCGAGGATAAGGGCAACCTCTTCGCCGCGATCGACGCGCTGCGCATCCCGGTCGAGTACCTCGCCGAGCTCTTCACGGCCGGCGACGTCGCCCCGGTCGACGCCGTCCTGAAGAAGCTCGCCGCGATGCGCTGCTACATGCGGGACATCAACCTGGGGCGCGACCCCGACGGCGCGATCCCGGCCGCCGTGGGCATGACCGAGGAGGACATGTATGACATGTACCGCCTTCTGGCGATCGCGAAGTACGACGAGCGGTATGTGATCCCGCCGGCCCACGCCGAGCAGGCGCACTCGCTCGAGGAGCTGTCAACCGAGTGCTCCGTCTCGGACTACGGCGGCGGGCAGCAGGACGTCTTCGGCGAGGGCTCCGGCACGCCGACCCCGATCGCGGTCGAGAACTTCCAGATGCTCCAGGCCCGGCAGACCTCCGACTCCCTCACCGGGCCCGAGAACAAGGCCCGCCGGGTCAACCTGCTCAACTGGGACGGCAAGGGCTCCCCACCGGGGATCTTCCCGTCGAAGGGTCCGGACTCGTGAGGTCCCGCCGACCGAAGCCGACCATGCCTTCCCACCAGCTCACCCTCGTGTGGCAGTCGGTCTCGCTGCTCCTCGACTACCCCGACGAGGCCCTGCTTGCGCGGGTCGGGCTGCTCAGGTCGGCCGCTGCCAACGTTCCCCCCGCGATCGGGGACTCCCTGCGCCGCTTCCTCGACCACCTCGAGGCCACCCCGCTACCGCAGCTTCAGGCGGACTACGTCGAGACCTTCGACACCCGCCGGCGTTGCAACCTCTTCCTCACCTACTTCGCGCACGGTGACACCCGCAAGCGCGGTATGGCGCTGCTGCGGTTCAAGCAGACCTACCTCAGTAAGGGGTTCGAGCTCGACGACGCCGAGCTGCCCGACCACCTTTGCGTCGTCCTCGAGTTCGCCGCCACCGGAGACCAGGTCCTGGGTCGTGACCTCATGCTCGACCACCGCGCGGGGCTCGAGCTGCTGCGGCTCTCATTGCGTGACGTGCACTCACCGTGGGCCGGCCTGCTCGACGCGGTCACCGCCACCCTGCCCCCGCTCGGTGGCGACGAGCGTGACGCCGTACGCCGCCTGGCCGCCGAGGGCCCGCCCGAGGAGGAGGTGGGGCTCGCCCCCTTCGCCGCACCCCAGTTCAGCCCTGCCGCAACCTCCGACTCCATCCGCCTGCCGATGCCGTCCTTCCCGGGAGCCCGCGCATGACCGAGTTCCTCTTCGTCGTCGTCCCCTACATCTGCCTGACGACGTTCGTCGTCGGGCACCTGTGGCGCTACCGCTACGACAAGTTCGGCTGGACCACCCGCTCGTCGCAGCTCTACGAGAACCGGCTGCTGCGGATCGGCAGCCCGCTGTTCCACTTCGGCATGCTCGGCGTCGTCGGCGGCCACATCATCGGCCTCCTCGTCCCCCAGTCCTGGACCGACGCCGTAGGCATCAGCGAGACCGGATACCACGTCGTCGCCGTCGTGGGCGGCCTCCTCTCGGGCATCGCCGCGGCCGTCGGGATGGCGATCCTGATCTACCGCCGTCGCACCACCGGCCCCGTCTTCTCGGCGACCACCGTCATGGACAAGGTCATGTACGCCTTCCTGGCGGTCGTCATCACCCTGGGGATGTGGAACACCATCGCCGGGTCGATCCTCACCATCGGGGGCGAGTACAACTACCGCCAGGGCGTCTCGGTCTGGTTCCGCTCGTTCCTCGCCTTCCACCCCGACGCGTCCCTCATGGCCAACGCCCCCCTCGGCTTCCAGATCCATGCGCTGGTCGCCTTCGGACTCTTCGCCCTCTGGCCCTTCACCAGGCTCGTCCACGTATTCAGCGCACCCGTCGGCTACGTCACCCGCCCCTACATCGTGTATCGCAGCCGAGACGACACCAGGCTCGGCAGCCACCGCCCTCGCCGCGGCTGGGACCGGGTCGGCTGATGTCTGTGAGCGGCATCCGTCCCTCCGTACCGACACCAGCGGGGGCTTGATGTGTGAGTACTGCGGCTGCCAGAACATCGCCGCGATCCGCGAGCTGACGCTGGAGCACGACGCGGTCGTCAACGAGATCGGCGAGGTCACCCGACGGCTGCGAGCCGGGCACACCTCTGCCGCCGTCGAGGCCTGTCGACGGATCTCCCGGATACTGCTGCCTCACACGGCGGTCGAGGAGAAGGGGCTCTTCCCCGCGATGGCGGTCGAGTTCCCTGACCAGGTCGAGATCCTCCACCAGGAGCACCGGGCGATCGAGGCCGTCCTGGCCGAGTGCGCGGACGGTGTCCCGGCAGACCCGACCTGGCCGGACCGCGTCATCCGGACCCTTGACCTCCTGCGCACCCACATCCTCAAGGAACAGGACGGCGTCTTCCCCGCCACCTTGAGCGTCCTGGGCAACGACGACTGGACGCTGGTGGACGAGGTCCGTGCCCAGGTGGGCAGCGGGCTTGCACCGTGGACCTGAGACCCAGTTTCAGTACGCCCGGGGCGGCCTCGCGCAGCCCTCCATCGTCTACCGCAGTCGTGACGACCAGCTCGGCAACCGGGCTCCGCGACGCGGACGGGAGAAGTGACATGACCGAGCACACCAACACCCGGCCCGTTGGCTCCGAGGTGGAGCAGCTGCCCCGGCTCGGGGTCGAACTCCTGGAACTGGCCCGGGACCACTCGTCGCAGCGGGCCGCCCGGACGATCCACTCCGGCGATCTGCTCAGAGCCACCGTCATCGCGCTCGTGTCCGGGACGGAGCTCGCCGAGCACGACGCACCTGCCGCGGCGACCCTGCAGGTCCTGCACGGTCAGGTGCGGCTGCACTGGCACGACGGCGAGCGGATCCTCGACCAGGGCGAGATCACCGACATCCCTCCTGCACGGCACGCGCTCCGGGCCAATACCGACGCCGTCGTACTGCTCACCGTCGCCCTTCAATCGGGCCTGGCCTGAGGCAGCACGGCGGCTGGAGGCCCCGTGAGTGGGCCGGGTACGGCCGACTCCCGCAGCAACGAACCAGGAGAACCTCGACGAGGACGAGGGCCTTGCCCG
>JBBRNQ010000214.1:0-5238 GCA_038230235.1 Actinomycetales bacterium
GCCGTCAGCACCTCGTCGAGCAGCTCGGCGCCCGCCGTCGTCAGGGCGTCGAGGTGGCGCAGGATGAAGAGGGTCGGTGCGCTGTGCTCGTCGGGCTCGCGCAGCAGGAAGTGGCTGTCGTCGGTGAGGCCGGCCGCGTCGACGGCGACGCAGCGGCCCTCGGGGTGGGCGCGCTGGAAGAGCTCGGCCAGCAGGGTGAACCGGCCGGTCCCGCTCTCCCCGATGACCAGCAGGCTCCGTCGGGCCGTCAGCGCCGCGAGGGTGTCGGCGCAGGCCCGCCGCCAGGCCGGGCAGACGCCGTCGGTGATCGACGCCGGGGGTCGGCGCAGACCACCCGCGATCACCGAGGTCTCCCGGTGCGGCAGGCTCAGGGACGGGAGCCGGTGCTCTGACGGCACCCCGCTCGACCGGTTCGAGCGGCGGGGCTGCTGCGCCTCGTGCAGGAGCAGGACGACCCCGTCGACGTGGTCGCCACTGACGATCCGCGAGATCCGCAGGTGCACCACCCGCCCGCTCTGGAGGGTCACCGTGTCGTCGGAGCACCCGCGCTGGTCCATCAGCATCCGGGCGTGCTGCTGGAGCACGAACTGCTCCTCGGGGCGGAAGAGCGCCTGGGCCCGGTCGTTGACCATCACCGAGGTGCGCCCCACCGCCATCACGGCGCGGTGCGAGCGGGCGCAGGCCAGGACGTACATCTCGTAGAGCGCCTGCGCCGACTGGTTGCGCTCCAGCAGCAGGTTGCGCGCGATGTCGTCGGCGGCCGACCGCACGAGCGTGTGCATGATCGGTGACCAGCTCTCGGCGAGCGAGCTGATGTCGAGCACCCCCTCGACCCGGCCGCTCATCGGGTCGATGATCGGCGCCCCGGTGCAGGCGAACTTCACCAGCGCCTCGTGGAAGTGCTCGGCGCCGACGACGGCCACCGAGGCCCCCGCCTCGTAGACCGTGCCGATCCCGTTGGTGCCCACGCCACCGACGCCGACCTCGCTGAAGGAGAACCCCTTGAGGAAGTCGACGCGGTCGAGCACCTTGGCCACCGACGTCGAGCAGTCGAGGCGGTCGACGATGCGCGCCCGCGAGTCGGCGAGCGCGATGGTCACCGGTACGTCGACCATGTCGTCGGAGAGGCGCTCGATGACCGGTCGGGCACACCGTACGAGCCTGGAGTCGTAGTCGACGTCGTCGTGGTGCTCGACGCGGTAGACGTCGACGTCGACCCCCGCGGTGCGGCTGCGCCCCCACGACGCGAGGACCACCTCGGGGACCCCGACCCCCGCGGCGGATGGAGCCGGTCGTCCGGGGGGTCGACGCGCGGTGTCCTGGAGGAAGCCGTCGCGGGCCGCGCGGGCGCGCCGTCGCCGTTCGTCCACGTCCACGTCGTCCACCTCCCGGGGGCACCGGGTGGTGCGCGGCCTCGGTGCCTGAGTCCAGAGTGCCCCATCCGAGGTGGTGCTGACCAGATCCCGGCGCCCCTGCAGGGTGTCCCAGAAGTGGGACACCGCCACCGGTGACGGGCGCACGAGACTTCCGGGGAGGGTCACCTGCACCCCGGGTCACCGAAGACCCCATCCCCGAAGGGAACGCGACATGACCGACACACTCACCTCGCCCACCGACGCCGCCCGGGGTGGCGAGCCGGTCCGCACGCTCGACGCCGTCATCATCGGGGCCGGGGTCGCCGGGCTCTACCAGCTGCACCAGCTGCGCCAGCAGGGCCTCGACGCCCGCATCTACGACGCCGCCTCCGACGTGGGGGGCACGTGGTACTGGAACCGCTACCCAGGGGCCCGCTTCGACTCCGAGGCCTACATCTACCAGTACCTCTTCGACGAGGCGCTCTACAAGGACTGGAGCTGGAGCCACCGCTTCCCCGACCAGCCCGAGATCGAGCAGTGGCTGCACTATGTGACCGACCGCCTCGACCTGCGCGACCACATCACCTTCGGCGCCCGGGTGGAGGAGGCGACCTACGACGAGGACCGGGCCCGGTGGACGGTGCGCACCGACACCGGTGAGGTCATCGACACGCAGTTCTTCGTCACCTGCGCCGGCATGCTCTCGGCCCCGATGGACCACCTCTTCCAGGGCCAGGACTCCTTCCGCGGGCAGATCGTGCACACGTCGCGCTACCCCGAAGCGGGTCTCGACCTCGCGGGCAAGCGCGTGGGCGTCATCGGCAACGGCGCCACCGGCATCCAGGTCATCCAGACCATCGCGCCGATGGTGGGGCACCTGACGGTCTTCGCGCGCACCCCGCAGTACGTGCTCCCGATGAAGAACCCGGAGTACGGAGACGCCGAAGTCGCCTGGTACAAGGGCCGGTTCGACGAGCTCAAGCAGAACCTGCCCCACACCTTCACGGGGTTCGAGTACGACTTCGAGCACGTGTGGGCCGACACTGCCCCGGAGCGGCGGCTCGAGATCCTCGAGGAGATCTACGAGGACGGGTCGCTCAAGCTCTGGCTGGCCTCCTTCGGGGAGATGTTCTTCGAGAAGGACGTCAACGACGAGGTCTCGAGGTTCGTGGCCGACAAGATGCGGGCGAGGCTGAAGGACCCGGCCCTCATCGACGCGCTGGTGCCGACCGACTACGGCTTCGGCACGCACCGGGTGCCGCTCGAGATGGGCTACCTCGAGACCTTCCACCGCGACAACGTCGACCTGGTGAGCGTGCGCGACAACCCGATCGCCGAGATCCTCCCGGAGGGGATCCGGCTGGAGGACGGCACCGTGCGCGAGCTCGACGTCATCATCATGGCGACCGGCTTCGACGCCGGCACGGGAGCCCTGACCCGGATGGACATCCAGGGCCGCAACGGGCACACCATCAAGAAGGACTGGTTCACCGAGATCCGCACGACGATGGGCCTGATGAAGCACGGCTACCCCAACCTCTTCACCACCGCCGTCCCCCTCGCCCCGTCGGCGGCCCTGTGCAACATGACCACCTGCCTGCAGCAGCAGACCGAGTGGATCAACGACTGCATCCGCTACGTGCGCGAGCACGGCACCGTCATCGAGCCGACCGAGGCCGGTGAGGAGGCCTGGGTCGAGCACCACGACGAGACGGCCAACGCGACCCTCATCGCGAGCACCACCTCCTGGTACACCGGCGCGAACGTGCCCGGGAAGCCGCGACGGGTCCTCTCGTACACGGGAGGCGTCGGCACCTATCGTGACAAGTGCGCTGAGGAGGCGGCCGGGGGATACCCGCACTTCGACATCACCTGAGCCAGGCGGTCTCCGTACGACGCGCCACTGCACGTCCCCAGCACTGCACCCCTCACCCACCTCAACGACGAGGAGACACCATGACCGCACACCCCTCCACAGGCCTGGACCGAGCCGCGCTCGGCTCGAAGGTCGACGAGATCCTCCATCGAGCCGTCGGGGCGCAGTCCCCGGTGGCCGGAGTGGTGGCGATGATCACCGACGCGACCGGCAACGTCTACGAGGGAGCCGCCGGCAAGCGGGTCCTCGGCGGCGAGCAGGAGATGACGCTCGACACCGTCTTCGCCCTCTTCTCCACCACCAAGGCGATCACCGCAACCGCCGCCCTCCAGCTGGTCGAGGACGGCAGCCTCGACCTCGACGCGCCCGCCGAGACCTACGCCCCCGACATCGCCCAGCTGCAGGTCATCGAGGGCTTCGGCGCCGACGGCGAGCCGCAGCTGCGGGCGCCGGCGAGCAAGCCCACGACCCGGCAGCTGCTCACCCACAGCGCCGGCCTCGGCTACGACTTCTTCAACGAGCACTACGCCCGCCTCGCCACCGAGAAGGGCCAGCCCAGCGTCATCAGCGCGACCCACGCGGCGCTGATGACCCCGCTGCTCTTCGACCCGGGCACGAAGTGGGAGTACGGCTCCAACCTCGACTGGGCCGGGCAGGTCGTCGAGGGGATCACCGGCAAGCGGCTCGGAGAGGTCTTCGCCGAGCGCATCTTCGCCCCCTGCGGCATCACCGACATGACCTTCGCCATCGACGACCGGCTGCGTGAGCGCGCGGCCGGGATGCACGCGCGGGCCGACGACGGGTCGCTGGCGCCGATGGAGTTCGAGCTGCCGTCACCGCCCGACGTCGACTTCGGCGGGCACGGGCTCTACGGCACGGTCGGCGACTACATGCGCTTCATCCGGATGTGGCTGAACGACGGGATGGGTGAGCACGGGCAGGTGCTGCGGCCGGAGACCGTCGAGATGGCCGTACGGCGCCACCTCGGCGAGGGGCTGAGCGTCGGGATGCTGCCCGGCGTCATCCCGTCGCTGTCGAACGACGCGGAGTACTGGCCCGGGCTGCGCAAGTCGTGGTCGCTGCCGTTCATGATCAACGAGGAGCAGGCCCCGACCGGCCGTCCCGCTGGGGGGCAGGGCTGGGCCGGCCTGGCCAACCTCTTCTACTGGGTCGACCGCGAGCACGGCATCGGGGGCTACTGGGCCACGCAGATCCTGCCCTTCGGCGACCCGACGTCGTTCGGCGAGTACCTCGCCTTCGAGACCGCCGCCTACGACGCCGTACGGGGTACCGCCGGCTGACCCGGGCCCGGCCCGCCTGGTCCTGGCACGGTTCTCGCCGGTCCTCTCCCGTCCATGGTCCTCGGCGCCACCCTCCCTGGTGGGAGAGTGGTGCCGAGGACAGCGTGTGGGCCGGGACGGGAGGTGGACGCTGATGGGCGACGACGACGACGCGGGTCAGGGCGATCTCCACAGAGACGCGACGGGTGCTGGTCGTGGCGACGCCGGTCCAGGGGACGCCGGTCCTGCGGACGCCGGTCCTGCGGAATCCGACGCCGGGGCGGCCGGGGCCGCTGCGCTGGCACGGGCCCGGAAGACGGCCCGCGACAAGGGGCTGCGACCGGGTCTGCGGCCCGTGCGCAAGTACCGCCCCGGCCGGCCGGACCAGCAGCGCTCCGGCGCCGGCCGGGACGGTCGTGACCCCGCCCTCATCGGCGACCAGCTCGACCGGCTCGTCTCCGACCGGGGGTGGCAGGTCGACGTCGCGGTCGGTGCGGTGATCGGGCGCTGGCCCGTGATCGTCGGCCCCGAGGTCGCCGCCCACGTGACCCCCGTCGAGTTCCGTGACGGGGTGCTCGTGCTGCGAGCCGACTCGACCGCCTGGGCCACCCAGATGCGCCTGCTCGCCTCCAGCCTCCTCGGTCGCCTCGAGCAGGAGGTCGGTGCCGGCACGGTCGTGGAGGTCAAGGTGCACGGCCCGAGCGCGCCGAGCTGGTCCAAGGGACTA
>JBBRNQ010000215.1:0-5236 GCA_038230235.1 Actinomycetales bacterium
CTCATGCCTGAGTCACCGCTCGTCATCGGAGTAGCCGGACTAGTCGTCCTGCTGGTCCTCTTCGTGCTCGTCGTGGTCAGCCGCTACAAGTTGGCCTGCCCCAACGAGGCGTTCATCGTCACCGGCCGCCGGGGGAAGACCTCGCAGGACCTCTCCGGCCAGAAGGTCGTCACCGGGGGCGGTGTCTTCGTCGTGCCGTTCGTGCAGCAGCTGAGCCGGGTCGACCTGTCGAGCCGCCGCATCACCGTCAACATCCGCGGCGCCGTCAGCCGGCAGGGCATCAAGCTCAACGTCGACGGCATCGCCATCGTCAAGGTCGGCGGTGACGAGGACTCCATCCGCGCTGCGGCGCAACGGTTCCTGTCGCAGCAGGGCCAGATCGAGGTCTTCACCACCGAGGTGCTCGCCGGCGCCCTGCGCTCGATCGTCGGCACCCTCACGGTCGAGGAGATCATCCGCGACCGGGCCAGCTTCGCCACCCAGGTCGCCGACGTCACCGAGTCGGCCCTCACCGGGCAGGGCCTCGTGCTCGACACCTTCCAGATCCAGGACGTCACCGACGACGGCACCTACCTGCAGGACCTCGGCCGGCCCGAGGCCGCGCGGGTGCAGCAGGACGCCACCATCGCCGAGGCGGACGCCCGGCGCACGGCCGAGCAGCGCAAGATCGCGGCTGAGCAGGACGTCGTCGTGGCTCAGCGGGTGCTCGCGCTCAAGCGCTCGGAGATCCAGGCCGAGACGGACGCCGCGGCCGCCCAGGCCGCCGCCGCAGGCCCGATCGCCGAGGCCGCGAAGCAGCAGGAGGTGCTGACCGCGCAGGAGCTGGTGGCCCAGCGACGCGCCGTACTGACCGAGCGTCAGCTCGACTCCGACGTGCGCAAGCCCGCCGACGCCGCCCGCTACCGGGCCGAGCAGGAGGCCGAGGCCAAGCGGGTCTCGAGCATCGCTGCGGCACAGGCCTCCTCGGAGTCGGCTCGCCTCGAGGGCGAGGGCGAGCGGGCCCGCCGTGCGGCCCTGGCCGACGCCACCCGCCTCGAGGGCGAGGCCGTCGCCTCCGCGACGCTCGCCACCGGTTCGGCCGAGGCGGAGGCGATGTCGAAGAAGGCCGACGCCTACCGGGAGTACTCCCAGGCCGCCATCCTCCAGATGGTCGTCGACAAGCTGCCCATGGTGGCGCGAGAGCTGGCCGCCCCGATGGCGGCCATCGAGAAGCTGACCGTCATCTCGTCGGAGGGCGCGGCCGCGCTGCCCAAGGCCGTGGTGTCGAACTTCGCCCAGGTGCAGCAGCTGGTCAAGGACGTCTCGGGCGTCGACCTCGCCGGTCTGGTGGGGTCACTGGTGACCGGCGCGGGTACGACCCCGCGCCCGCGCACCCCCCGCGCCGAGCTCCCGCCCCGCGCCAACGGCTCCCAGGCCGCCACGGCACCCCGTACCGAAGCCGAGACCGAGCCCGGTACGGAGCTCCGCCCCTGACCCCCAGTCGCCTTGTTGCTCTCGATGTGACCAAATCTGCCATCAGGAGGGCACTTTCGGTCACAGACGGAGCAACAAGGCGAGGTTGTATGAAGACCTCAGCCGCGAGCGATGGCCTCGAGGATGCCGAGCCGCACCGCGCGGATCGACGGCAGGGCCGCCGCGACGACCCCGACGACGGCCGAGGACACCAGCAGGGTGGCGACCAGACCCCAGGGGATGGCCAGCACGCCCAACCCCTGTGACGCGAGCCCGTGCTGCAGGGCGACGCCGAGACCGAGGCCCAGGACGGTGCCGAGCACGGCCCCGAAGACCGCGGTGGCGACGGCCTCGATGGTGATCATCGACGCGAGCTGACGCCGTCGCAGGCCGATGGCCCGCAGCAGCCCGATCTCGCGGGTGCGCTCGAAGACCGACAGCGCCAGGGTGTTGACGATGCCGAGCACCGCGACGACGACGCTGAAGAGCAGCAGCACGTAGAGCAGGTTGATGAGCACGTCGATCGAGGCGCCCTGGGCGGCTGCGTACTCCGAGCCGTTCTGCACCGAGACCACGAGGTAGGGCTTCACCAGCCCCACCAACCCGGCGCGCAGCACCGCGAGGTCGGCTCCGGCGTCGGCTCGTACGTAGACCCCGACGTCGCGTCGGCTCGTGGCCGGCACCGCCGCGAGGTAGAGCGAGCGGTCGACGATGACGTGCGAGCTGAACCCGGCGCTGTCGGTGAAGATCCCGCCGACCGTCAACCGCTGGTGCACCAGGGCGCCGACGGTGGCGTCGACGGTGTCTCCGACCTTCCACGAGCGGGCCGTCGCCGTGGTGGCGTCGACGAGCACGGTGTGGCCGCCCAGGGAGGCCACGCTCCCTGACACTGCGGTCAGGACGAAGTTGTCGGCGAGGCCGGTCGCGGTGGTCGCCGACGCGATGCTCGAGAAGCTGCCGCTGTGCACGTCGACCCCGCTGAGTGCACTGGCCGACCGCACGTGCGGCAGGGCCGTGGCCCGGGTCGCGACGGTCTCGGGGACGGGGCTGCCTCCTCCGCTGAGGACGAAGTCCGAGGAGAGCTGCAGCCCCACGTCACGGGTGGTACTGGCCTTCGCGCTCGAGGCGAGGACCGAGATGCCGGCGATGAGGGCGAGGCCGATCATGAGGGCGCTGGCCGTGGTCGCGGTGCGTCGGGGGACGCGAAGGGCGTTCTCGCGGGCCAGCTTCGCCACCGTGTGGGTGACGGCCTCGAAGGGCCAGGTCACCACCCTGACCACGGGACGGGCCGCGACGGGCGCCGCGAGCAGCACGCCCAGCACGGCGAGGGCGGCCCCGATCCCGGCCAGGCCCCACGCGGCATCCTCGCGGGTGACACCGGTGGCCAGCATCGCGACCCCCACGACGAGAACCGCCGCGCCACTCACTCCCCGCAGCCGCAGCCCGCGCGGCGCCATCGACTGGTCGAGCGACATCGCCGCGACCGGCGGTGTGCGGGCCGCCTTCAGCGCAGGGAGAGTTGCCGCCGCGAGGGTCACGAGGGTGCCGACCGCCACGCTCCACAGCACGGTCGGCCACGCCAGGGGCAGCCCGGCTCCGAGCTCGGCCCCGAGCACCGTGCGGATCAGGGCCTCGGCCCCGGCGGCGATGAGCAGGCCCAGGCCCACGCCGAGCAGCGACCCCGCCGCGCCGACGACCGCCGCCTCGGCCAGCACGACCCTCATCACCTGGGCACGTGAGGCTCCGATGGCCCGCAGCAGCGCGAGCTCGCGGGTGCGCTGGGCCACGACCATGCTGAAGGTGTTGACGATGATGAAGGAGCCGACGAAGAGCGCGACCCCGGCGAAGGCCAGCATGAAGGTGGTGAAGAACCCCAGCCCCGTCTGCAGCGAGGCCTGACCGGCCTTCTCCAGCGTCGCCCCCGTGACGGCCTCGGCCGAGGCGGGCAGCATCCGGGCGACGGCCGCCCGCAGCGTCTCCTGGCTGGTGCCCGGCTTCGCCGTCAGCGAGATCGACGACACGGTGCCGTCGCGGGCGAACGTACGACGCGCCGTGGCGTCGTCGACGAGCACGGCCGTCGCCCCGAAGAGCGAGCCGAAGCGCACCTCGCCGGTGATCGTCACGGGTCGGGTCTCGTCACCGATGACCGCGGTCGTCGTGTCCCCCACGTGGAGCTGGGCCTTGGCCAGGGTCGAGCTCTCGACGAGCACCTGACCCGGCCCCGTCGGGGCCGTGCCCTTGATCAGGGTGAAGGCGGGGTCGGCGGCGTCGTACGCGAAGCAGAGTCCTGGCGCACCGCCGGTGCGGACGGCGAGCCCGTCCTTGCCGGCGATGACGGCCGTCCC
Organism: Actinomycetales bacterium; assembly: GCA_038230235.1. GTDB lineage: Bacteria > Actinomycetota > Actinomycetes > Actinomycetales > Dermatophilaceae > Lapillicoccus. The sequence continues at coordinate 3,798 of JBBRNQ010000215.1, forward strand.
CTGGATGTTGGGGGTGACCCGGGCGACACCGGGCACGCTGGCCAGGGCGGTCTCGAGGCGCAGGGGGACGCTCGGGCGGGTGGTGCTGCTGGCGCCAGTGGGGTCGATGACGACCCCCTCGGTCAGGGTGGCGCCCACGGCCGCCCCGCGGACAGAGACGTCGGTGCCCTTGAAGGCCTGGGAGAAGAGGCCGCTGAGGCTGTTGTCGATGCTGTCACGCAGCACGAAGGTGCCGGTGACGAAGGAGACCCCGAGCATGACGGCGGAGGCGGTCAGCAGGAACCGCAGGGCGTGACCCTGCAGGCCGCGCAGGGTGACCCGCCACATCAGGCGTGCCGCGCGAGCTCGAAGGTGCCCATGCGCTCGAGGACCCTGGGCGTGGTCGGCTCCAGCATCTCGTCGACGATGCGACCGTCGTCGAGGAAGAGGACCCGGTCGGCGTACGACGCCGCGCCCGGGTCGTGGGTGACCATGACGATGCTCTGCCCGAAGTCGTCGACGCTGTGGCGCAGGAAGGCGAGGATGTCGGTGCTGGCCTTGGAGTCGAGGTTGCCGGTGGGCTCGTCGGCGAAGACGAGGGAGGGTCGTCCCACCAGGGCCCGGGCGCAGGCCACCCGCTGCTGCTGCCCGCCCGACAGCTCGTGGGGTCGGTGGGTGAGCCGGTCGCCCAGGTGCAGCGTGTCGACGATCTGGTCGAACCACGCCTGGTCGACGTCGGTGCCGGCGATGTCGAGGGGCAGGGTGATGTTCTCCTGCGCCGTGAGGGTCGGCACGAGGTTGTAGGCCTGGAAGACGAAGCCGAGGTGGTCGCGCCGCAGGGTCGTGAGGTGGCGGTCGTCGAGGGCGCCGATGTCGTTGCCCTCGATGAGGATCCGGCCCGACGTCGGCGCGTCGAGGCCGGCCATGCAGTGCATCAGGGTCGACTTGCCCGAGCCTGACGGGCCCATGATCGCGGTGAGCCTCCCCCGCGCGAAGGCGACGGTCACGTCGTCGAGGGCGCGTACGGCGGCGTCGCCGTCACCGAAGACGCGCGAGAGGTGGATCGCCTCGGCGACGGTGTCGCCGTCGGCTCCAGCCTGGGTGCCGGGTCCGTTGGTGGGGGCGGTGGTGGGTCGCGCCGAGGTGAGGTGAGTGGTCATGACGAGGTCTCCCGAGTGGTGCGTAGGCCGTGCAGAAGTCGAGCGAGGACGAGGGTGACGAGCAGCAGGACGACACCGATGGGGGGCAGGATCGACCACGCAGACCCGTGGTCGCGGGCGGTCATGACGACGGGGGTGATCAGGATCGGCAGACAGGTCAGCGCCATCACGGTGAGCAGCCCGACGGCGGCAGCGTCCCCCAGAGGGTGTCGGCGCAGGAGCAGGACGCCGCCGGCGACGACGGCAGGCAGGAAGAGACCGAGGTCGATGACGTGGACCGGGTTCGTCGGCACCTGCCAG
>JBBRNQ010000216.1:0-5216 GCA_038230235.1 Actinomycetales bacterium
CACCGAGAAGCAGTAGATCGTGTAGTTGTAGACGGTGAAGCCCAGAAGGCCGAGCAGCCCCAGCCAGGCGCGCAGGTGACCGCGCTGCGCGCCGTACGCCAGGAGCAGCAGACCCGGGGTGACCGCGAGACCGACGACGTCCTGGGCGGTGGCCGTCTCGGCCAGCGTGGTGGTGACCCCTGCGTAGACCCGGCCGGGGACGGCGAGGGCGACGACCGTCCCGAGCAGCGAGAGCAGGGCGGTGGCTGCGGCCAGCCCGGCCCACAGGCGGGGGAGACCGGTGCTCTCGTCACGTGGCCCGGTCGATCGTGGTACTCCCGCTGGCACGCGAGGGGCGACGGTGTGGGATGCGGCGGTGGCCGAGGCGTCGGTGCGGGACACGTCACGACCCCCGTTGCGTCTGGGCGAGGACGGTCTGCGTCATGAAGGTGTCGAACTCGACCGGCTGCTCCCACAGGGCCCGGTGGCCCGAGGTGGCGGCGGTGGCCCGTTCCTTGTGCGGCGCAACGAGATCCCGGTACCACTCGTCGGCGAGCACACTCCGGCTCGTCGCCTCGTGCGCCCCCTGGAAGAGGTAGACGGGGACCTCCATACGGGCGGCGGAGACGCGCAGGTCGAGCCGCTGGAGCTGGGGGTAGAGGACCGGGAAGGTGTCGAGGAAGCCCGAGAAGTTGTGGACCTTGTCGAGCAGCCCGTACTCCTGGACGAAGATCCCTTCGCCCATCTCTCCGCGTCCCTCGGCGTTGCCGGTGTGGTCGTAGGGGTAGACGTCGCTGACGTGGCCGAGGACGCTCTCGTAGTCGAGGACGTTGCTGTACGGCGGCTCCCCGATGCTGGTCAGCGTGGCGACCAGCGAGGTGCTGCCCGTTGTCGTTGCCCAGGCAATGGTGTCGCGGTAGATGAGCTGGTCGGTCACAAGGGGGTCGACCATCTGGCCCGAGCCGATGAACGCGGCGTAGAGGTCGGGCTGCTGCTGGGCCGCGAGCACCCCGAGCAGGGTGCCCCAGGACTGCCCGAGCAGGTAGATCTTCTGCTGCCCGAAGCGGGTGCGCAGGTAGCGGGTGACCTCGATGGTGTCGGAGACGGCGTTGGCCAGGGTCAGGGTGGAGGTCGGCTCGAGCTGGTCGTAGGACTTCCCCGTGCCCCGCTGGTCCCACGTGACGACGACGAAGGAGTGCTCGAGGAGCTGGCCGTGGTGGCGCATGGCGCCGAGCTCGGTCCCGCCGGGGCCGCCCGCGAGCATTAGGAGGACGGGCAGGGTGGCACTGTCGCCGCGGATCATCATCGACAGGTCGTGTCCGCCGATGGGGACTCGCGTCAGCTCGGCGACGCTCCCGGCGAGCGGACGACCGGCGGCGTCGGTGATGGCCGCGGTGGCACCGGGCGTCGCGACGCCGTAGGCGAGGGCCGCGAGCGCCAGCGCGGTCGTGGCGGCCACGGTGCGGCGGACCCACCGGCCGGCCCGGGAGCGGAACCGCTGGAGACCGGACCGGCCGTCTCGTCGTCGCGCGAGCCCTGCTCCCGCGGCCACGCCGAGCACCAACGGGAGGAGCGCGACGATGCCGTGGAAGACGCGTCCCGTGACGAAGGCGAGCACGCCGTACTCGCTGAGGTGCAGCTCGTCGACCATGGGCCCGTCCGTGCCGATCCGGGTGAGCTCGAAGGTCATCACGAAGACGACAGGGACGGCGAGCAGCGCCCACCGCGACCTGGCCAGCAGCCCGGTGACGGTGCCGAGGACCACGCTGACTCCCATGGCCCAGAGCACCTGGGCGGGGGTCACCGGTCCGCGGGGGGTCGACCACCCCTCGAGCGCTGCGGTCATCACGGTCGCGACGGCAGCGGCGACGAGCGCCGGCCGTGGACGGGTCCACCACCGACCCGCCGCGCCCCCGGATGGTGGCGGAGCCGCGGACTGGACCGGGGGAACGGTGGGACGAGGGGCAGGGGGCCGGGTGACCTCGGAGGTCATCGGGAGAGGACGGGGGACGAGGGCAGGCTGGGGGAGGGGCCGGTCGGGGTCGACGGACCGGTCGGGGTCGAGCGTCGTCGTCCGCGCAGGGGCAGGACGATGGCGGCGGCGGCCAGCAGGGTGACGAGGAGTCCGGTGACGAGGAGTCCGAGCGCGAGTGGGCCGAGGGCGTCGCTGCGGACGCTCGGGGTGACGACAGCAGCCACACCGGGGCTACCGTCCGCGTTCATGACGACGACGGTCCAGCTCCCGCTCGAGACCGTCCAGTCGAGGGTCACGGTCCCCTTCGCCGTCGCCTGCGAGGCCCAGAAGGTCTCGCCAGCGGGCGGCGTCAGCGCCGCGGACGGCGTACCGGTGGCGGGCAGCCGGGTGTAGGTGGGGGTGCCGCTGCGGGTCGAGATCTCGTCGTGGGCGACCCCGGCGAGATAGGCGTCGACCTGGTTGGTCGGGGCGATCCCGACGAAGAGCGGTCGTCCGGCGTCTCCCGACACCGTCAGCCGCACGTCGGTGGCCAGGCGGTCGAGCACCCACGCCGGCGTGTCGGCGTCGACGACGACGGCGAGGGCCGGCGAGACCAGGGCGGGGGTGGCGGACTCCACCCGGCTGGGCTGCGTGCTCACGTATCCGCCCGCCTCGCGGCCGCGCAGGTCGGCGACGCCGAGGGCTGCGCCGCCGGCCAGGAGGGACAGCCCGGGCACGACGAACAGGACGCCGATGATGAGCGTGATGATGCGGGAAGGGCGCATGACGTTTCTCGATTCAGGTGGTGGGAGGGACGCCGGACGAAGCGCCGGACGAAGCGCCGGACCAAGCGCCGGACAAAGCGCCGTACTCGATGTCGTCGACGGTGAGCTCGAGGTAGGTGAAGGACTCGTCGGGGGCGGGGCCACCCCAACGGGCTTCACCCTGCGTGGCCAGCTGGCGTGCCCCGACGGCGCGGTAGCCGGTGAGCGGCGTCGACCACCGACGGGAGGTGAAGGTCTTCCCGTCGGCCGATGCGGCGCTGCGGTCGTCGGAGACGAAGTCGACGAGCTCGTCGTCCGCGAAGACCAGCTCGGCCTCGACGGTCTGCGGCCCGCGGGTGAAGGTCGCGTGCACCCGGTCGTGCCCCAGCTGCTGCCACACCACGTCGGCGTCGACCAGCGCTGCGGGAGCGAGGACGCAGAGGTCGTTGAAGAGGGTGACGGTCTCGGACCGGTCCATCTCGGGGCCGGCGGCGCTCACCAGGGGAAACAGGGAGGCTGCGCGCACCCGCATGGTGGCGGCGTCGTCGGTGAAGACGTGCAGGACGTCGACCGGCACGCCGTGCAGGCTCGCCTCCATGGAGAACAGCCGGAGGGAGCCGGGGCCGAAGGTGTTGACCTGCTCGCCGGTGAACGGCATCCAGCCGGAGGTCGCGCTCGCGCGGATGCGGCCGTGGATGTGGGCCCGGATGCTCGAGACCCGGGGCAGTCCGACCGCGCCGCTACGCCGGACGTAGGCCGCCACCGAAGGGGGTAGGTGGGCCAGGTCGCGGTCGGTGACGGTGTCGGCTCGCCCCCCGGATGCGCGGGGAGGCAGGGGCGCGAGGGCAGCCGACGCCCGCCGACGGTACTCGCTGCCGAGGCTGCGCGGTCCCTCCGACGCCCAGCCGTAGACGGCGGCCCCGAGCAGGACGACATTCACCAGGGTGCCGGCCCGGGCGTCGGTCCACGACGTGAGGATGACCGCCTGCGAGGCCACGGCGGCCACACCGCAGGCGACCCACCACCAGGGCGACGCGAGGGCCAGGAGCAGCCCGGCCAGGACGACGAGGGGGGCCACGGCCAGCCAGACCCCGCCGGTCACCCTGCCGATCGGCTGGGACAGCGCGCTGACGCTCGCCCACCCCAGCCCCTGGGCGCCGCCGAGGAGGTGCAGGAGCCCGTGCAGGACGACCACCACCGCCACGACCCGTCGTACGGGGCCACGGCGCCGGCGGCGGCGGACCGGGCCCGGCGGGAGGGCCTGCACGGTGTGTCGGGGTACGGGAGCCAGGGGGAGAGCCATGCCTCGAACCTAGGGACGGCGGTCCGGGGGCCACAGGGCCGAAGGTCACCAGCGGGTGACTGGCCTGGATCGTGACTTCTTCTCCACCAGCAAGACCGCGCCGGCGAGGCGGCCCGGGCCCGGGCCTGCGCCCGCGCCCGGGCTCAGCTCGGCGAGTCGGCGCCGCGCGTGCCCGGTCGTGGTCGGGACGACGCGCGGGTGACGGCCCACACCCCGACCCCGACGATGACCAGGGAGAGCCACCCGACGCGCGCGTGGACCCCGGTGTCGCCGACCACGGCGAGCACGGTGACCACCAGCAGGACGATGGAGGTCGTCTCGCCACCGCGCAGCGCCCGCTCGAGGTGCAGGCGTCCCTGGTGGTCGGGCAGCAGGAGCCAGGCCAGCAGGTAAAGGCCGACGGCCGGCCCGAGCAGGGCGAGCACGACGGCGACCACGCGCACCACCTTGGTCGAGAGGTCGAGGCGCTCGGCGAGTCCGGCGCACACGCCACCGACGATCCCCTGGGGTGAGCGGGTGACGGTGCTGCGGCGCAGGGTGACGAAGAAGCGGTCGAGGGACGAGGGTGGAACGGCGGGTGTGCTCATCGACCCAGCCTGCGGGCTGGTCCGCCGCCGTGGCGTGCCGAAGGTCCCCCTCCCTCGCTCGTCGACCGGTGCCGTCCGGGTGCCGCAGGTTCTAGGAGACGACCGTCAGCTTGTTGTGCACGTGGGTGACACCGGGGGTGGCCCAGGCGGCGTCAGCCGCCTCGCGGAACTCGTGCCACGAGTGCACCGTGCCGGTCAGTTCGAGCTCGGTACCGTGCCCGCCGACCGAGATGTCGTGGGCGTCGTCGAGGGCTCCCCGTACGAGGGCCGCCTTGACCGCCGACCTGGCCTCGACGGCCGCGAACGGGAGCACCGGCCGCAGCTGGATGTTGTTGTGCACCCCGGCGACGCCGGTGATGTCGCTGACGAGGTTGACGGCGGCCTCCCGCTGGAAGTTCCAGTGGACCTCGCCCGAGAGGGTGACCCAGTGGTCGTTGATCGTGGCCTTGACGGCGCCCGCCGGGATGACGGCGCTCGTGCCCAGCGCACTGGTGGTGTCGCGGGCGATGTCGGCGTCGGCGCGGTCGCCCCACGTGTGCTTGACGGTGATCTCGTCGGCCAGCGCCGTCACTCCCTGGACGCTGAGGGCAGCCTTGGTCGCGGCGCTCTTCTCGGGATAGGCGAGGACC
>JBBRNQ010000217.1:0-5182 GCA_038230235.1 Actinomycetales bacterium
GACGCCGTCGCCGGTCATGGCCACGACGTGCCCGCCCTGGTGCAGGGCGTCGGCGATGCGCAGCTTGGCCTCGGGTGCCGCGCGGGAGAACACGAGCTCCTCGGGCCCGGCGAGAAGGGTCTCGAGGCCGTGGTCGGTCAGGGCGTCGAGGGCGGTGCCGTCGATGACGCGGTCGGCGTGGATGCCGACGCGGCGGGCGATCTCGGTGGCGGTGCGCCCGTTGTCACCGGTCACGACGTGGATGCGGATGCCGGACTCGTGGCAGGCCGCGACCGCAGCGGCGACCTCCGGGCGGGGTGGGTCGAGCCGCCCGACCAGTCCCAGCAGGGTCAGTCCCGATGCCTCGGCCTGGTCGCGGTCGGGCGTGGGGCCGGTCCAGTCCCGGCAGGCCACGGCCAGCACCCGCAGTCCCCTGGTCGCCCATGGCCTCGACGGTCTCGGCGAGACCCCGCAGCTGCGCGGGGTCGGTGGCGCACAGCGGCAGCAGTGACTCGGGTGCTCCCTTGACGTGCGCCCTCAGTCCCCCGCCCAGGCGGTCCACGGTGGCCATCAGCCGGCGGCGGGGGTCGAACGCGAACAGCGCCACCCGCTGGGCGAGGCGGTCGGCGGCGGCGACGTGCACCCCCGAGGCGACGGCCAGGTCAACGAGGGCGAGCTCGGTCGGGTCACCGGTCCCGGCGTCGATGTCCGCGGTGGAGCACAGGGTGACTGCCGTAGCCAGGCCAGTGCCGGGCACGGTGATCGTGGCCCCGGTGGGGTCGAGCACCTGCTGCACGTGCATCGTGTTGGACGTGAGCGTGCCGGTCTTGTCCGTGCAGATCACGGTCACCGACCCGAGCGTCTCCACGGCTGAGAGGCGCTTGAACAACGCCCCGCGCCTGGCCATCGAGCGCACTCCAGCGGCGAGGGCCAGGGTGATGGTGGGCAGCAGCCCCTCGGGCACGTTCGCTACGAGCAGCCCGACCGCGAAGACGAGGGCCTCGGACCAGCTCAGCCCCGCGTGGACCCCGAGCGGGAGAAAGAGGATCCCGACGCTGACAGCGACGGCGGCGATGAGGTAGGCCACCCGGCGGACCTGACGCTCCAGCGGGCTGTCGCCCTGCGGGCGGGGTCCGGTCAGCGCCGCGATCCGGCCGATCTCGGTGTGCGCGCCCGTGCCGGTGACGAGTACCTCCGCGGCCCCACCGACGCACCCGGTGCCGCTGAAGACCAGCACCGGCGAGTCCAGACGGCGTACGGCGTCGTCGACGGCGTCGGCCACCCGCTCCACCGGGGCCGACTCCCCGCTCAGGGCTGACGCATCGATCTCCACGGCCCCCGACAGGAGCCGGGCGTCAGCGGGGACCCGGTCGCCTTCGGCGAGCAGCAGGACGTCACCAGGGACCACCTCGGTCGTGGGGACGGGCCGGACCCCCCCCGTCGCGGCGTGCCTGCGCCTGCGCCGGAAGGTACCGGCCGAGCGCCTCGACCGCCCGGCTCGCCTGGTTCTCCTGGACGAACGCGAACAGGGCGTTGAGCAGCACCACGGCCGCGATGGCCCACGCCAGCTGAGGTGTGCCCGCGCCCACCGACAGCACCGCAGCAAGCATCAATAGCACCGCGAGCGGCTGCGTGAACTGACGGGCCAGGGCACGCGGCCAGGTCCTGGAGGTCGTGGCGGACAGGGTGCTGGGGCCGTACCGTTCCAGCCGCCTGGCCGCCTCCCGCTGCGACAGTCCGCACGAGCGCGAGCGCAGGTCGCGCAGCAGCCGCGTGACTGGCTCCCACGGGTCTGGGGATCCCGCCGACGATGTCTCGGCGAGAGCGCGGGCGGGCGGGACACCACGTCTCCTCGTCACGGGAGCCGTCGGACGGTGGGCCCACGAGAGCCTCGGCTGGCCACCACTTCGAGGTGTCTCCTCCACAGGTCGTGATCCCTTCGGTGCTCTGGGCGCCGCTCCTGGCGACGCCACCCCTCAGTAGGGGCCCGAAGACGGGCACGGGCCAGGGCCGAAGGGCCCCCGAAGGCGGACCGGGCCAGACCGGTCCGGCGGCGTGTGGTGGAGACCAATGGCCCCGACACAGGCCCAGCCTTACCGTGTGGCTGGACCCGATAGTTCCGCCCTCGTCACCGGAGGCGGATTCGCACCGACCAGGGGATCTCTTGGCCAGCACGACCACGTCCACCACCGGGACGCTTCGCCACGGTGTGCTCACCGAGTCAGCGTCAGGTGAGCACCGGGTCGCTCTCGACCCCCAGCGGTGACCAGGCTCGTGCGTGCTGGTCGGTCCGTGGTCTTCGCACCCGCGGGAGGGCTGGTCCCCGTCGCCCTCGCCGCGACGAACGCGGCGGGACCGTCGTGCTGGCCGGCATCCACATGTCAGACATCCCGGCACTGAAGTACGACGCCACCCGGTTCGAACGGGCCCTTGAGCTGGGCTCCACCGACCGCGTCGGCGAGCCCGGTACGGCCGAATCTCAAACGGTGGCCATCGGCGTCATCCGAAGGAGGGTTCAGGCTCGAGCTCATCGAGTTCGTCGAGGTCGTGATGCGGACCGGCTGAGGCCCACAAGATCTCGACCCGGATATCGCACTCAGGTGACGAGCGAGGCCAGGTCCCGGGGCAGCGCCAAGGAACCGAGGCAGCGCCACCCGGGACGTCGTGCGGCTGCATATCTGCGTGAACCAGGTAGGTCTGGCCGACGAGGGCGATACTCATGACGGCACACCTTGCATGGACGTGAGCCATCAGTGACCTGTCCCGCTTCGCCAGCACGAGCCTCACCTGTCGCGCCCCCAAGGTCATCGTGAACTCGGTGACCGCATCGAGGAAGAGCCGCCGATCGGGGGCCGGCATGGCCTCCTCGAGAAAGACGTTGGCGAAAGCCTGGCCGACTGCCTGAATGGTCACCGCCGCCCACGCGACCCGACGCTCGGCAACGACGGCCGTCACGCCGTACACGACGATCGGTGGGTCGTCGACCGCACCGCAGGCCACCGGCAACGTCGTCATCCCCTGAGCCTTCTACGTTCAGGCACTGCCCGCCCATGACCAACGTCCTGAGACGCCCCTCCAGCAGGGGTTCGTTCCAGCGATGCGCAAGCCGGTCGAACCCCCACCTGCGTGTGTTCCCCGCGTCTCCGTCGTGGCCCCGCAACGATTCCGACGGGTCACACGGACTCGGAGGTCTTCGAGCCCATGTTGATGTGCTGGTCACCGACACAGTGCGTGACCGCGCGGTCGCGCTGAGAGTGCCCGGGATCTCCGCGTCTGCGGTGCGGACCCTCTGCGCCGGCCGCGACGCAGGACTCGAGGCCTAGGAACCACCACTCGGCCCCAGACTTTCACCTACGTCTACCAGGACGCGACGTACCTGCACCTGCGGTGCCACCCTGACGCCGACGTCAGGCCGGGTCCTTGAGGTGGCGGTCGGCTTCGCACCGAACGGGGCGAGGTCCAGTGCCCTGCTGGGGAGGCAACGGTGGGCGTTCGCGCGCTGACGCAGGCGTCGGGCAGCGAGGCGGTGATTGGCGTCCTCATCGCTGGTGGCTCTTCCTGCGAGGGCGAAGCACGAGCTGGTCCAGGGTGCGACCGCGGGTCAGCACGACGTCGGGGTACGCGCAGACCAGCTGCTGCGCCAGCTGTGACGAGGGGTGACCTTGGTCCCGCGGTTCCCGGCGACCTTGACGTAGTTTCTAGTTGCTGGGAACCACAGCCATTCCGGAGAGGCTCGGCCGTCCGCCGCCGAGCACGTGAGCAGCACCTGCTCCAGGCCGGGCCACGCTGTATGTCGTCCTACTGAGGAGCCCCCATGTCGACGACAGCCGACCTGCCGACACTTCCCTCCCCCGGCCCACCGACCACGCCTGGCCACCTCCAGCAACGGCTCGGGCACGACTGCGCCAGCAACTGCGCCGGTGGTTGCGCCGGCGAGGATCCGGCCTTGGGTAGCGTCTGGTTCGCCTGGCGCAGAGGGAGGCCCGGATCTGCGCTCATCGTGGTCGACACCACCCCGATGACGGACGCGTTGGCGGTTCGCCGCCTGTTGAGGCGCGTCAACACGTGCACCCGCCCCCAGCGGATCAAGGTGCTGGCCCGGCTGCCGGACGATTGCGGTCGGGCACTGGCCTCACTGTTCCGCCGCCCGATGGTGTCAGCGTGACCACTGAGATCGCGGCCGGTGCTCGAGTCGTCGTCGGGGTCGACGGCTCGCAGCCCAGCCTGGCCGATTTGGAATGGGGGACCTTCGTCGCCAACGCCACCGCCAGCCTGCTGGAGGTCATCACCGTCTGGGAACCGACCACCGCGTTCGGGCTCGTCGGCGAGGGGTGGGGTGTCCTCCCGTCCGAGGGGGACCCGGACGCCGCGACCCACCAGACGCTCGACCTGGCCCTGACATCGGTGTTCAGCGACCAGCAGCCCGCATGGTGCCAGTCCCGCGTCATCCGGGGCAACCCCGCCCAGGTGATGCTCGAGCTGAGCGCCGACGCCCGGATGCTCGTAGTCGGCAGCCGGGGACACGGCGGCTTCGCCGGCCTCCTGCTCGGATCGATCAGCGCAGCCTGCACCGAGCACGCCACCTGCCCCGTCCTCGTCATCCATGACACCACCCCACCACCGCCCCTCACGAAAGACCCATCATGACCATCGCTCTGATCGCTGTCGTCGTCGTCATCCTCGTGCTGCTCTCGATGGCGGTGAGAATCGTGCAGCAGTACGAGGAGGGCGTCCTGTTCCGCTTCGGCCGGGTCATCGGTGAACGTGACCCCGGGCTGCGGCTGATCATCCCGTTCGTCGACGTCCTACACCGGGTCTCGCGGCGGATCGTCACCATGCCCATCCAGTCCCAAGGCATCATCACCCGCGACAACGTCACCGTCGACGTCTCCGCCGTGGCGTACTTCAAGATCGTCGACCCCGTGAAATCAGTCGTCGCGATCGAGAGCGTCTACGCCGCGATCGACCAGATCGCCCAGACCACCCTGCGCAAGGTCGTCGGCCAGCACACCCTCGACCAGACCCTCTCGGAGACCGACAAGATCAACCTCGACATCCGCGCCATCCTCGACGTCACGACGGTCGACTGGGGGGTCGAGGTCACCCTCGTCGAGCTCAAGGACATCCAGCTCCCCGACAGCATGAAACGCGCCATGGCCCGCCAGGCCGAGGCCGAGCGCGAGAAGCGCGCCAAGATCATCAA
>JBBRNQ010000218.1:0-5162 GCA_038230235.1 Actinomycetales bacterium
GGACTCACCCATCGGGATCGTCTGGTTCAACGCTGCCGACGTCGTGGTCTGGGCCCTGGTGTGGCTGCTCGGGTGGGGCGCCAACTCGACCTACGCCCTAGTCGGGGCCTTCCGCTTCCTCGCCACGGCGCTGGCCTACGAGCTGCCCCTGATGTTCGCCCTCACGACACCGGCGGTCGCCGCCGGCAGCCTGCGCGTGAGCGACGTCGTCACCGCCCAGCACGGACTGTGGTACGTCGTGTGGATGCCGGTCGCCTTCCTGCTCACCCTCCTCGGTGTCGTCGGCTTCTCGGTCTGGGGCCCCCTGTCGCCGGCCGCCGCACCCGACCTCGCCGGTGGGGTGCTGGCCGAGCTCTCCGGCCCCGACCGGCTGCTCGCGGGTGCCGGTCGCTACCTGCTGCTCACGGCCGGATCCGCCTTCGCCACGGCGCTGTTCCTCGGCGGCACTCAGGGTCCGCTTCTGCCCGGATGGATGTGGATGAGCCTGAAGACGCTCGTGGTCGTGCTGGCCCTGGTCGCTGTTCGCGGCCGCCTGGTCCTGCTGCGGCCGGACCGCTTCCTCGAGGTCGGCTGGCTGGTCCTGCTGCCGCTGGCGCTGGCGCAGCTGCTCGTCGTCTCGCTGGTGGTGGCGTCATGAGCAACGACCGTCCGTGCCGCCGTCGCTGCCGGCGCGCGCCAGGGGGTCAGCCGTGATCGTGGTCTTCCTGCTCCTCGCTGCGGTCTCGGTGGTCACCGGGGCGCTGGTCTTCGTGGTCGACTCGATGGCGCGCGCGACCTACGCCCTGGCGTGCTCGTTCGTCGCCGTAGCCCTCGCCCTGCTGACCTTCGGCCTGACCTACCTCGGGGTCATCACCATCCTCATGATGGTGATGGAGATGGCGATCATGGCCGTCTTCATGATCATGTTCATGGGAATGAACCCCGCGCTCATGCCCATGGACATGGTTCACGGCAAGCGGGCCGCCCTGGCCGTCTCCGTCGCGCTCTTCGCCCTCCTCGTCGTCGGCATCGTGGTCGCTCCCTGGCCGGGCGCGGCCGGGTCGGCCTCCACCGCGAGCGACATCGCGGCCCTCGGCCACACCCTCATGGGGAGCAAGATGCTCGTGATGATGTCGGTGAGCCCGATCATGTTCGCCACCATCGTCGGTGGGGTGGTGCTCGCTTCGGGGCGCACCCGCTACGACCGCTTCGGCGACGACCTCGACCACCCGGCGCAGGACCCGACACCCGGTGGGGTCGGCCGATGACCCTCCAGCTGGTCCTCGTCGTCGCCGCCGCACTCTTCTGCGTCGGGCTCTATGGCGCCCTCTCGCAGCAGGTCGTCGTGATGATGATGATGGGCCTCGAGCTCATGCTCAACGGCCTCGTCCTCGCCGCGGCAGCGATCTGGCTCTTCCTGGCCCCGCGACCCACCGGCGAGGTCCTGCTGCTCGTGGTGCTCGCGGTCATGACGCTCGAGATGGCCATGGGCTTCGCGGTCGCCGTCCTCGTCCACCGGCGGCGCGGCAGCGACATGACCGACATGGCGGGAGACCTCGCCGGATGAGGAACCCATGAGCCCCCACCTGAGCCTGCTCGCCTGGGCCCTGCCCGTCGTGCCCGCCGTCGCCGGCACCGCGCTGGCCCTGACCCGACCCACGTCTCGCCGGGTCGCGCACGGCGCCACCCTCGGCGCCGCGGCGGCCACCCTGGCCCTCACCCTCGTCGCCGCGGCGACGCGCCCCAGCGCCAGCACCCCGTTCCTGCTCGGGACCGACCTGGGGCTGCGGGTCGACGGGCTCGCCGCCGTCGTCTCCGTCACCGTCGCCGCCGTCGCCCTCCTTGCGCTGACCTTCGCCGCCGGCGGGGAGCGAGACGTCGACCAGGCCCCGGGCCGCTTCGGCGGGCTCATGCTGCTGTTCACCGCCGCCGTCCTGGTCACCGTGACCGCCACGACTCTGCCGAGCCTGCTGCTGGCCTGGGAGGTGATGGGCGCGACCTCCTACGCCCTCATCGGCTTCTCGTGGCGTGACCCGGAGCGGGTCTCGTCCGGTCTCGTGGCCTTCCTCACCACGCGCGCCGCCGACCTCGGGCTCTACGTCGCCGCCGCAGCAGCGCTCGCCGGCGGGCACGGACTCGCCCTGGCCGACCTCGCGCACGCCGACCCCGGGCCCCGCACCCTGATCGCCGCCGGCGTCGCCGTCGCCGGGCTGGGGAAGGCGGCCCAGCTGCCCTTCTCCTTCTGGCTGTCGCGGGCCATGGTCGGACCCAGCCCGGTCAGCGCCCTGCTGCACTCCGCCGCCATGGTCGCCATGGGCGGCTACCTGCTGCTGCGCGTGCCCGACCTGCTCACCGCCACCTGGGTCGGCACCGCCGTCGCCTGGGTCGGCGCCGTCACCGCCGTCGTCCTCGGCGTCGTGGCGATCGCCCAGCGCGACCTCAAGCAGGTGCTCGCCGCCTCCACCGCGTCACAGCTCGGGTTCGTCGTGCTCGCCGCCGGGGTCGGTGGCGTGACCGCAGGCACCACCCAGCTCGTGGCCCACGCCGCCACCAAGGCGCTGCTGTTCCTCGTCGCCGGCGCCTGGCTGTCAGCCCTCGGCACCAAGGCGCTGCCCGCGCTGCGCGGGGCCGGCCGGCGCTGGCCGCTCGTCGGCGTCGTGGCCACGCTCGGCCTGCTGAGCCTCGCCGGGGTTGCGCCCCTGGCCCTGTGGGCGAGCAAGGAGGCCGTGCTCGCCTCCGCCGTCGAGCACGGCACCGCGCTCTACGCCGTCGGCCTGCTGGGGGCTGCGCTCTCGGCGGGCTACGCCGGACGGGTGCTCGCCGTCGTCCTCGCCCCACTCGAACGCGACTCCGGGCGCGAGGGTGACGCCCGGCTCGACACGGAGGAGGAGGGCACGCGTGAGGTCACCACGCCGATGCGGGTGCCCATGCTCGTCCTCGCCCTCGGGGCGGCCGGTCTCGGCGCACTGGTCCTGCCCCCGGTCGCCGACGCCCTCGCCTCGGCGGTGGGCGACCCCGGGGCGTCTGCGCCCGGCCTGGTCGAGCTGCTCGCCTCGGCCACGCTCGCCCTGGTGGTGCTCGCCGTGGCTTGGCGGGTGCGTCTGCCCGAGCCGGCATGGGCCCGTGACTGGCTTCACCTGGAGGACCTCATGCTGCGAACCGTGGTGGAGCCGACCGACCGGTTGGCCGGATCCCTGGCGCGTTTCGACGACGAGGTCCTCTCCGCAGCCGTCGCCTCGACCGCTCGCACCACTCTGCGTCTCTCCGACCTGGCAGCCCGGTTCGACGGCGACGTCATCGACCGGGCAGTGAAGGGCCTCGCGCATGCCGTACGACGGGCCGGGAGCCTCGCCCGCCGCCCCCAGACCGGCCAGCTCCACCAGTACTACGCCCAGAGCGTCGCCGCCCTCGCCGTCGCTGCCGTCCTCCTCGTCCTCGTCAGGTGACCCCGTGCTGTCCGTGATCGTCTTCCTCCCCCTCGCCGTGGCCCTCGTGCTGGCGGTGGCCCCGGTGCCGGCCGCCCCTTCGCGCTGGGCGTGGCTCACGACCTCGGTCGTCGTGCTGGGTCTCGTCGCCGGCGTCTGGGTCGGTCGCGACCCCGGGGCGAGCGGGCTGACCGCCGAGGCGCAGGTGCCATGGATCCCCAGCGTCGGGTCGAGCTACCACGTCGGAGTCGACGGGCTCTCCCTGCCGCTGCTGGCGCTCACCGCCGTCGTCTTCGTCGCCGCCGCGATCCACTCGATGCGCCAGGACGACCGCCCGCGCCCGCACGCCGCCCTCTTCCTGTTCCTCGAGAGCACGTGTCTGGGCTTGTTCGTTGCCCAGGATCTCATCCTCTTCTTTGTCTTCTTCGACCTGTCGATCGTGGGGATGTATTTCGCCATCTCCCGCTGGGGCCACGGTGACCGGGAGCGCTCGGCCCTACAGTTCTTCCTCTACACCTTCCTCGGGTCACTGGCCCTACTGGGCGGTTTCGTCGGGCTCGCCGTCTACGCGCAGCCGCACACCTTCGACATCCCCGCGCTGGTGGCCGCCGCGCCGCTGCAGGGGCACCCGGTCGCCGGGGGGTTCGTCCTCGGTGCCCTGCTGCTGGGGCTGGCGATCAAGACGCCGACCGTGCCCTTCCACACCTGGCTGCCGCCGGCGCACACCGACGCCCCCACGGTGGGGTCGGTGGTGCTGGCCGGGGTGCTGCTCAAGATGGGCACCTACGGCTTCGTGCGGGTGGCCATGCCGATGCTTCCCGGGTCGTGGCGGGCGTGGTCGTGGGTGATCATCGCCGTCGGTGTGGTCTCGGTGCTCTACGGCGCGCTCGTCGCCCTCGCCCAGAGCGACCTCAAGCGGATGATCGCCTATACCTCGGTCAACCACATGGGCTACGTGGTGCTCGGCGTCGGCGCCGCCGGCCTGCTCGCGCCCAGTGATGCGGCAGCCCGCGAGGCCGCCGTGAGCGGTGCGGTCACCCAGATGGTCAGTCACGGCCTGATCACCGGCGCGCTCTTCCTCGTCGTCGGGGTGCTCCACGAGCGTCGGGGCACGTACGCCGTGGACGCGTACGGTGGCCTCGCCGGCCCGGCCCCGCGTCTGGCCACGCTCTTCGCCCTCGCCGCGTTCGCCTCGCTCGGGCTGCCCGGCTTCAGTGGCTTCGTCGCGGAGTTCCAGGTCTTCACCGGCAGCATCGCCCTCGCCCCCGTGACGGCTGTGGCCCTGCTCGGCATCATCGTGACCGCCGCTCTCTTCCTGCGGGCGCTGCAGCGGGTCTTCACCGGGCCGACCACGGGCCAGGCGCAGGGCTTCACCGACCTGCACACCCACGAATGGGTGCCGGCCGGCCTGCTCGTGGCGCTGGCCGTCGTCGTCGGGATCGTGCCGCGGGTGGTGCTCGACACGGTCGCGCCCGCCGCGCGCTCCGTGGTCGAGCTGGTGAGCCGGTGAGGTCGCGGCCATGGGGATGAACAAGAGCGTCGGAGCCCTGCTGCCCGAGCTGTGGCTACTGGTCGGCTCGCTCGTCGTGCTCCTGTCGGGGTCGTTCCTGCCCCGCCGCCGACTGGGGTGGGTGCGGGCCCTGACTGCCGTCGCCCTCCTCGGCAGCGGGGTGAGCGCGGCCGTCGCCCTCGCCGGCCCCGACCAGCTGGTCTACGACGGCACCTTCGCCGTCGACCCGGCCACCGGTGCGGTGCGCC
>JBBRNQ010000219.1:0-5072 GCA_038230235.1 Actinomycetales bacterium
ACGGTCTGGCCCGAGGTGTGGAGAGTCGTGGTCGGGGCGGAAAATGACATCATCTGGGCTCGTCGTGGTCATAGGGGCTGTGGATCCTGGGGACAAGGGTCCTCGTCGCAGGTCAGACCGGTCGCGAGGGTGTGGGTGGGACGTGGACGACGCTGGGGACAATCCGGCTTCGTGGTGGACGGCATTGGTCTGTCCACAGTCAGACACGGCCCGCATCGCCTTAATGCACAGGTTGAGGCGAGTTCTCCACACCTGTCCACAGGTCGCGGTGGATGACGCAGCAGTCCACCGGGACGGTTGCACCCGATGAGGTGGCCTATGTCCGATCGGTCCACACCAAAGTTGTCCACCAGGTGTGGACAACTCTGGGGATGCACAGCGTGTGCGCGCTCACAGCCGTGGGGACAACCGGGGGTGTCTCGACGCCATCCTGTGGACAAGGGGGCCCCACCTGGTGCGGATCAGCCTCAGCGGGTCAGCGGGCCTGTTGCTTGATGCGGTTGGTGATCTCGGTGACCTGGTTGTAGATCGCTCGTCGCTCACCCATGAGCTCGCGGATCTTGCGGTCGGCGTGCATGACGGTCGTGTGGTCGCGGCCGCCGAAGTGCTGGCCGATCTTGGGCAGCGAGAGCTCGGTGAGCTCACGACAGAGGTACATGGCGATCTGGCGTGCCGTCACGAGCTGGCGGGAGCGGGAGGCGCTGCACAGGTCCTCGATGGTGAAGCCGTAGTACTGCGCCGTCTGCGCCATGATCGCGCCGGGTGTGATCTGGTTGGCCGACTCGCTCGGGATGAGGTCGCGCAGCACGATCTCGGCCAGGTCGAGGCTGACCGGCTGGCGGTTGAGGTTGGCGAACGCGGTGACGCGGATGAGGGCGCCCTCGAGCTCGCGGATGTTGGTCGAGATGCGGCTGGCGATGAACTCGAGCACGTCGTCGGGGGCTGACATCCGCTCGTGGATGGCCTTCTTGCGCAGGATGGCGATCCGGGTCTCGAGGTCGGGTGGCTGCACGTCGGTGATCAGGCCCCACTCGAACCGGGAGCGCAGCCGGCTCTCGAAGCCGGACAGCTGCTTCGGCGGCAGGTCGGAGGTGATCACCACCTGCTTGCTCGCGTTGTGCAGCGCGTTGAAGGTGTGGAAGAACTCCTCCTGCGTCTGCACCTTGCCCTGGAGGAACTGGATGTCGTCGATGAGCAGCACGTCGACGTCACGGTAGAGGCTCTGGAAGCGGCTGGTCCGGTCGTCGCGGATGCTGTTGATGAAGTCGTTGGTGAACTCCTCGGAGTTCACGTACCGCACCCGCAGGTGCGGCAGGAGCGTGCGGGCGTACTCACCGATGGCGTGCAGCAGGTGCGTCTTGCCCAGCCCGGAGTCGCCGTAGATGAAGAGCGGGTTGTAGGCCTTGGCCGGCGCCTCGGCGACCGCGATGGCCGCGGCGTGCGCGAAGCGGTTGCTGGCGCCGATGACGAAGGTGTCGAAGACGTACTTCGGGTTGAGCCGCGTCTTCGGCTCGGGACCGGCCGCCTGCGACCCGGCGTGGGAGACGTCCAGGGTGGTGCCGGGGTGGAAGTCGGAGCGCGGCGGCTGGCGGAAGTCGGGCGGGGGAGGGAGGTCTGCCGTCAGCTCGCCGAGGTCACTCAGGTGCTCGAGCCGGTCGGGGTCGTCGTAGTCGTGGTGCGGGCTGAGGCCGTTCGACCCCGGCGCGCCGGTCGAGGGGTCGTAGGCCGAAGGTCCCCCCCGCTCGTCCTGCAACGAGTCGTCCACGGACACCGAGAGCTGCACCTCCTGGTGCAGCTGGTGCCCGAGGGCCGTGCGTACGGAGTCACGCAGGTCGTGCTCGACCACCTGCTTGGTGAACGAGTTCGGGGCCTGGATGATGGCCAGACCCTCGAGCAGCCCCACCAAGCGGCACAGGTTGAGGTGCGAACGCTGCCGAGGGGGCATCCCCTGCTCGGCCAGCAGCTCGAGGGTGTCGCGCCAGACCGCCGCGTAGTCGAGCTCGCCGTCCGCCATGTCCTGGTTCCCTCGTCGTCGTCCCTGGCACGCGGCCCCGTCGGGGTGGGTGCACCACCGTCGGTCCGCTCCGGCCGGGTCTGAGCGACCACCGGATCTTGCCGGGACCCTCCCGGCGCTCCACGGAGACAACCCTGCCCTCCCCGAACGCATCGTCCACACACTTTTCCACATGCTGTGCGTAACGAGACGTGAGGCGAGACGGTAACAAGTTGATGGCCTGGATCACAAGCCGGAGCGTCGAGCGGGGGTCTCCATCCGGGTGTCGTACGGCGTGTCGCCCCCGCCGAGCCGGGTCCCGGTGGGATCCTTCAGGGTTGGCGGACGCACACGGCAGGGCATTCGCCGGTTTGACCGGTCGCCGCAGCCTCCCGTATCGTCGGCAGAGCCTGTTTCTCGGCTGTTTTCGCCTGCCCACCCTTCGCGCGACCCCCCGGCCCACCACCGGGCCCGCAGCGTCGGTACCCCGGGTCTCCGATGACGGCCGAGCCACGGCCTGCAGTCGCCCTCGGCCCGACACCACCTCGTGTGGAGTCCGCGGTCCGGGCGAGCCGGACCACCAGATCAATCGGAGTACTTCGTGAGCAAGCGCACCTTCCAGCCGAACAACCGCCGACGGGCGAAGACCCACGGTTTCCGTCTGCGGATGCGGACGCGCGCTGGTCGCGCCATCCTGGCCGCCCGCCGCAGCAAGGGTCGCTCCGAGCTGTCCGCCTGAGGCCTTCGACGTGCTGCCGGCACGTCACCGTCTGCGCTCCTCGGCAGACTTCTCGTCGGCGGTGCGTGGCCCTGGGGGCAGCCGATCGGGCGGACGTCTCATCGTCATCCACGCCCACCGGACCGACACGCGGACGGATCAACCGCCGCGGGTCGGTCTTGTCGTCTCCAAGGCCGTGGGCGGGGCGGTGGCCCGTACCCGGACGAAGCGCGTCCTGCGCCACCAGCTCGCTGAGCGCATCGCGGGTGTACCGGCCGGGTGGGACCTCGTCGTGCGCGCCAATCCCGCAGCGGCCGGCGCGACCAGCGCCGAGATCGGCCTTGAGCTCGACCGGCTGCTGGCGCGTGCCGTCCGGGGACGGCCATGAGCCCCCCCTCGGAGGCGCGTTCGTGGCGGCGGACCCTCGCCCTACCGCTCATCTGGCTGCTCAAGGGGTATCAGTACCTCATCTCCCCACTCACGCCACCGACCTGCCGGTTCTACCCCAGCTGTTCGGCCTACGCCGTCACCGCCCTCGAACGTCACGGTCCGCTGAAGGGGTCGTGGTTGGCCGTTCGTCGGTTGCTGCGCTGTCACCCGTGGAACCCCGGGGGCGTCGACCACGTTCCGCAGAGGTCCGGGGTCGGGACCCCCACAGCGACACGACTTCCACCGCCGGACAGCCTCCGGCCCTGATCGGCCCGCCCATGTCCTCGCCATCCCGGCGCCTGCTTCATCCCACCCAAGGACGACCGTGTACGACTTCTTCGTAAACCTCCTCACCCCGATCATGTGGGGCGAGGCCTGGATCATGTCGAGCTGGCACAAGCTCTTCACCATCCTGGGCATCCCGGAGGAGTCCGGCTGGGGCTGGGCCCTGTCCATCGTGGGGCTGACCATGGTCATCCGGATCATCCTCATCCCGCTGTTCGTCAAGCAGATCCACTCCTCGCGGCGGATGCAGCTGATCCAGCCCGAGATGCAGAAGATCCAGGCGAAGTACAAGGGCAAGAGCGACCCCGACTCCCGTCAGGCCATGACGCAGGAGACGATGGCGCTCTACAAGGACACGGGCACCAACCCCTTCGCGTCCTGCCTGCCGATCCTGCTCCAGTCACCCTTCTTCTTCGGGCTGTTCCAGGTGCTCAACAACCTGCCGCACGTGGCGAACGGCCAGCACGCCGAGATCGGCCCGATCACCCGGTCGGTCGCGGGGATCATCGAGCAGTCGAGCCTCTTCGGTGCCCCCCTGTCGAGCCGGTTCGTCGGGTCCTCGGACCTCAACACCAAGATCCTCACCGGCGTCCTCATCATCCTGATGTCCTTGACGACCTTCACGACCCAGCGCCAGCTGATGCGCAAGAACATGCCGGAGAGTGCGCTCACCGGACAGTTCGCCACTCAGCAGAAGGTCATCCTCTACCTGATGCCGATCTTCTTCGCGATCTCCGGCGTCAACTTCCCGATCGGTGTCCTCCTCTACTGGCTGACCACCAACCTGTGGTCGATGGGACAGCAGTTCTACGTCATCCGTCGGATGCCGGCCCCGGGGTCGGCGGCCGAGCGGGAGTTCGAGGACCGTCAGCGACGCAAGGGCAAGGAAGTCAAGAAGCTCACGCTCAAGGGGCTCGACACCACCCCAGCCGTGGCTGTCGTCGAGGCTCAGCCGGACGATTCGGCGACGCGTCAGCGCCAGCAACCGAAGGGCAAGAAGCGGGCGAAGCAGTCCGGCCCCCCGCGGCGACCCACCGATGCCGCCCCGGGCGCCAGTCCCTCGGACAGCCCCCGCATCTGAAACCCCGTCTCCCTTTGGGAGCACCGCAGGACCGGCCGTGGGGCCGGATCGAGCCACGTCCAGGAGCACACGCGATATGAGCGACACCCAGTACGACACGCAGGACGACACGCAGGACGATCAGTTCGCGGGCGGCTCGCCCGACGGTTCGGCGGTTGAGCCGACCGACCAGGTCGACGGACTCGGGACGTTCTCCCCGGAGGAGGTGGCTCAGGTGACGTCGTCCGCAGACGTCGCCGCGCCCACCGGTGGAGACGACCAGACGACGACACCCGAGCACAGCGAGGCTCCGCTCGCCAGTGGGCCAGACGATGACGTAGCCGGTGGGGTCCCTGACGCTGCGGACACCCCTCCCACAGCTGATGTCGAGGACGAGGGAGACGAGGGTGCGACACCCGGGGCCCGTCGGGGCACGAGGGTGTCGCAGCTGGAGCGCGAGGGCGAGGTCGCAGCAGACTTCCTCGAGACCCTCCTCGACATTGCCGACCTCGACGGCGACATCGAGGTCGACATCGACGGCGACCGGGCCGCGGTCTCCATCGTCGACTCTGACGAGGGTCGGGTTC
>JBBRNQ010000220.1:0-5033 GCA_038230235.1 Actinomycetales bacterium
ACTTCGGTGCCGCGATCCTTGAGGGCTACGGCCTGTCCGAGACCTCGCCGGTCGCGTCGTTCAACCGGCCCGACCGGGAGCGGAAGGCAGGGTCGATCGGAGTGCCGATCGACGGCGTGGAGTTCAGCCTGGTTGACGACCTCGGTGAACCAGTACCCGTCGGCGACCGTGGGGAGATCGCCATTCGTGGTCACAACGTCATGAAGGGCTATTGGGAGTTGCCCGAGGAGACGGCGCAGGCGTTCGTCGACGGATGGTTCCGGACCGGGGACATCGCCACGGTTGACGAGGACGGCTACTACTACATCGTCGACCGGAAGAAGGACCTCATCATCCGGGGCGGTTTCAACGTCTACCCCCGCGAGATCGAGGAGGTGCTCTATGAGCACCCCGACGTCGTCGAGGCGGCGGTCATCGGGCTCCCCCACGACACGCTCGGCGAGGAGGTCGGTGCGGCCGTCGTCCTGAGACCGGGCGCGAGCGCGACGGTCGAGGAGGTGAAGGCCTTCGTCAAGGAGAGAGTCGCGGCCTACAAGTACCCCCGCCAGGTCTGGCTGGAGAGCGAGCTGCCGAAGGGCCCGACGGGCAAGATCCTGAGGCGGAACGTTCGCGCTCCTCAGGGTGAGGCCTCCGTATGACACCGAGCCGCCGCTTGCGCCTCACCGACACCGCCGCTGCCGACACCACCTCCGATGGCGACGCAGGTGACGCCGCTGGCGCGCTCGACCTCATGCTCGCCGATGCCGCCCTGGGCACCTGGCGCCGGTTCGTGCCAGGGATGGCGGCGGTCCGGCTTGGTGCCGGCCTGTCACACCGGCCCGACACCGCGGTCCGGGCGGGCGTCGGGCTCGCCCTCGAACTCGCCCGGATCGGGGCGGGGCGCTCCGACCTGGCGGCGGCGCCGAAGGACCGCCGCTTCACGGACCCGGCGTGGACCGACAACAGGGCGTTGCACGGCATCCTCCAGGGCTACTTGGCCGGTAGCGCGGCCGCTCGCGCCCTGTTGACCGAGGCCATCGACGCCCTCCCGTGGCGAGACCGGGAGCGGCTGACCTTCCTTCTCGACAATGTCCTCGACGCGAGCGCGCCGAGCAACGTCGCGCTGCTCAACCCCTCGGTGTGGAAGGTGCTCCGCGAAACCAACGGCCGCAGCGTGGTCAGCGGGCTGCGCAACTTCGTGACCGACATGTCGACCTCGCCGCGGGTCCCGACGATGGTCGACCCGGAGGCGTTCGAAGTAGGAAGGGACCTCGCCCTGACCCCCGGCGCCGTCGTCCACCGGACGCCGGTCTTCGAGCTGCTCCAGTACACCCCGACGACCCCGACCGTGCACCGTGTCCCGTTGTTGATCATCCCGCCCGTGATCAACAAGTACTACGTCGTCGACCTGGCGCCTGGCCGCAGTATGGTCGAGTACTTCCTGTCGCAGGGTCAGCAGGTCTTCACCATCTCGTGGCGAAACCCCGACGCGCGACACCGCGACTGGGACATCGACGCCTACGCCGCCGCGATCCTCGAGGCGATGGACGCCACGCGCTCGATCACCCGGTCGAAGACGGTCCATCTCCAGAGCCTCTGCTCCGGTGGCATCCTCTCCGCAATGCTGGCCGGACACCTCGCGGCCACCGGCCGGCTCGGGGAGCTCGCGTCCTTCAACCTCGGTGTGGCAGTGCTCGACCAGCGCCGCAGCGGGCTGCCGTCGGCGCTGCTCGACGAGGGGACGGCCAAGGCTGCTGTGCTCGCCTCGGCAGCGAGGGGATATCTCGATGGACGCGCGCTCGCGGAGATCTTCGCTTGGCTGCGCCCCAACGACCTGATCTGGAACTACTGGGTCAACAACTACCTCCTCGGGCGCAAACCACCCGCCTTCGACGTCCTCGCGTGGAACGCCGACACGACGAGGATGACGGCGGCACTGCACCAGGGGTTCATCGAGCTGGCCGTCGCCAACTCCCTCCTGGACCCGGGGTCGGTCTCGACACTCGGGAGCCCGGTGGACCTGACCTCGGTCGACGTCGACTCCTACATCGTCGCCGGGATCGCCGACCACATCTGCCCGTGGCAGTCCTGCTACCGCAGTACCCAGCTCCTCGGTGGCCGGGCTCGCTTCGTGCTGTCGACGAGCGGCCACATCGCCTCCCTCGTGAACCCTCCAGGCAATCCCAAGGCCTCCTTCCTCACCAACGACACGAACGGCCCGGATCCGCAGGAGTGGCTTGAGGGGGCCACTGCCACGCAGGGATCGTGGTGGCCGGACTTCGTCGGCTGGCTTGCCGAGCGCAGCGGCGGCCGCAAACGGGCGCCCCGGGCGCTCGGGAGACCCACGGCCGGCTTCACCCCGACGGACGCCGCACCAGGCACCTATGTCTTCGACGCCTGAAGCGCAGCCCATGACACCACCGAAGGGCCGGTCGCCCGCAGATGTACCCCTGACCGAGCAGACGAGGTTGGTGCACGTCCGCGGCCACGACATCCGGACCAGGGTGCGCTCTGGGACCCGCCCGGTGCCCCTGGTGCTGTGCAACGGGATCGGCGCGAGCCTCGAGGTCCTGCAGCCGCTCGTCGAGGCCCTCGATCCCGCGATCGAGGTCATCCGCTTCGACGTCCCGGGAGTCGGCGGGTCGCCGAACCCCTTTGCGCCGTATCGCTTTGCCGGACTGGCCCACCTCCTCGGGGCGCTGCTGGACCGGCTTGGTCACGACCGGGTCGACATCCTTGGCCTGTCCTGGGGCGGCGCGCTCGCCCAGCAGTTCGCCGTCCAGAACCCGCGACGGTGTCGACGGGTGGTGCTTGCCAACACCGGGACGGGCTCGCTCATGGTGCCGGCCAGCCCGAAGGTCCTCGCCAGGATGGTGACGCCGCGCCGACACCACGACTCCTCGTATGCCGCATCGGTTGCCCAGACGCTCTACGGCGGGAGCACGCGGGACGACCCCACGGCCGCCGCACGCCTCCTCGGCAAGGAGACGAGAGCCGGTTCCGTGCGCGGATACCAGTACCAGCTCCTGGCCGGCCTGGGGTGGACCAGCCTCCCTTGGCTGCCGCTCCTCCGGCAGGACACCCTGCTCCTCTTCGGCACCGACGACCCGATCATCCCCGTGGTGAACGGTCGCATCTTCCATCGGCTGCTGCCGCACAGCACTCTCGTGCTCTACGACGGCGGACACCTGGACGTGGTGCTCCGGGCGGCCCAGGTCGTCCCGCACATTGACCGGTTCCTGCTCGACCAGCAGGCCGTACCACCTGCCACGTAGCTTCAGATCTCACCACCACCCGGACAGCCCGAAGGAGTCGCCATGAGCCCGACGAAGGACGCCCCACCGAGTGGCGACGGGACCGGCGACTTCTACGACTTCGAGGCCATCCTTTCGGAAGCCGATCGCGAGCTGCTGACCCGGGTCGACGCCACGCTCGAGGAGCACGTCGCGCCGATCATCAACGACTTCTGGACCCGAGCCGCGTTCCCGTTCGAGGTGATCCCACACATCGCGGGCCTCGGGATCGCCGGGCAGCCGTATTCCGGCCACGGTTGCGCTGGGCGAAGCACCCTCATGGACGGCATCACGCAGATGCACATTGCCCGGGTCGACCCGTCGATCGCCACCTTCATGGGTGTCCACACGGGACTGGCGATGGGCTCGATCGACATCTGCGGATCCGAGGAGCAGAAGCAGCGTTGGCTGCCGCCGATGGCCCGGATGGAGCTGATCGGCTCGTTCGGGCTCACCGAGGTCGCTGCCGGCTCCGGGACGTCCCGGGGACTGGAGACGACGGCCCGCCGCGAGGGCGACACGTGGGTCCTCAACGGCAACAAGAAATGGATCGGCAACGCGACGTTCGCCGATCTCAACATCATCTGGGCCGGGGACGAGTCCGATGACCGGGTCAAGGGGTTCGTCGTCCCCAAGGACACGCCGGGATTCACGACCGAGGCGCTGCCCGACAAGATCGCCCTGCGCGTCGTCCAGAACGCCCTGATCGCTCTCGACGGCGTCGAGGTCGCGGAGGACGACCGGCTGCAGAACGCCGAGTCGTTCAAGGACGTGGCCAAGGTCCTCAAGATGACCCGGGCCGGGGTCTCCTGGATGGCCGTCGGCTGCGCCCGAGGCGCCTACGAGTATGCGTTGGCCTATAGCAAGGAGCGCGAGCAGTTCGGTCGGCCCATCGCCGGCTTCCAGCTCGTCCAAGACCTCCTTGTCCGAATGCTCGCCAACGTCACATCGTCGACGGCGATGTGTGTGCGCCTGTCCCAGCTGCAGGACGCCGGTGTGATGCGCGACGAGCACGCCTCACTCGCCAAGGCGTTCTGCACCATGCGGATGCGCGAAACGGTCGGCTGGGCCCGAGAGCTCCTGGGCGGCAACGGAATTCTTCTCGAGCACAACATTGGTCGGTTCGTTGCCGACGCCGAGGCGATCTACTCCTACGAGGGAACGCGTGAGATCAACACCCTCATCGTCGGCAAGGCGATCACCGGTCACAGCGCCTTCGTGTGACCGGCCCCCCGGCCCCGGCGGGAGGCCCCAGTCCGTGGTTCCCTTGACACGATGCTGGTGTGCCATCGTCGAATGGGGACCGTCCTGCGAGCCGGGTCACCGCTGACGTTCCCAGGACGGTGTCGCCAAGCGTCGCGGCCGAAGGGGAGCCGGATCGTCTCGGTGCTCGGGTGGCTCGTCGCGCAGCGAGACCCTGTCTGTCAGGGTGAGTTGAGACCAGCGGTTCAGAGCAAGTCCGCCTGACAGGGCGAGATCAGGATCATTGACCATGAGTAGTTCTTCGTTGTCTGCCTCGTTGGCGCCGGTCGCCGATGATGGGGTGATGAGCGGTTCACATCCCCGTGCTGGCGGCCCGGTCCGGCGTCGGCGGTTCACGCCGGCCCAGAAGCTGGAGTTCCTGAGCGGGTACGAGCAGGCCTGCCAATCGGGTCAGGGCGGGGCGTACCTGCGGCGGGAGGGTCTGTACTCCTCGCAGGTCACCGAGTGGCGCCGGCTTCGCGACGCGGGGGTTCTGGCCGGTCGGGAGCCCGGGGAGAG
>JBBRNQ010000221.1:0-4973 GCA_038230235.1 Actinomycetales bacterium
AGGCTTCGCGCCGGGGCGAGACCCGGCGAGGGCAGGTCGCGCACGACCTGGGTGATGAGCAGACCGGCGTGGGCGCCGTCGCGGTCGGCGACCCAGGTCGGGTGGTCGTCGGGGTCCCAGGCGGCGGCGAACCGGTCGAGGAAGCCCGGTTCCGGGCCGGCCCCGGCCGCCAGGGCCGCCTGGAGCCGCAGCGCCGCGACGACGAGCGCATCGTCAGCCTGCGCCCTGCGCACCCGCACGCTGCCCATGCGGTCAGTGAACCACCTCGCAGCGCGCGCCGCCCGGGTCCGGGCCCGACGTGTCGCGACGAGCACGCCAGCCAGGGCACACCCACCAGCCAACGAGAGCACGTCGCCCAACGCACGCCACCCAGAGCACGTCGCTGGGGGCACGTCGCCCAGAGCACGTCGCCCAGAGCACGTCGCCCAGAGCACAGTGACCCGAGCGTCAGGACCGTGACCTGCCCAGACCTCGAGATCAGACGTCGAAGCCGAGCCGCCGGGCGCTGCGGGCCCGCTGGCGGGAGCTCCGCAGCCGGCGCAGCCGCTTGACGAGCATCGGGTCGGCGGCGAGGGCGGCCGGGTTGTCGAGCAGGGCGTTGAGCACCTGGTAGTAGCGGGTCGAGCTCATGTCGAAGAGCTCCTTGATCGCCTGCTCCTTGGCGCCGGCGTACTTCCACCACTGGCGCTCGAAGGCGAGGATCTCGAGGTCACGTGGCACGAGCTCCGACCCGACTGTCAGCGGCACGTCGTACTGCTCCTGTGCGTTCACGTGCGAGTCACGCTTCCTCATCGCTGGTCGTCGGGCGATCCCGACCGGGAGCGCGAGAGCCCACTATACGAGGTGAATGACAGGCGTGTCATTCTCCTGCCGGGTCAGGCCATCGTGTCGAGGATCGCCGAGATGTCGTCCTCGGTGGTCAGGGGGTTGACGATGGCGAACCGGGTGACCGTCTCACCCTCGTGCGACGTGGGGACGACGAAGGCGAACTCCTGCTCGAGCAGCCGGTCGGACCACGCGGCGTAGTCGGCCGGCGCCCACCCGATGCGGCGGAAGACGATGACCGACAGGTCGCGCTCGCGCAGGGTCTCGACGTAGGGCCGGCGACCGATCTCCTCCTCGGCGAACCGCGCGACCTCGAGGGTGCGCTCGACGGAGTCGGTGTAGGCGCGGGTGCCGTGCACGGCCAGCGAGAACCACAGGGGCAGGCCGCGGGCGCGGCGGGTGAGGCCGATCGAGTAGTCGGTCGGGCTCCACTCCGGGGAGTCGGTGAGCACGTCGAGGTAGGACGCCTTCTGGGTGTGCGCGGCGCGGGCGAGCATGGGGTCGCGGTAGAGCAGGGCGCAGCAGTCGAAGGGAGCGAAGAGCCACTTGTGCGGGTCGACGATGAAGGAGTCGGCTGCCTCGATGCCGTCGTACCTCGCCCGCACCGACGGGGCGGCGAGGCCCGCGCCGCCGTACGCACCATCGACGTGGAACCACACGCCGAGCTCGCGGCAGACCTCGCTCACCGAGGCGAGGTCGTCGATGATCCCGAAGTTGGTGGTGCCCGACGTCGCGACGACCGCGAAGAAGGTCTCAGGGCCGTTGTCCTGCAACACTTTCCGCAGGTTCTCCCCAGAGAGGCGCGAGTGCTCGTCCATCGGCACCGTGACCAGCTCGGCGTCCATGACGTCGCAGGCAGACTGGATGGAGGAGTGCGCGCCGTACGTCGTCGCCACCCGCCAGGGCCGCGCGTCGGACCCCGCCGCGAGCGCCCGGGCCCGGGCCGTGTGCCGTGCCGCCACGAGCGCCGACAGGTTGCCGACCGTGCCGCCGGGCACGAAGACCCCGCCGGCCGAGGCAGGCAGGCCCGCGAGGTCGGCGATCCAGCGCAGGGCCTCGTTCTCGGCGTGCACGGCACCCGCGCCCTCGAGCCACGAGCCGCCGTAGATCGACGAGGCGCCCACGACGACGTCGAAGGCCGCCGCCTCCTTCGTGGGGGCGCAGGGGATGAAGGACAGGTAGCGCGGATGGTCGACCGAGAGGCAGGCCGGGGCCAGCACGTCGGCGAAGACCCCGAGCGCGCGCTCGGAGCCGAGGCCGTCGGGGGTGATCGTCACCCCGGCCAGGGCGTTCAGCGCCTCGGGGGAGCGGGGGCCGTCGAGCGGCACGGGGTCGAGCGACAGCCGCCAGGCGGCGTAGCCCATCACGGCGTCGACGGTGGCTCGGGTGCTCTGGGGGTCGTAGCGGTGCACCCGCGGAGTCTAGGAGGGTCCGGCGCCACAGGGGCGGTCAGGGAGCAAGTCCACCCGGGCGGTCAGGGAGCAAGTCCACCCGGGGGGTCAGGGAGCACGTCCACCCGGGCATCGGGCAGCAGGGCGTTCCGCAGCTCCCGCGCCGAGTCGACGACCCGGTCGGGGCCGGCCGCCTCCAGCTGCTCACGCGACGCCGCACCCCAGGTGACGGCGACCGACGCCATACCGGCTGCCTGGGCCGCCTGGACGTCGACGACCGCGTCGCCGACGTAGACCGTCGTCCCGGGGCTGGCCCCCAGGCGTGCGAGGGCGGCCAGCAGGGGCGCCGGGTGGGGCTTGTGCTCGTCGGTGTCCTCGAGCGCCACGATGGCCTGCACGTGCGGGGTCACCCCCACGAGGTCTGCGCACAGCTGGGCCGCGTCACGCAGCTTGGAGGTGGCGACGGCCACCTGCACCCCGGCCGCGGCGAGGGCGGCGAGCACGTCGGCCACCCCGGCGTAGGACCGGATCAGCTCGGCGGTGTGGGCGCGGTTCCACTCGACGTAGGTGGCGAAGAGCTCGTCGGCCCGGTCGGGCCAGTGCTCCCTCATCCCCCGGATGAGGGGCTGCCCGATCCAGCTGCGGATCAGGCGCTCGTCCTGCTCGGCACCGAGCACGACGCGGAAGGCGTGCTGGTAGCTGGCGACGATGAGGTCGATGGTGTCGACCAGCGTGCCGTCGAGGTCGAAGACGACCACCGGGCGCCAGGGACGGCCGGTGGGCACCAGGGGGTCGACGTGATGGTCAGCACGGAGTTCGGTCACGGTTTGACAGCCTAAGGGGCCATAAAGCGGGTGCCATCCGGGCTTTCCTCGATCTATAGCACACCAGTTTCCTCAACCTCTCTTGACCACCTCTTTAACGTTGGTATGGTCGTCAACAGAGGCCGAAGAGCACGCCGGGGGGCGGGTTCGACGACGTACCAGCCTCTCGTGCCGGGACGTTCCCGGATGCAGGACAGGGGGACGTCGGCACGCTTCGTTGCGCGCTGCTCCAGTCCGGGTGAGCCCTCGAGGCTCACGAGCGGTACGGCCGGCAGGTCGTCCCGCCCACGAGTGGCGCCGCCGCCTGAACCAGCCCTCACCACCCCGGGCGGCGGCGTCTTCTCATCGTCTCGCCAAGTAGGTTGGGGCGCATGTCGGCGCGCCCTCTGGAGGACCTCGTGCACCCCTCGTGGGTGCCTGCCCTCGACCCCGTCCGCGACACCATCACCCGGGTCGGCGGGTTCCTGCGCGAGGAGATCGCGGCCGGCCGGGGCTACCTGCCCTCCGGCGACCACGTGCTCCGGGCGTTCCGCCAGCCCTTCGACGCCGTGCGCGTGCTCGTCGTGGGCCAGGACCCCTACCCGACCCCCGGTCACCCCGTCGGCCTCAGCTTCTCGGTGGCCGGTGACGTGCGGCCGGTGCCTCGCAGCCTGCGCAACATCTACGCCGAGCTCGGCACCGACCTCGGGCTGCCCGAGCCGACCTCGGGCGACCTCACTCCCTGGGTGGAGCAGGGCGTCCTGCTGCTCAACCGGGTGCTGACCGTGCGCCCCGGCGCCCCGGCGAGCCACCAAGGGCAGGGGTGGGAGGACGTGACCCAGCAGGCCATCACCGCCCTCGCCGACCGCGGGGGGCCCCTGGTCGCCGTGCTCTGGGGGCGCCAGGCGCGCTCGCTGGGGCCCCTGCTGGGCACGGTGCCCCGGGTGGAGAGCGCGCACCCCTCACCGCTGTCGGCCCGCTCGGGCTTCTTCGGCTCGCGCCCCTTCAGCCGGGTCAACGACCTGCTCGCGCAGCAGGGCGGCCAGCCGGTCGACTGGAGGCTGGCGTGAGGCCGTCGTCCCCGACCGCACGCCCCTGGAGCCGGTACGTCGCCATCGGTGACTCCTTCACCGAGGGCATGTCCGATCCGGACCCCGGCACCCCCGGGGGCTACGTCGGCTGGGCCGACCGGCTGGCGGTGCGCCTCGGTGAGGAGGCGAAGGCCGCGGGGCGCGACTTCGGTTACGCCAACCTCGCCGTACGGGGTCGCCTGCTCGCCGACGTCGTCGGCCCCCAGCTCGACGCGGCGCTCGCCCTGGCCCCCGACCTCGTGAGCGTCGTCGGTGGGGGCAACGACATCCTGCGGCCGAGGGCCGACATCGACGCCCTCGCCGCACGCCTCGAGGACGCGGTCGCCCGGGTCCGGGCCACCGGGGCCGACGTGCTCATGGCGACCCCGGCCGACCCGTGGAAGGCGCCGTTGGTGCGGGCCGTCCGTGGGCGGACCGCGACCTACGTCGCCTGCATCTGGGGCATCGCGCAGCGCCAGGGCGCCTTCGTGCTCGACCAGTGGACCCAGACCTTCCTGCGCGACTGGCAGCTGTGGGCTGACGACCGGATCCACCTGGCCCCCGAAGGACACCGCCGGGTCGCGGAGGCCGCCGCGTGGACCCTCGGCCTGGCGAGCGACGAAGCCGACTGGCGCGGCCCCGTACCCCCTGCGCCCGTCCTGCGCCGCCGCGAGGCCGCCGCAGCCGACGCCCGCTGGGCCCGCGACTACGTCGGGCCGTGGGTGCAGCGTCGCCTGCGCGGTGAGTCGTCCGGCGACCTGCTGAGCGCCAAGCGACCCCTGGTGACCCCCCTCCACCCCCGGGACTGACCGGAGCGCCGCCACCGACCCTTCGCTCACGCCGCGCCGCGCCTTGAGTAGCCAAAGAATCACCACCCAAGCCGC
>JBBRNQ010000222.1:0-4969 GCA_038230235.1 Actinomycetales bacterium
GCTCGCCCTGTGGTGCTTCGTCATCGTGCTGGTCTCGGGGGTGGCGAGCGCCTGGCTGCGCCTGGGCGGCCTGGGCGGGTTGGCCACGTCGTACGGCGTGCTCGTCGTGACCAAGGCGGTGTGCCTGATCGTGCTCGGGGTGTTCGGCCTGCAGCAGCGCCGCCGGGTGATCGGCCGGCTCGCCCTCGACCCGTCGTCCCGGGCGCTCTTCGCCCGGATGGCGGTGACCGAGCTCGCGGTCATGGGGGTCGCCTTCGGCTTTGCCACCGCCCTGTCGCGCAGCGCCCCACCGGTGCCCGATGCGGCGCCACCGGTCGACATCGCCCAGTCGCTGACCGGGTACGCCGCGCCCCCGGCTCCCGTCGGGCTGAGCTGGCTCTCGCAGTGGCGGTTCGACTGGCTCTGGGGGGTGCTCGGGGTCGTGGCCGTGGTGGTCTACGTCGGCTGGGTCGTGCGGTTGCACCGTCGCGGCGACCGGTGGCCGGTGCTGCGCACGTGCTCGTGGGTCCTCGGGTGGGTCGTCGTCGTCTGGACGGTGTGTGGGCCGCCCGGGGTGCTGGGCCGAGTCTCCTTCTCGTGGCACATGATCGAGCACATGGTGCTCGCCATGCTGGCGCCGGTCTTCCTCGTGCTGGCCGCGCCCGTGACCCTGGGGCTGCGGGGGATGGCGTCCCGCCGTGACGGGAGCCTCGGGCCCCGTGAGCTGCTGCTCGGGCTCGTGCACTCGCGGCTGCTGCGGGTGCTCGGCAACCCGGTCGTGGCGGCCGCGCTGTTCTTCGGCAGCCTGGCGGTCTTCTACTACTCGCCGCTCTTCGGGCTGGCGCTCGAGACCCACACGGGCCACGTGCTGATGGTGGCCCACTTCCTGCTCACCGGCTACCTCTTCGTGTGGGTGCTCGTGGGGGTGGACCCCGGACCCCCGAAGTGGTCGGCACCGATGCGGCTGGTCATCCTGCTGGTCACGATCTCCTTCCACGCCTTCTTCGGGGTGGCGCTGATGACGGGCACGACGCTCCTGGCCCCCGAGTTCTTCAGCGCGATCCAGGTCCCCTGGGTGCCCGACGCCCTGGCCGACCAGCAGCTCGGCGGCTCCTACGCCTGGGGCATCGGCGAGGTGCCGACCCTCCTGCTCGCGATGCTCGTCGTCGCCGCCTGGGTGCGCAGCGACGCGGCCGAGTCCCGGCGCGGCGACCGCCAGGCCGCCCGCGACGGTGACGCCGAGCTCGAGGCCTACAACGCCCGGCTCGCGGGCCTGCGGGAGCGTGGCTCCCAGCGGGTGCCCGACCAGGACTGAGCGGGCAGCCGGGGCCGTCGGCACCTCTCGGCCCTGAGCCGGTGCCGTCGGCTGCCCCGGGTGGGGGGTTGACGACCCAGGGGTTGACTCCGAGTCGGTGCGGTCGGCTGCTGTTAGAGCGTGAGTCGAGCCCACCGGCTCTGAGTCGACCGCGGCCGACCGACGCCTAGGATCGGCCGTATGAAGATCGCCCTCGTCCAGCTCGCGTACGGAGACGACGAGAGCGTCTCGCAGCGGGTCGCCCGCGCGGGCGACCTCGTGCGGGAGCAGCGGGGCCACGACCTCGTCGTGCTGCCCGAGCTGTGGGCGGCGGGCGGGTTCGCCTATCGGCTGTGGGCCGAGCGGGCCGAGGACCTGTCGGGGGCGATCACCGGGGCGATGTCGCAGGCCGCCCGTGACGCCGGCGTCACGCTCCTCGCCGGCTCCATCGTGGAGCGCGGTCCCGAGGCGGGTCCTGAGGGCAAGGACCTGTGGAACACCCAGCTGCTCTTCGGCGCCGACGGTGAGCTGGTCACCCGCTACCGCAAGATCCACCGCTTCGGGTTCCGCGGCGGCGAGCCCGCGCTGATGGAGGCGGGTGACGAGCTCGTGCTCGTCGACCTGCCCGACGGCACCACCTCTGCCGACGGCACACCCGGCACGGTCCGGGCGGGCCTGACCACCTGCTACGACCTGCGCTTCCCCGAGCTCTACCGGGCCCTGCTCGACGGCGGCGCCAGGCTCTTCGTCGTCCCCGCCGCCTGGCCGGCCCGCCGCGTCGACCACTGGACCCTGCTCGCCCGGGCCCGCGCCATCGAGGACCAGTGCTTCGTGCTCGCCTGCAACACCGCCGGCACCCACTCCCGCACCCGGATGGGCGGGCACTCGATCGTCGTCGCCCCGACCGGCGACGTGCTCGCCGAAGCCGGCGACGACGAGGAGGTGCTCAGCGTCGAGCTCGACCTCGACCTCGTGACGACCTGGCGCGAGGAGTTTCCCGTGCTCGGCGACCGACGCCTGCCGCAGGGGCTGCGCTGACCTGACGGCGTCGTCGCGGTCGCTGTCCGCAGGCGCCATGTCACGACGGCGACTGCCGCGACCACGGCCACGGGTCGGACTCCTGCGTCCACGCTGTCGCGGCTGCTGCTTCCGCGACGACCGATGCCCCGATGCCGGGAACAGCCCCT
The DNA here is from genome assembly GCA_038230235.1 of Actinomycetales bacterium. GTDB lineage: Bacteria > Actinomycetota > Actinomycetes > Actinomycetales > Dermatophilaceae > Lapillicoccus. Next base: position 2,461 of record JBBRNQ010000222.1, read on the forward strand.
GCGCGGATGCGGTTGGCCCCACCATGACGGCCCCCACTCCATCCCTGCGCGCCCGGGCCCGCGTGCGCGCTCCCGAGCTCGTCGGGCGCCGCTGGCTGGGCACCGGCGGCCGTGACCTCTCGCTCGAGCAGCTGCGCGGGCGGGTCGTCGTCCTCGACTTTTGGACCTTCGCGTGCGTCAACTGCCTGCACGTGCTCGACGAGCTGCGCCCGCTGGAGGCGCAGTTCGCCGACCAGCTGGTGGTTATCGGCGTGCACTCGCCCAAGTTCGAGCACGAGGGCGAGCCGGCGGCGGTCGAGGCCGCCGTCGAGCGCTACGACGTGCACCATCCGGTGCTCGACGACCCGAGCCTCACCACGTGGAGCGCCTACGCTGCGCGCGCCTGGCCGACGCTCGTCGTGATCGACCCGGAGGGCTACGTGGTCGCGTCGATGTCGGGTGAGGGGCACGGCCCCGGTCTCGTCACGCTCGTGCAGGAGCTGCTGGAGGAGCACCGCGCCAAGGGCACCCTGCGCAGCGGCGACGCGCCGTACGTCGCGCCTGCTCCCCACGCCGGTGCCCTTGCCTTCCCGGGCAAGGCGGTCGCGCTGCCCGACGGGTCGTTCGTCGTCAGTGACACCACCCACCACCAGGTGGTGCACCTCGAGGCCGACCTCGAGACCGAGCGGCGCCGCTGGGGCGGGCCGGGCGTCCTGGCCGAACCGCAGGGGGTGCTCGCCCTGCCGTGCGAGGTCGCCGCGACGGTCGGCTACGACCTGCTCGTGGCCGACTCGGTCAACCACCGGGTAGTCGGGATCTCGTTGTCCGACAACGAGATCCGTGTTGTCGCCGGCACCGGTGAGCAGCTGCGTGAGCGATCCGGCGGGGGCCCGGCACTGCACCAGCCCCTCTCCACCCCGTGGGACCTCGCGTGGTGGCGGGGCGGGGTCGTCGTCGCGATGGCGGGGGTGCACCAGCTGTGGGAGCTGCACCTGCACGCCGATCCCGAGCTCAGCACCATCGACGTGCTCGCTGGCACTACCTCTGAGGGCATCCGCGACGGCGCCGCCGCGACCGCGTGGTTCGCCCAGCCATCAGGGCTGGCCACCAGCGCCGACGGCGACACGCTGTGGGTCGCCGACGCCGAGACCTCGTCCCTCCGGTCGATGGCGTGGGGTGAGAGCGGCCCCGTCGTGACGACCCACGTCGGCACCGGACTCTTCGACTTCGGCCACCGCGATGGCAGCGCCCACGGCCCCCTGGGCAGCGAGCAGGTCGGTGACGCGCTGCTCCAGCACCCGCTCGGCGTCACCGTGCTGCCCGACGGGTCGGTGGCGGTCAGCGACACCTACAACGGCGCGATCCGCCGCTTCGACCCGGGGAGCAACCAGGTCACGACCCTCGCGACCGGCCTGCTCGAGCCGAGCGACGCGGTGGTCGAGACCAACCCGGAGGGTGGGTTCCGTCTGGTCGTCGTCGAGTCGGCGGCCCACCGACTCGTGCGGGTCGCCCTCCCGACGCAGGCCCAGCGGGTCGACGGCCCGGCCCACCGCACGCAGCGCCCCCCGACCGAGCTCGCCCCCGGTGAGGTCACCCTGCGCGTCACCTTCACCCCGCCCGCCGGGCAGAAGCTCGACGACCGGTACGGCGACCCGACCCGCCTCGTCGTCTCCGCCACCCCGCCCGCGCTGCTGCTCGACGGGGAGGGCACGTCGCCCGGTCTCACCCGCACTCTGCGGCTGGCGGGCGGCACCCCGTCCGGCACCCTGCACGTGTCGGTGCAGGCGGCCGCCTGCGACAGCGACAGCGAGCACGCGGCCTGCCATCTCTTCCAGCAGGACTGGGGTATCCCCCTGCGCGTGGTCGAGGCCGGCGCGCAGGAGCTGACGCTGGACCTCCGCGCAGTCTGACCAGCGGCGGGCCGCCTACGGGGGCACGTGCCCGCGAATCCGCGGCGTCCACAGGGGGCGGCGTCGGCATGTGAGGGCACGTGCCCGCGAATCCGCGCGGCCCGCGGTGCGCGGTTCCGCATTGGGGGGCACCTGCCCGCGAATCCGCGCTCGCCCGGGCTGTCCCGCATTGGGGGCAGGTGCCCGCGAAGGCGCGCGGCGGGCCAGGCGGCGGGGCGACGAGCCGCATACGGGGGCAGGTGCCCCCAAAGGGGCGCGGTGCCAGTCGATCTCGACGCGGGAGGCATGGTCCGCGTCACCACGGGGTATGACGCGACCGGCCTGGCCTTTGCCGGGCGTCTGACGAGGCGACCAGTCCTTGTCGTCCCTCACGAAGAAGGCAGTGACATGGGTATCGGTCTCGGAGTGTTCCTCATCCTCGTCGGCGCGGTCATGAGCTTCTCGACCGTCGACACCCAGTACCTCAACGTCAACCTCAACGCGGTGGGTTACATCTTCATGATCGGTGGCGTTCTCGTGATGGTGATCGGCACCATCCAGAACCGGCAGCGCTTCAGCCCCCGCACGAGTGACACCAGGGTCGAGCGCCGGACCCGGGTCATCCAGGACCCGAGCGACCC
>JBBRNQ010000223.1:0-4924 GCA_038230235.1 Actinomycetales bacterium
ACGCGCCGCCTCGAGGACGGCGCGGGCCCACTCGACCTGCTCGGGGGCGGGGGTGAACGCCGCGCGGATCACCGGCACCTGGCTGGGGTGGATGCAGATCTTCGCGGCGAAGCCGACGTCCACCGCCTCGGCGCACTCGCGGGCCAACCCCTCGAGGTCGCCGATGTCGAGGTGCAGGCTGTCGACGGCGACCGCGCCGCCGGCGACCGCCGCGAGCAGCACGCGCGACCGGGCGTGCTCGACGACGGGGTAGTAGCGGCCCGCGGCGTCACGGCTGCGGCGTCCTCCGAGGTCGGCGACGAGGTCCTCACCGCCCCACATGATCGCCGCGCACGCCGGGTGAGCGGCGATCTCCTCGGCGTGCAGCACCCCTGCCGCGGTCTCGCAGATGGCGAAGACCCACAGGTCGCGCACGAGCTCGACGTCCGCGGCGCTGCCCACCTTCGGGAGCATCATCCGGCGGTGCCCGACGCGTCGCAGCATGGCGACGTCGTCGGCGAACCACGGGGTGTCGACGGCGTTGACCCGCACGATCACGAGCGGCCCCAGCCCCGGCAGTGCCGCCGCCACCGTGTCGCGAGCCGCCGCCTTCGCATCCGGCACGACGGCGTCCTCGAGGTCGAGGATCACGGTGTCGGCGCGCTCGGCCGCCTTGGCGAAGCGCTCCGGCCGGTCACCGGGGCAGAAGAGCACCGCCGGCCCGAGCGGGTCGCGTGAATCGGGCTGGTCCGGCTGGTCGGGTTGGGCGGGCGAGTCAGGCGGGTCTGCCACCGGCGGGTCGCCGTACGACGTCATGTGCTGCCCGCCTCAGGCGTCGGCCGGGGCGCGGCGCATCATCGCCGAGCGCTCGGCGACCGCGACGACGACGCCGTGCTGGTTGTGCGCGGTGTGCTCGAGCACGACGATCCCGGCCCCGGGCCGCGAGCGCGACTCGCGCTTCGAGAGCACGACGGTGCTGGCGAAGAGCGTGTCGCCGCCGAAGACCGGGGCGGGGAAGGTGATGCGGCCGAAGCCGAGGTTGGCGACGGTCGTGCCGAGGGTGATGTGACCGACGGCGAGGCCGACGAGGGTCGAGAGGGTGAGCATCGAGTTGACCAGCCGCTTGCCGTACTCGCCCTCCGCCCCCGCGACGGCGTCGAGGTGCAGGGCGGCGGGGTTCATCGTCAGCATGCTGAAGATGCCGTTCTCCGCGTCCTCGACCGTCTTGCCGGGGGCGTGCACGTAGCGCACCCCCTCGGCCAGCTCCTCGTAGTAGAGCCCGCGCTGCTGCACGGTGGGCAGGGTCGTCGGGTCGGGCCGGGCGGGGGCGTCGTCGCTCACCCTGCGCACGCTACCGCGCTGATCCTGATGGCGAGCCAGTCGTCGTCCGGCGGGTCCTTGGCTTGGTCTGGACGACCTGACCCATGACCGGTAAGGGTGTGGAAGGCCCTCGACCCCGGGTCACCGCGCTTCGCCACCTTGCAGGACAGCCCATGACCCGCGACGAGGCGCTGTCCATGCGTAGCGCCCACGCGCTCGGCGAGATCCCGGCTGACACCTCATGGCGGCCGGAGGAGTGATCCTGGTCGACACGTCTGCCTGGGTGGAATTCGACCGGGCCTCCGGAAGCACCGTCGACGTCAGGCTCACCCAGCTGGTCGCCGATGGGGGTCCGCTCGCGGTGACGGAGCCAGTGATGATGGAGGTTCTGGCCGGCGCTCGAACTGGGGCCCGCGAGCGCGACCTGCGCCGGCTCCTGCAGCGATTTCACCTGCACGCGGTCGACCCTGCCCCCGACTTCGAAGCGGCCGCACGGATCCACCGCCAGTGCCGTCAGGAGGGCGTCACTCCGCGCGGCCTCATCGACTGCCTCATCGCCGCTGTCGCCTGGCGCAACAGTGCAACTCTGCTCGCCTACGACGTCGACCTGCATAGCGTGGCCGGCGTCGTCGGCATCGACATGGACCCGGCGTCGCACCGGTCATGACTCACCGCCACGACGGTGGGCGCCGCCCTGGAGGGGCAGCCGCGGCTGCAGGGAGTAGGCACCCGGGTGTGCGATGTACGAGTTCAAGTAGGTGAGGCTGGCACTCTCGGTGCTGCCGCGGCGGCGGTGCGGGTAGAGGGTGCCGGCGCGCACATCGACGGCCCGGATGGACACCCAGACCTCGACACCGTTCACGTGCCGGCTCTGCGAGCTCGCACCCTGCCCGGGAGCGCCTCGCCGACGCGGAGGCGACCCAGGTCGGTGGCGTAGCGGTCGAGCGCCTTGGTCACCAGCTCCAGCACACCGAGCGCGCGAGTGACACGCAGCAGGTTCTCCAGGAAGACGCCTCGGCCGCTCTCGAGGCGCAGAACGGTGCTGCGGCTGACACCGGCACGGTCGGCGACCTGCTTGACCGAGAGGTGGCGCAGCTTGCGCCAGGTGCTCACGTCACGGCCCCGCCCGTCGAGAGCGCGCGCCACGGCGACTGGGGTTCGCCCGCCCGTCGTTCCCGCCATGCCCACTCCTTGACATCTCAGAACTGAGACCCCAAGCGGCCTAGGGCAGCAAATATGAAACCTTGGTCGGACGGCAAGGCGGTTCAGCTCATCTCGACCGAGGGCCGCGGCCCTTCACAGGCCGACTTCTCCGGTGAAGGGCGTGGGCCCCGGGGCCCGACGGGGGCTCCCGCGGCGACCGCCCCCCGCCTACCGACGACCATTGCCTCAGGTCAAAAGGGGTAAATCTTGACACAAATACCCAGTGAGAGAGAGCAATGGTCGTCGGTAGTGCCCCCCGGTTGGCGCGACTGAGCAAGAACACGAGGACCTGCCACGACACGTCAACCATGGACCGTCGTCGGTTTGGGGCAGCTCACGAACGCGCGATGCTGTCAGGCAGCCTCTGAACCACTGGTCATGGGCACGATGCGAGCCCTGGCTGGCTGGCGGCATGGTGACGAAACTCCCAAGCCGCAGGTCAGCACCAGGAGCAACGCGCAGCACCCTGGTCGTTACACGCGTTCAGGGACCATCCGTGCACACCGATGATGGTCCGGTCGGGGCTGCCCGGGTCCGCTTGCTCCCCCGGACGGTCATGCGGTCTGGCTCGAGTCCGAGTAGCTCGGTGATCTCGGCGGCGGTGGCCGCAGGGCTGGCTATCCAGAAGTAGCAGTGCTGCGCGACCTTCCATGGCACGTCGCTCACGGGTCAGCCCCTCACGTATCGGTCATCGAATCCCGACCCCACCGTCACGGCGGCCGAGGGCTGTCACACTCAGATCGTCGAGGGTGCGGCGCGGGCAGCCACCGCCCCCGCCGGGGCCCCTCCGCTTCACGACGGTCAGTCGTCGCAGCCCAACGAGAGGGTCCGGTCCGGTCGAGAGTCGCCCTGGTCGACGGTCACGACGTACGTGAGTCCCGATCCGGCGGTCGCTTCGAGGCGTGTCGGTGAGATCCACCGGATGGACTCCAACCCGTTGTTGCGGTCGTCACCGTTGAAGCAGCCGAGGGGCCATGACCGGGCGACCAGCCACGAGGACTGCCTGACGGAGACGTCCCACACGGGGTCGATGATCGCCCAGCCTTGGGTCACGACCAGCACAGAACCGCCGTCAGGTGAGACGTACCGCGACTCGTCGGCGTCCGCCACCAAGAGGGTGAGCACTGCCGCGCCCAGCCACGAGGCAGCCAGGCAGCCCGCGACAATCGCCCGCGCGGGGGCTCGCCATCCCCCTCTGACCGGTGCCACGCACGCGGACAGCAGGAACAGTGCGAGCGTCAGGAGCACGGCGATGCCCAGGTGGCGGGTCAGTTGGTCGACCACAAGGTAGCCAGTAACGGTGCCGGCGATGCCAACGGTGGCGACGACACCCGTCAACACCCCAGCCGCCACGCACGCCCAGGCCAGGCGGCGCCTTCTCTCAACCCGACGCGGCGGGTGCCGGTAGGAGGAAGCAGCGCCCGGCCCCGCCCCGCCCCGCAACGACGAAACCCCCCGTTGGACCTCAACCGGTCGCCCACGAGGGGTTTCGTCACCCACAGGACCTCAAGTTTCGTCAAGGTCCCCTGGCTGGCGGGATGGTGACGAAACTCCGAAGCCGCAGGTCAGCGCCGTCAGCCAGGCGCGATGTCCGGGTCTGTGCACGCGATCTGTGGCCACTGTGCACACCTTCATCACCCCGAAATCTGAAGAGGAGGGCGATCGCTATGCCGATGTCGCCGCGCGCGCGGAGTGCGCGTCGAACGCCCACGCCATGGCGGTGACCTCCTGCGAGGACAGACCGTGCTGGCGGGCGACCCTGGCCCAGTGCGAGACGACCGTCTGAACCTGCGCGACCACGTTCGCGGCCTCCTCGGTGCCGAGTCGGAAGTAGTCCGCGACAGTGAGTGCGAGTGAGATGCTCGCCGTGTCATCAGCCAGGTCGATGGCCGTGCTCAAGTGCTTGGGCCCGGGGGCGGGGTCCGGGTTGATGTCGAACGCCGGGGAGAGCCGCCACGTGTCCCCGTCCTCGTGAAGGAACCCGTGGTTGCGCAGGTGGTCGTCGGTGTTGGAGATGAGGATGGAGAAGACGATCCGGCGCCACAGCTGGCGCAGGTCCGCGGTGGCGTGCGACGAGCGCGTCTCGATGGCCTCGGCGATCTCCAGGTAGCTGCCCTGCTGCCCGTCGGTGGACTGGAGCATCGTCATCGCGCTGACGTAGCCGACGCGGCCGGCGGGTCCACCGTCGGCGTCGCGAGTCCGGTCGAACCGGTCCACGACCAGAACGCTCCGGCCAGCGAGGTTCAGCAGGGTGCTTTCGGGGACGGTGATCCCGGCCTGGGCGGCGAGCTCGAGCGCGACCTTTTCCCACGCCATGACGTTCCACGTGTCGTGCGCGGCGCTCGGGAACTTGGCGATGGCGAGGTTGCCGTCGGCGTCGCGGACGTGCGCTTTGGGCCGGGCCCCGCCGAGGGAGCTGCCG
>JBBRNQ010000224.1:0-4881 GCA_038230235.1 Actinomycetales bacterium
AGGAGTAGACGAGGACGCCCGTGGCGGCGATCGCCACCGACGCGGCGAGGTTGGAGCCGCCTTCCGGGCGCCAGGGGACGACGCCCGGCCAGACCACGGGGGAGAACTCGTGCGGCACGGCGGCGCAGAACCACGAGGCGATGGCGAGGGCGGCGCTCGCCATGGTGCCGACCGACCGCCAGGTCGCGGGCGAACGCTGCTGCCGTGCGGGCCGCAGACGACCCACGGCGTCGAGCGTCATGGGTCCTCCTGGTGGCTGGCACCCGGTCGAATCGGGCGCGCCCAGCATAGGCTGGCCGGTAGCGTGACCCCTCGTGATGGTGCTGCCCGCTCTCGACCTGGTCTTCCTCGCCTACAACAAGGCGGGGTCGAGCTCGATCGAGGCTGCGCTGCACGTGCACCGGTCGGCGGTGTGGGAGGCCTACGCCCGGGCGGGTCACCAGGCGCTGCGCAGGCCGGGCCCGTGGAACCACATGAACGCGAGAGAGTTCGGGCGTCTCTTCGCCTGGCGACGGGCCGTGACCGGGATGCATCGGGGGCCGTCGTGCGCAACCCGTGGGACCGGATGGTCTCGGTCTACCACTACCAGCGCCAGACGGTGCCGCAGTCGCACGACCGGGCGAGGGAGCTCGACTTCCGCGACTACGTGCTGCGCGGGGGGCAGGGATCGGCCTTCACGACCTTCACCGACTTTCGCCGGCGACGGGTCGGGCGCGCTCAAGGTCGACACGGTGCTGCGGGTCGAGACCCTCGACGACGACTTCGCTGCGCTCTGTGCGGCGCGCGGGCTGACCGGGATCTCGTTGCCGCGCAAGAACACCAGCGCCCGTGGCGACTACCGCGAGCTGTATGACGACGCCCGCGAGGCGGTGGGGCGGGCCTTCGTCGCTGACATCGAGCGCTTCGGCTACCGCTTCTGACGAGCGCGACCACGGACGCCATGTTGTCGGCGGTCATGCAGGGCGTCTCGGGGGGACCTTCGTCCCCCCTCGGGGAAACCGTGGTGCTCGAGGATGAAGGCGCTCGCGGCGTCGCCGTGGCACGAGGAGGAGCAGGGATGGTGTGGTGAACGAGCACCTGGTGCTGGCCCTGGTGGTGGTGACTGCCCTGGCGTTCGACTTCACCAACGGCTTCCACGACACCGGCAACGCGATGGCGACGTCGATCGCGACCGGAGCTCTCCCACCGAAGGTCGCGGTCGGTCTGTCCGGCATCCTCAACCTGGTCGGAGCCTTCCTGTCCTTCAGCGTCGCCGCCACGATCGCCAGTGGCCTGGTCGTCACCCACGTCGTGACGTTGACCGTCGTGTTCTCCGGGCTCGTGGGCGGCATCGCCTGGAACCTCACCACCTGGTACCTGGCCATCCCGTCGAGCTCGTCACACGCCCTCATCGGTGGGGTGATCGGGTCGACGATCGCCGCGGCCGGGCAGTCCGCTGTGCAGTGGCATGGTCTGGTCGCCAAGGTCCTGCTCCCCGCGGCCCTGTCTCCCGTCATCGCGGGGGTGGTGGCCTCGATCGGGACGTATCTCGTCTACCGGATCACGGAGGGCGTCGACGGCCAGACGCGGAACCGCGGCTTCCGCATCGGCCAGATCGGCTCGGCCTCGATGGTGTCCCTGGCGCACGGCACGAACGACGCCCAGAAGACGATGGGCATCATCACCCTCGCCCTGATCGCGGACGGGTCGCTGGCCACCGGGGTGAAGGCCCCGATGTGGGTGATCGTCAGCTGCGCGGTCGCGATCAGCGCCGGCACCTACGTCGGCGGCTGGCGCGTCATCCGCACCCTGGGCAAGGGCCTGGTGGAGATCGACCCACCCCAGGGCCTGGCCGCAGAGACCGCGTCCGCGGCGATCATCCTCGTCTCCTCGCACTTCGGGTATGCGCTGTCAACCACTCACGTGGCCACCGGCTCCATCCTGGGCAGCGGGGTCGGCAAGCGCGGCGCAGAGGTGCGGTGGCACGTCGCGCGGCGGATGGTGCTGGCCTGGCTGCTCACCCTGCCCGCCGCCGGCGCCGTCGGCGCCGCCGCCTATCTCGTCACCTTCGCCCTGCGAGGCACCGTCGGGGTGGTCGTGCTCTTCGTGGGCCTCCTGATGGGAGGTGCCGCCCTGTTCAGGGCCTCGCGCCGGGACGCAGTCACGGCGGCCAACGTCAACACCGACTGGGACGGCCGTAGTATCGAGAGCACCACCAACGCGTCGGGCCCCGTCCAGCCCGCGGAACTGCCGCAGACGGGATCACGCCCATGAGCTCCTGGATCGACCTCGGCGCAGTCGCCAGGGTGTGTGCGGTCGCTCTGCTGGCCGGTGCCGGGTTGCCGGCTGTCTTCGCCCTCGGCCTGCGCGCGGCAGCACCTGCGGGAGCCGGCGCCGGCGCTCTGCCTGGTCCTCGCGCCCGAGGGGATCGCCCGCTGCGCCGAGCGGCCGGGCTCGCGGTGGCCGGCATCTGCTTCGTGCTCACCCTGGTCTGCGCCGCCTCCGGCATCGCCCTGCTGGTCAGGGGCTGATGACGGTGGCGCTACCGCGTTCCATCCAGTCCGTGGTGCAGTTCCTGCGCGAGGGCTACCCCGAGGGGGTCCCCGTCCACGACTACCAACCCCTGTTCGCCCTGCTGCGCCGCCAGCTCTCACCCGACGAGGTCGTCCTGGTGGCCCGCGAGCTGGCCGCCACGGGTGACGCGGCCACCACCGACGCCATCGACGCCGCCATCCGCAGCGCCAGCACCGTCCTGCCCACCGAGGCCGACATCGCCCGGGTCCAGGCTCACCTCTCCGCGGGCGGTTCGCCCCTCACCCGACCCATGCCGTAGCCCGTGGTGGAGGACGGGCGCGACGCCGTGGGTCCGAGCGGGGGGCCGCTGACCGCGAAGGCCTTCCGCCTCCCCCTGCTGCGAGGCGTGCTGCCGCTCTCGGGGCAGGGTGTCCCCCGGGAGGTGCTGGCCGGGCTCAGCCTCGCGGCACTCGGCATCCCCGAGGTCCTCGGTTACGCGCGCATCGCCGGTATGCCGGTCGAGACCGGGCTCTACACCATGCTCGTGCCGATGGCGGTCTTCGCCGTGCTCGGCTCCTCGCGTCACTTGGTGGTGGCCGCCGACTCCGCCACGGCCGCGATCGTCGCGGCCGGCGTCGCTGCCCTGGCGCTGCCGGGGTCGCCGCGCTACGTGCAGCTCGTCGCTCTGGTCACGCTCGTCACCGGCGTGTTCCTCGTGGTCGCCCGGGTGGCTCGCCTCGGGTTCCTGGCCAACTTCCTCTCCCGCACCGTGCTGGTCGGCTTCCTCTCCGGCGTCGGCGTGTCGGTGGCGATCGGCCAGCTGCCGGAGCTGCTGGGCGTGACCGTCCACGCCGACAACGCCCTCGGGACGCTCATCGGCTCGGTCGCCGCGCTGCCCCGGGCGTCCCTGGCCACGGTCGGCGTGGCGGCGGCCGTGCTGCTCGGGGTCCCCTTGCTCCGCAGGACTGCCAAGCGGGTGCCCGCAGCGTTGCTCGCCGTGACCGTCTCCATCGTCGTCAGCGTGCTGTGGGACCTTCCCTCGCACGGCGTCGAGGTCATCGGCCGCGTCCCCGGTGGCCTGCCCCCGCTGCTCGTCCCCGTGGTGACGGTGCACGACACGTCAGCGCTGGCGATGACTGCGGTGTCGATGGCGGCGGTGATCCTGGCGCAGTCGGTGGCGACCGCCAGGGCCTACGCCGATACCTACAACGACGACCTCGACTCGAATGCCGACCTGCTGGCCCTCGGAGCGGCGAACGGCATCGCCGCGTTCACCGGCAGCTTCGTCGTGAACGGCAGCCCGACCAAGACGCAGATGGTGACCAGCGCCGGCGGACGCACCCAGCTGGCGCAGCTGAGCTGCTGTGCTGTGGTCCTGCTGGTGGTTCTCGTCGCCAGTGCCCCGCTGGCGCACCTCTCGGTCGCCGTGCTGGCGGCAGTCGTCTTCCTCATCGGGGTCGAGCTCGTCGACCTCGAGGGCCTCGCCGAGATCGTGCGGGTCCGGCGGGTCGAGTTCATCCTGGCGCTGCTCACCATGGTCGGCGTGGTGGTCCTTGGTGTCGAGCAGGCCATCGTGTTCGCGATGCTCGCCTCGATCGTCGACCACCTGCGTCACAGCTACGGGCCGCGCACCCAGGTGCTGACGCGGCAGCCGGGCGGGCACTGGCAGGCGGTGACCGCCACGGCTGAGGTGCGCACCCGCGAGGGTCTGGTCATCTACCGCTTCCCCTCCAGCCTCTACTACGCGAGTGCGCACACGCTCGCCGCCGACCTGGCGGCCTTCGCGTCGTCAACCGCCGCGCTCGACTGGTTCTGCATCGACTGCACCGCGCTGAGCGACATCGACTTCACGGCCGCCCAGACACTGCGCCGCTCCATCAGCCGGCTGTCCGCCCGGGGCACTCGCGTCGTGTTCTCCGGCGCCGATGCCGCCGTCCAGGAGCAGCTCACCGCCCACGGCCTGCTGGTGCCGTCCAGCCCCGACTGCTATCCCACGCCGGGCGCCGTCCTCGACGCCTACGAAGCCTCCGACCCGACCGACCGGCGCCGCAGCGCCTCGGTGGCGTGACCACCCGCCGACGGGCGCTCCTCCAGGCGGCCAGCGCTGAGGCCACCCCCGGTGGTCAGGCGTCGCCGACGCTGAGCGCCATCGCCTCGTCCTCCATCTCCTCGACCTGCGTCTCGGCGGGCTCGGGCTCGTCGATGTGCCGCAGGTAGGGACGGGTGGCGGCGAGCACGACCGCCGCGAGGAGCACACCACCGGCGCCGACCCAGAAGGGCACGTGGATGTTGACCTCCTCGCCGAGCTTGCCGGCGAGCCAGGGCGCCACGGCCCCACCGCTGAAGCGGACGAAGCTGTAGGCCGCCGAGGCCACGCTCCGCTCGACC
>JBBRNQ010000225.1:0-4846 GCA_038230235.1 Actinomycetales bacterium
CAAGCAGGACCTGACGGTCGCTGGACCGGGCGGCACTCCATACGGTCGCGTCGACGAAGCAGCCGGGAGCCACCCGCCGCACCCAACCGGCGCCGACAGCCCGGCGCATGACCTTGGGGCTGAGCCCGACCCTGGAGGCCTCCGTCCCCCGGAAGACCGGCCCGAGCTCGAGGAGGGTGGCGGCGACGTCGATCATGACGTCTGAGGCTCTCAGCGACGACCGCCGATCGGGGCCGCGTGGCGAACCCCCTGTGGACCGGCGCCGCGGTCGCACCCCCTGTGGACGACCCACCGCGACCTCCCCTGCCGGGATCCACCCCCCAAGTCCCCTTGTTGCCGCAGAAGTGCCCTAAAGCACGCTTCTGAGCCCCGAAAAGGGCACTTGTGGAGCAACATGCCGACGGGGGTGTGGGCGTGGAAACGGCCGCACCGTCCAGGGGGTGACGATGCGGCCGCGTCCTGTCAACGAGTGAGGGGGGTGGGAAATGCCCGGCCCCTCACTCGCGTCGCTGCGGGGGGACTCAGCCCTTGAGGAGCTCGACGTCGAGGGCGATCTTGATCTTCTCGGAGACGAGCACGCCGCCACCCTCGATGGCGGCGTTCCAGTTGAGGTCCCACTCCTTGCGGTTGATCTCGGCGGTCGCCTCGAAGCCGGCCTTGGTGTTGCCCCACGGGTCGGTGGCGACGCCGTTGAACTCGATGTCGAAGACGACCGGGTTGGTGATGCCGTTGATCGTCAGGTCGCCGGCGAGCTCGGAGTCGGAGACCGAGGTCGAGACGAAGGTCATGTCGGGGTTCTTCTCGACGTTGAAGAAGTCCTCGCCGCGCAGGTGGGCGTCGCGGTCGGCGCTGTTGGTGTCGACCGACGCCAGCTTGGCGGTGGCGGTGACGACCGAGTCGGTGACGGGCTCCTTGACCTCGACGGATCCGGTGAAGTCGGTGAACTTGCCGCGGACCTTGGAGACCATCAGGTGGCGGGCGGTGAAACCCAGCTCGCTGTGGGCCGCGTCGACGGTCCAGGTGCCGGGGGTGAGGTCGGTGATGCTGGCCATGGGTACTCCTTGGGTAGAAACATGAGAATCTGAAGGTCTCGGGCGCGTGCCGGGTTGTCCGAGGCAGCTGCCCGCCGTACGAAATTGAATGTTAAACTAAACAGGCGGCGGTGACAAGAAGAACCGACAGATCCACCGAAACACCCAGCGACGCTTCCTGACACCTCCTGACACCGCCTGACACCTCCCCTCCCTCCCCACCACACCCCGATCCGAGGACCCAGATGCCCGACCAGACCCGGTGGCTCGACGACGACGAGCAGAGGTCCTGGCGCGCCTACCTGCGGGGGACGCGGATGCTCGAGGAGGCGCTCGACCGCGACCTGCAGGAGCACGGACTGGCCCTGTCGGAGTACGAGATCATCTCCATGCTCAGCGAGACGCCCCGCCACCGGCTGCGGATGTCCGAGCTTGCCGAGCTCGTGGTGCAGTCGCGCAGCCGCCTGACCCACACCGCCACCCGCCTCGAGCGGCGCGGGTGGGTCGTGCGCCAGCCGTGCGAGAACGACCGCCGCGGGGTCGAGCTCGTCCTCACCCCCGATGGCGCCCAGCGGGTGCTCGACGTCGCCGTCGCCCACGTCGCCAGCGTGCGTCGCCACCTGCTCGACCTCGTCACGCCGGAGCAGTTCGCCATCGTCGGCTCGGCCCTGGCGCGGGTCGTCGAGGCCCAGCCCGACACCGACCGGTGCGCCGAGGCGGCGGCCGTCGTCTCCGTCGTCCGGCCCGAGAGCGCCTGACGCAACCCTGATGCGGGTCTGAGGGCCACCCCGGGGGAGGTGCCTGCCGCAGGTGCGAGACAGCCCTCCGTACGGTGTCGTGCACCCGTACGGTGTGCGGTCGGTCACCCCGCCCCCCACCGGGCGCGACCGTTCTCAGGTGGGCTTGCGACAATGGGCTCATGACCTCACCGGCAGCGACGTCCGCCGACCCTCACACCGGCGGCTACCCGCTCGAGGCGCCCGCGTCACAGGCCCTGTTCGAGCGCGCTCTCGAGGTGATCCCCGGCGGGGTCAACTCGCCCGTGCGTGCCTTCCGCGCCGTCGGGGGCACCCCGCGCTTCATCGCCTCGGCGGCCGGCCCCTGGCTCACCGACGCCGACGGCCGCCGCTACGTCGACCTCATCTGCTCGTGGGGCCCGATGATCCTGGGGCACGCCCACCCCGACGTGGTCGCGGCCGTGCAGGACGCCGCGACGCGCGGCTTCAGCTTCGGCACGCCGAGCGAGAACGAGGTCGCCCTCGCCGAGGAGATCGTCGCACGGGTCGACCCCGTGCAGGAGGTGCGGCTGGTCAACTCCGGCACCGAGGCGACGATGACGGCGATCCGCCTGGCCCGCGGCTTCACCAACCGCTCGGTGGTCGTGAAGTTCGCCGGGTGCTACCACGGGCACGTCGACGCGCTCCTCGCCGCGGCCGGCTCGGGCATCGCGACCTTCGGCCTGCCCGACTCCGCGGGCGTGCCGGCCAGTGCGGCAGCCGAGACGATCGTGTTGCCCTACAACGACATTCCTGCGCTCGAGGCGGCCTTCGCGGCCCGGGGCAGCGAGATCGCCTGCGTCATCACCGAGGCCTCGCCGGGCAACATGGGCGTCGTGCCGCCGGCGCCCGGCTTCACCGAGGCGCTGCGACGGGTGACCACCGCGCACGGCGCGCTGCTGGTCTCCGACGAGGTGATGACGGGCTTCCGCTGCTCGCGCAGCGGGTGGTACGGCCTCGAGGGCCCGTATGAAGGCGGCGCCCCCGACCTCTTCACCTTCGGCAAGGTCATGGGCGGCGGTTTCCCCGCGGCTGCCTTCGGCGGGCGGCGCGACATCATGGCCATGCTCAGCCCGATGGGCCCGGTCTACCAGGCGGGCACCCTGTCGGGAAACCCCATCGCGAGCGCAGCCGGCCTGGCCACCCTGCGCGGGTGCACCGACGAGGTCTACGACCGGATCGGGCTGGTGGCCCGGACCATCGCCGATGCTGCCTCCGCCGCGCTGTCGGCCGAGGGGGTCGCCCACCGCGTGCAGTGGGCGGGCTCGATGTTCAGCGTGTTCTTCCGGGAGGGCGCGGTCACCAACTACGACGAGGCGCGCGACCAGTCGACCGACGCCTTCCGCGGCTTCTTCCACTCGATGCTCAGCCAGGGCGTGCACCTGCCGCCGAGCGCCTACGAGTCGTGGTTCGTCAGCGCCTCGCACGACGACGAGGCGGTCGAGCACGTGCTGCGGGCCCTGCCCGGCGCGGCCCGCGCCGCGGTGGCTGCGTCGTCGGGAGCCGCCGGATGAGCGAGCGCACCGTCGTCCACCTCATGCGCCACGGCGAGGTGCACAACCCCGAGGGCGTCCTCTACGGTCGTCTCCCGGGATTCCACCTCAGCGACCTGGGTCGGCAGATGGCGCAGGTCGTCGGTGAGCACCTGGCCGCGCACGACATCGTGCGCGTCGTCGCCTCGTCGTTGGAGCGGGCGCAGGAGACGGCGGCTGCGGTGGCCGGGCACCACGAGCTCTCCGTGACCACCGACGACCGTGTCATCGAGGCTGCCAACTGGTTCGAGGGCAAGGTCTTCGGCGCCGGGCTGGGGTCGTTGGCGCGGCCGGGCACCTGGCCGCGGCTGATCAACCCCTTCCGTCCCAGCTGGGGCGAGCCCTACGCCGAGATCGCCGCGCGGATGCTGCCTGCTGTCGCCGACGCGCGCGAGGCCGCGCGGGGCCACGAGGTCGTGCTCGTCTCCCACCAGCTGCCCATCTGGACGACGCGCTGCCAGCTCGAGGGTCGGCGGCTCTGGCACGACCCCCGCAGCCGCCAGTGCAGCCTCGCCTCGCTCACCTCGCTCGAGTACGCCGACGACGAGCTGCACTCGATCACCTACAGCGAGCCCGCCCGCCACCTGCTGCCCGGCGCCTCCACGGTGGTCGGCGCATGAGCTCTCGTATGCCGCGTCGTCACGGCGCGCTGCTCGCCGCCCTGCTGCTCGGGGCCGGTGGGTTCCTGGCCGGGTGCACCGATGACGCCAACTCCGTTGCGGCCCAGGCGCGCGCGGGTGACAACAAGGGTTTCGTCGCAGGTGACGGGTCGGTCGAGCAGCTGCCCCCGGCCAAGCGCGCCGAGCCGATCCAGCTGTCGGGGACCACCGTCACGGGACGGCCCTGGTCGATGACGGCCGACGGAGCCGACAAGGTCGTCGTCGTCAACGTGTGGGGCTCGTGGTGCGGGCCGTGCATCGAGGAGACGCCCCACCTGCAGTCCGCGTGGGCGGGCTACGAGAAGGCCAAGGACCCGGTGGTCTTCGTCGGCGTCGACACCCGTGACTCGCCCGCCAACGGGGCGGCGTTCCTGGCGGCCAACGACGTCACCTACCCCTCGATCAGCGACCAGGCCAGCGGTGGCCAGCCGATGCTCGCGCTGCAGGGCAAGGCGACGGCGACGCCGTCGACCCTGGTGCTCGACCGGAAGGGGCGGATCGCCGCCCGGGTGCTGGGTGCCACGACGGAGTCGACCCTCAAGGCCCTCGTCGACGACGCGCTCGCCGAGAAGGCCTGAGGCCGTGGGCTGCCCGTGATGAACACCCTCGTGCCGACCGCCCTGGTCCTCGACTCGCCGGTCGCGACCGGCGCGCTGCCGGTCGCGCTCGTCGTGGCCCTCGCCGCGGGCTTCGTCTCCTTCGCGTCGCCGTGCGTGCTGCCTCTCGTGCCGGGGTTCCTCGGCTACGTCACCGGGCTGTCCGACGTCTCGCTCCAGGAGCGACGGCGCTCGCGGCTCGTGCTCGGCACGCTGCTCTTCGTGCTCGGGTTCTCGGTGGTCTTCATGGCG
>JBBRNQ010000226.1:0-4835 GCA_038230235.1 Actinomycetales bacterium
GCCGCCGGTGGAGTAGGAGAGCATGGCGATGCGCGGCTCGACCCCGAACTGGCGGGCCGTGGCCGCGGACGACACGGCGATCTCGGCGAGCTGCTCGGCGGTGGGGTCGGGGTTGACGGCGCAGTCGCCGTAGACCAGCACCCGGTCGGCCAGGCACATGAGGAAGACCGACGACACCACGCCCCCGTTGCCTGCGCGCAGCAGCTCCAGCGCCGGACGGATGGTGTGGGCGGTGGTGTGGGCCGAGCCCGACACCATGCCGTCGGCCAGGCCGTCACGGACCATCATCGTGCCGAAGTAGCTGACGTCGCCGACGGCGTCCCAGGCCTGCTCGTCCGTGACCCCCTTGTGGGCCCGCGCGGCCGCGTACTCCCGCGCGAACCGGGTGCGCAGCCCGGTGTCCTCGTCGTGGGGGTCGACGAGGGTGGCACCGGCCAGGTCGAGTCCGAGCTGCCCGGCCCGGGCCCGGATGACGTCCCGGTCACCCAGGAGCGACAGCCGCACAACCTTGCGCCGCAGCAGCTGGTCGGCCGCCTGGAGGATCCGCGGTTCCTCCCCCTCGGGCAGGACGATGTGCGCGTCGGCCGCCCGGGCCCGGTCGAGGAGCCGGTGCTCGAACATCAGGGGGGTCACCACGGTGCTGGGGGTGACGTCGAGCCGGTCGAGCAGCCCGGGGAGGTCGAGGTGCTCCTCGACCAGCGCGAGGGCCGTCTCGATCTTGCGTCCGGCCGTGCGGGTGAGTCGGCTCGTCACGGCCGCCAGCAGGGCGGTCGTCTCCATCGTGCCGGTGTCGCAGGTGACCACCGGGACGTGGACCTCGAGCCCGTCGACCAGCCGCGCCACGGGCACGGGCAGGTCGAAACCCCCGTTGAGCACGATGCCGGCCGGGCTGGGGAACGTGCTGGCGCGATGCGCCAGCAGCAGGCCGAGCAGGACGTCCCCGCGGTCGGCCGGGGCGACGACGATGCAGCCCTCCGTCAGGCGCTCCAGCACGTTGGGCATGGTCATGGCGGCCACCACCATCCCGGTCGCCTCACGGTCGAGGAGGGCGTCGTCGCCGTGGAGCAGGCGCCCACCGACGGCGGCCGAGAGCTCGCGCACGGTGGGCGAGTCGAGCACCGGGTCGGCCGGCAGCGCGTAGGCCGGCAGCCCACCGAGGGCCGTCGTCAGGGCGGCGGCGGTGGGAGCCAGGGTCGCTGGCGGGACCCGGTTGGCGACGACGGCCAGCACGGAGGCGTGGTGGGACCGGGCGTCGTCGACCGTCACCAGGGCCGCGGTCGCCACCTGCTCGGGTGTGCGTCCTGCACCGGTGACGACCAGCACCATCGGCGCGTCGAGGTTGGCGGCGATGGTCGCGTTGGTGGAGAACTCGGTGGGCGTGGTGACGTCGGTGTAGTCGGAGCCGACGACCAGCACGACGTCACAGTCACGGGCCAGCGCGTGGAAGCGGTCGATGATGGTGTCCATCGAGCCCTGAGGGTCGTGGTGGAGGTCGTCGTACCCGACCCCCGCAGCGTCCTGCGGGGTGAGACCGGTGTCGAGCCGCGACAGCAGCAGGGCCAGCACGTGGTCGGCGGCGGGGTCGTCGGTGCGCACGATGGGCCGGAAGACCCCCACCCGACCCACCCGACGGCTGAGCTGGTCGAGCAGTCCGAGGGCCACCGCCGACTTGCCGGAGAACCCCTCGGCCGAGGCGAGGTAGAGGCTGGTCGCCATGACCTCACGCTAGTGGGTCGGTCAGGGACCGGGGTCGTGGGTGTCGTCGGGACCGGTACGGCGAGCCCCGTCGGCGTCGGCCGGTGCGTCGTTGCGGATGAGGGCCCAGGACACCGCGGCCCCTGCGGTGAGCAGGGCGGCGGCGACGAGCATGGCGGTCCGGAAACCCGCCGACAACGCGCCCGGACGGGTGTAGTCGGCGCCCGAGAGGCCCACCGCGGCCGGCAGCGCCGCGACCGCCAGCAGGCTGCCGGTGCGAGCCACGGCGTTGTTGACCCCGCTGGCCACGCCGGCGTACCGGTCGGGCGCGGCGTCGAGCACCGTGGCGGTCAGCGGTGCGACGAGCAGACACAGGCCGAGCCCGAAGACGACGACGCCGGGCAGCACGCCGAGCGCGTAGCCGTCTCCTGCGTCGACCCCGCTCAGCAGCAGGACGCCGGCCGCGCAGAGCAGCGGCCCCACCGTCATCGGCACCCTCGGGCCGATGCGGGACGCCAGCTGACCTCCCCGGGCGGCAAGAAGGAGCATCAGGACGGTCAGGGGCAGCGTGGCCAGGCCAGCCGCCAGGGGAGGGTAGCGCAGGGTGGTCTGCAGCTGGAGGGTGAGGAAGAAGAGCACGGCGCCGAGGGCTGCATACGTCAGCAGGGTCATGAGGTTGGCCGCCGTGAACTGGCGTGCCGTGAAGAGAGAGGGCGGCACCATCGGGTGTCGTTCGCGGTCCTCGAGGACGACGAAGCCCACCAGCAGGAGGAGTCCGGCGAGGACGACCGCGGTGGCCCGCGTGGGGCCGAGGGCCTGCGCCTCGATGAAGCCGTACGTCGTGACGGCGAGAGCGAGCGTCGCCGTCACGGCTCCGCGCACGTCGAGGTGGTGGTCGGCCAGCTCGTCCCTCGTCTCGGGCACGGCCCGCAGGGCGACCGCGACGCTGAGCGCCCCGAGCGGCACGTTGATGAGGAAGGCCCAGCGCCAGCTGGCGTACTGCACGAGCCAACCGCCGATGAACGGCCCTGCGGCAGAGGCGATCCCACCGAGCCCGGTCCATGAGCCGATGGCGCGCCCGCGGTCGAGCGGGCGGATGCTCGCATGGATCATCGACAGGCTGCCCGGCACGAGCAGGGCCGCGCCGACGCCTTGCACGACCCGGGCGGCGATCAGCTGGGAGGGCGACTGGGCGAGCCCGCACGCCGCCGAGGCGAGGGCGAACCAGAGGACACCGACGACGAAGACCCGCCGTCGGCCGAGACGGTCGCCCAGGGAGCCGCCGAGCAGGATGAGCGACGCCATGGTCACCAGGTAGCCGTTGCTGACCCACTGCAGGTCGGCGAGACTGGCGTCGAGGTCGTCGCCGATGCGCACGACGGCGACGTTGACGACCGTGCCGTCGAGCATGGCCATCCCGCTGCCGAGCACGGCAGCCGCCACCACTCCGCGCCCGGTCCGCGACCGCAGCGCGATGTTCGACACTCCACCAGTGTGGCAGGCGGGTAGCGTGCGTGCAGCACCTGTTTTCGTCGCCGCCGACCCGACACCGCACCCGTCACCGCGCCTGTCCCGATGGACGGGCGCCCCGCAGCAGGAGGTATGCCGTGGCACCAGGACCCGGGTCCACCCGCCCCACGATCGGGCCGGGTCGGTCGCGGCAGAACGCGATCTACCGCGGCGGTGCGCTGGGGCGTCGTCCGACCGTCCCGACCGGTCCTGACGAGCTGGAGGCACAGGCCTGTCGCGTGATGAGTCGACAGGCGTGGGCCTACGTCGCCGGGGGAGCGGGTGCGGGGGCCACGATGCGGGCTAACCGCGCCGCCTTCGACCGCTGGGCCATCGTGCCCCGGATGCTGCGTGACGTCTCGCAGCGCGATCTGGACATCGACCTGTTCGGCCGACGGCTCCCGGCGCCCCTGCTGGTGGCGCCCGTGGGCGCCGCCGGTCTGGTGGCGCGCGACGCCGACGTCCACATCGGCGCGGCGGCGGCCCAGCTCGGACTGCCGTACATCTTCTCCAACCAGGGCAGCTCTCCCATGGAGGAGACGGCGGCCGCCATGGGGGAGTCGCCGCGGTGGTACCAGCTCTACTGGTCGACCGACGAGGAGCTGGTCGACAGCCTCATCGGACGGGCCGAGCGGATGGGCGCCGACGCGCTCGTCGTCACCCTCGACACGACCATGCTCGGATGGCGCCCCCACGACCTCGACCTCGGGTCCCTCCCCTTCGCCCGGGGGGTCGGCATCGCGCAGTACACCTCGGACCCGCGGTTCCTGCAGATCGTGCGGGAGCGGGTTTCGGCCCGGCGGATGGCGCCCACGGGCTCGCCGTCGGCCGAGCGAGCCAGGCCGACCGCCGGAGCCATCCGCACCCTGGTCTCGATGGCGCGGGAGACGCCCGGCGGGTTCATCGACAACCTGCGCTCGCCGTATCCCCGGGCGGCTGTCGAGACCTTCCTCGAGATCTACTCCAAGCCCTCGTTGACCTGGGACGACATCGCGACCCTCCCGGGGCGGACACGACTGCCCGTGCTGCTCAAGGGGATCCTCCACCCTGACGACGCGCGCCGGGCCCTCGACCTGGGCGTCGCGGGCCTGGTCGTCAGCAACCACGGTGGGCGCCAGGTCGACGGGGCCATCGCGTCCCTCGACGCCCTGCCCGACGTCGTCACGGCCGTGGGCGGGCGGGTGCCCGTGCTGCTCGACAGCGGCATCCGCACCGGCGCCGACGCCTTCAAGGCGATCGCCCTCGGCGCCGACGCCGTGACCGTCGGCCGCCCCCACGTCTACGGGCTCGCCCTCGACGGACGAGCCGGGGTCCAGGCGGTGCTGGAGAACCTCGTGGCCGAGCTCGATCTCACGCTGGGGCTCTCGGGCCTGACCTCCATACGGCAGCTGCGTGAGGAGGGGGTGCGGGTGCTGAGGCGCGTCTGACCTGCATCGGCCGGCGTGCTCTACGGAGGGGTCTGCTTCCCGTTTGGGAGGTCGGAGAGGCTGCGTGCTAACGTTTCCGGCGCAGCAGGGAACGACCCAAAGTCCCTGCTCAGACACCCTGTCCGGGTGGCGGAATGGCAGACGCGCTAGCTTGAGGTGCTAGTGCCCTAACGGGCGTGGGGGTTCAAGTCCCCCTCCGGACAC
>JBBRNQ010000227.1:0-4831 GCA_038230235.1 Actinomycetales bacterium
CCCCCAGGCCGAGAAGGTCCGCGCGGTCTGAGACCACGCGGTCGATCCTTACCGGATCACCTGACGTACGACGCCCCCCGGCTCCGGCCGGGGGGCGTCGTGTCGTTCCGGGTTGTCCAGGCGGGGCGGTGTCCAGGCGGGCCGGTGGTCAGTGGGCGGTGGTCAGTGGAAGGCGGTCGTCACCCGGTGGTCTCCGCGACTGCGGCGCGCAGGACCCGGTTCTGCTCCTCCAGGTCGAGGACCATGGCGACGCCCGCGAGGTTGAGCCCCGCGGAGAGCAGCTGCCCGATGCGTCGGACCCGGTCGAGGTCGTCGAGGCTGTAGCGGCGGGTCCCGCCGGCGGTGCGCACGGGTCCGACCAGGCCGCGGGTCTCGTAGAGGCGCAGGGTCTGGACGCCCATCCCGACGAGGTCCGCGGCGACCGAGATGCCGTACACCCCGCGGGCGGCGTCGGGCTGCGTCACGGACCTCTCCCTCCCTCGGAAATTCCTGCCCATGCGGGCTTGCCTCAGAATGTCACCGGTGCTACAACAAATCTATAGCCACCACGGCACATCAGACGGCGTGGTGGACGCCATCCACGAGAGGAGTAGTTGAGCAATGGCTGCGATGCTGATGCGCACCGACCCGTTCCGTGAGCTCGACCGGCTGACCCAGCAGGTCCTGGGCGGCCCGGGCACCTGGGCCCGTCCCACGGTCATGCCGATGGACGCGTGGCGCGAGGGAGACACCTTCCACATCGAGTCCGACCTGCCCGGGGTGAGCCCGGAGTCGCTCGACCTCGACGTGGAACGCAACGTGGTGACCGTCAAGGCCGAGCGCACCCCGCTCGACGGGGAGCGGGAGATGCTCGCCGCGGAACGCCCCCGCGGGGTCTTCTCCCGGCAGCTCGTCCTGGGGGACAACCTCGACACCGAGCGGATCCAGGCCAGCTACGACGCAGGCGTGCTGACCCTGCGGATCCCGGTCGCCGAGCAGGCCAAGCCGCGCAGGATCGAGATCACGGCGCCCCGGCAGGACAGTCCCGACCGGCAGCGCATCAACGCCTGACCACGCACCGGCCATGACCTTCACCGATCTGACCGAGGTGGCGGGCGTGCAGACGACGCGGGTGTCCCGCGGCGAGCCGGTCGTCGACGAGTTCCTGGACCTGGTCCTGGGTGACCCGGAGCTGCTGGACGCCGAGTTCGAGGCGATCATCACCGACTCCTGGTCGGACCCCCCGGAGCGGCGGCCGTCTCCACGGCCTCGGGTGCTGGGCCCGGGAGACCATCGCGGGCCGGCCTTCCCCCGGTCGGTCGACGGGAGTCCCCGGACGGGGTGGTCCCGGCCCGCGGCCACCGGCAGGCAGCGATCCCCGCCCCGACCGAGCTGATCCCGGCCCGCCCGTCCCCGACACGAAGCGCCCGGTCCCCCACGAGGGGAACCGGGCGCTTCATACGGGCTGGTGGTGGCCTTGGCCTGGTGACGTTCAGAGCACGCCGAGGCGTCCCTTGAGCCCGTCGAGCTCGATCTGCAGCGGCGTCGGGAGGGCGTCACCGAACTTGGCGAACCACTCCTCGATCTGCGGGATCTCGGCCTTCCACTCGGCGTCGTCGACGGCGAGGGCGGCGGCGATCGCCTCCGGGGTCAGGTCGAGGCCCTCGGTGTCGAGCGACTCCGGGGTGGGCACGTGGCCGATGGCGGTCTCGACCGCGGCAGCCTTGCCCTCCATGCGCTCGATGGCCCACTTGATGACGCGGGAGTTCTCACCGAAGCCCGGCCACAGGAAGGAGTTGTCCTCGCCGCGGCGGAACCAGTTGACGTAGAAGATGCGCGGCAGCTTCTCGGCGTCGGCGTCCTTGCCGATATTGACCCAGTGCTGGAGGTAGTCGCCGGCGTTGTAGCCGATGAAGGGCAGCATGGCCATCGGGTCGCGGCGCACGACGCCGACCTTTCCGGTCGCAGCCGCGGTCGTCTCCGACGAGAGGGTTGCGCCCATGAAGGTGCCGTGGGTCCAGTCGCGCGACTCGACGACCAGGGGCATGGTGTCGCGGCGCCGGCCGCCGAAGAAGATCGCCGAGATGGGGACGCCGTTGGGGTTGTTGTACTCGTCGGCGAGGATCGGGCACTGCTCGATCGGCGTGCAGTAGCGGCTGTTGGGGTGGGCGGCGAGCTCGCCCGAGTCGGGCGTCCAGGGCTCGCCCTTCCACGACGTCGCGTGGTCGGGCATGTTCTCCAGGCCCTCCCACCAGACGTCGCCGTCGGGGGTGAGCGCCACGTTGGTGAAGACCGAGTTGCCTTTGGCGACAGTGAGCATCGCGTTGGGGTTGGTGTGCTCGTTGGTGCCCGGGGCGACGCCGAAGAAGCCGAACTCGGGGTTGACGGCGTAGAGGCGGCCGTCCTCGCCGAAGCGCATCCAGGCGATGTCGTCGCCGAGCGTCTCGACCTTCCAGCCCTTGACGGTCGGCTCGAGCATGGCGAGGTTGGTCTTCCCGCAGGCGGAGGGGAACGCCGCGGCAACGAAGTAGACCTTCTGCTCCGGCGAGGTGAGCTTGAGGATGAGCATGTGCTCGGCGAGCCAGCCCTCGTCGTGGGCGATGGCGGAGGCGATGCGCAGCGCGTAGCACTTCTTGCCCAGCAGCGCGTTGCCGCCGTAGCCCGAGCCGTAGGACCAGATCGTCCGCTCCTCGGGGAAGTGCACGATGTACTTCGTGTCGTTGCACGGCCACGGCACGTCGGCCTGGCCGGGCTGCAACGGCGCGCCGATGGAGTGCAGGGCCGGCACGAAGTCGGCCTCGAGCTCCTCGATGCGGCGCAGGACGTTGACACCGGAGCGGCACATGACCCGCATCGACACGACGACGTACTCGCTGTCGGTGACCTCGACACCGAACATCGGGACGTCGGCGTCGAGGTGACCCATGACGAAGGGCACGACGTACATCGTGCGACCGGTCATGCAGCCGGCGTAGAGGCCGCGCATGAGGGTCTTCATCTCGTCGGGCGCCATCCAGTTGTTGGTGGGACCGGCGTCCTTCTCGAGGGCCGAGCAGATGTAGGTGCGGTCCTCGACGCGGGCGACGTCGGACGGGTCGGACGCGGCGTGGAAGGAGTTGGGCTTGATCTTCTCGTCGAGCTTGGTGAAGGTGCCGGCCGCGACGAGCTTGTCGGTCAGGCGGGTCCACTCCTGCTGCGAGCCGGTCACCCACACGACGTCGTCGGGGGTGGTCAGGGCGGCGACCTCGTCGACCCAGGCCTGCAGCCGGGCGTGGGTGGTGCCGCCGACGGGCTTGTCAGCCTCGGCGCTCTCGGTGCTCATGCTGGTCCTACCCGTGTCGGTCGTCATCGCAGTTGCCGTTCCTTTCGCCCGGACGCCATCGGCGTGGGGCCTTTTCCGTTGGTGCGGTGGGGGTGCTGCGTCATGGTGCCCAGGGCGAAGTGTCCACATCGTGGGCGCCGATTCTTGACAACGTACGCGAGCCCCGGCCGCCCTCGCGGGGGGAGAGGGACTCCTCACTCGTGAGTCCAGTCACAACTTCCGCCGAGGTGGGAGATGACAACGTTGACCTGCAAGAAGTTGCAGAAAGCCGACGAAAGACGTTGCGAGAGGGTGGTGCCGGCGACGTGGCGACGCCCTCCCCCCAGCCCGTACGGGGCGCCGTACCGGCCGCTCCCGGCCAGGCCTGGCCACGGCTGCACGAGTCGGCGATACCGATTTCGCCGTGAGCGGGGCTGACGGGTAGTCTTACCCGTCGTTGCCCCGGTAGTCCCGGCGGTGACGACACACCAGCGCCCGTAGCTCAACGGATAGAGCATCTGACTACGGATCAGAAGGTTAGGGGTTCGAATCCCTTCGGGCGCACTCTGTGTTGAGACAGACTTGTGGGGCCCTGACCAGCGGAAACGCCGGCCAGGGCCTTACTCGTTGCCGGGGTGCGGTGGCGTCCTTGGAGGGGCTCTGGGCCCAAGAATGGGCTCAACCATTGGAGACCGGGGTGTTCCGGACGGGTGGGGAGACTGGTGGTGTGCCCCGGTCGTCTCGAGCCCCCGTCGGGGGATCTGGTGTGCCCTCGGGTGTCCACTGGACGGGCCGCGCGGGGCGCAAGACAGGTATGGAGACCTTCACCCTCGCCCGCCGTCCCCTCGACCGCTCCATTGACCGCTCGGCCTACTCAGCTGCCGACCCGACTCCGCTGGTGACGCTGCTCCTGACGCTGACCGAGGTCGCGGCGCACCTGCGCTGCACCCGCCGCTCCGTCGAGCGGCAGGTCGCCGGTGGCCACCTGCACGTCGTCCACGTCGGGCACGCCGTCCGGGTCGAGCGGCGCGAGCTCGATCGCTACCTCGCTGCCCTGCGCGACCTGGAGGTGGGCGTGGGAAGCGACAGTCGTGGCCGCCTCGGCGGTGGCCGCAGCAGGGGCCGGGCGGGCGCGGGTGGTGGCGATGCCGGGTAGGCGCCGCCTGGTCGCGGAGGAGACGACGTCGACGCGCCACTGCGGCGCTCATGGTGCTCGTCTCGGGGAGCCGGCGCCAAGGCCGCGCACTTGCCTATGAGCGGTTGCGTCCTTCCGCCCAGACAGGGCCCGTCGGACCCGCTGCCTGCCGCCCACTGGGGAGGCCCGACCGCCGATCGCGGCAGTCGGCAGCCGGACCCGGGGAGGTCGACTCTGAGTCGCTGGGGTTGGCTGCGTCTTTGGGGGAGGTTGACTCTGAGTCGCTGGGGTTGGCTGCTTCTTTGGGGGAGGTTGACTCTGAGTCGCTGGGGTTGGCTGCTTCTCTGGGGGAGGTTGACTCAGAGTCGCTGCGCTCGGCTCATGCTCTAACAGCAGCCAACCTCAAGGGCTCTGAG